>DATAAF010000106.1:0-19116 GCA_036260255.1 Acidimicrobiales bacterium | reverse complement strand
TGCGCAAGATTCCCCACTGCTGCCTCCCGTAGGAGTCTGGGCCGTGTCTCAGTCCCAGTGTGGCTGGTCGTCCTCTCAGACCAGCTACCCGTCGGAGCCTTGGTAGGCCGTTACCCCACCAACAAGCTGATAGGCCGCGAGGCCCTCCCAGACCGAAAAAACTTTCCTCGCCCGGCCATGCGGTCAGATGGGGGTATCCGGTATTAGCACCGGTTTCCCGGTGTTATCCCGGTCTTCGGGACAGGTTTCTCACGTGTTACTCACCCGTTCGCCGCTAGGTCTTCCCCAGTCTTGCGACTGGTTGGACCTCGCTCGACTTGCATGTGTTAAGCACGCCGCCAGCGTTCGTCCTGAGCCAGGATCAAACTCTCCATCGAGATCTCTGGCCGCGGCCACCCGGAGGTGGCATCGACCGTCGATCGGGAGAGCCGGCGGTTCGGGGTGACTGAACCCCGAGCGCCGACTGGCACAGACACGGACGTCGTCCGTCTCAGTGCATTGACTTCGCGGCCACCGAGGTGGCCGCCCGCACTGGCGTCGGAACCGGGTCCACCGCTGTGCGGCCACCGGTTCCCATGGCTCTCTGTTCCGTTTTCAAGGAGCGATCGGCACGCGTCTTCCAAGACGGCGGTGCCCCACGTTCGCTTTGCCGAGGGTTGCGGGGTCTCGCCCTGCACTTCCTCCACCCGTTCGCCCGGCTGGGCCTGGGCTCCCGGTCAAGGCACCGGTCGGCGGTTCCCCGCTCCCGGCGCAACACATAACACTAGCACCAGAGGACTTCTTCCTCAACCGGCCGGTGTCGGCGTGGGATGAGATTACCCGAAACGCACGAGGTGGTAACTCCGCCTCCCCCGCCGGAGGACCACGTAGGCGCCCGCCACCAGGTCCTCCTCGCCGATCCGCCGGTCGACGTCGGTCTCCCGCCGGTTGTTGACGTAGGCGCCCCCGGCCTCCACCGCGGCCCGGGCGGCCGAGCGGGACGGCACCGCGCCGGTACGGGCGAGCAGCTCCACAAAAGGAACACCGCCGTCGGACAGCTCACTCCGGGACAGGGTGATGGACGGCGCCTCGGCGAACACGTCCAGGAGGGTCGCCTCGTCGAGGTCGGCCAGTTCACCCCCGAAGAGAGCCTGGGCGGCCCGGCGGGCGGCCTCGGCCGCCGGGCGGCCGTGGACGGCGGTGGTGAGGTCGTCGGCCAGCGCCTGCTGGGCCCGCCGCTGGGCCGGGCGCTCCGCCACCTCCACCTCCAGGGTGGCGATGGCATCCCAGTCCAGTGAGCTCAGCAGCTTCAGGTACCGGATGACGTCGCGGTCGTCGGTGCGAAGCCAGAACTGGAAGAAGTGGTAGGGACTGGTCCGGCGCGGGTCGAGCCACACCGCCCCCGCCTCCGTCTTGCCGAACTTGGTGCCGTCGGCCTTGGTCACGAGGGGCCAGGTGATGCCGTAGACGGCGACGCCCCGCACCCGGCGCACGAGCTCGATCCCGGTCGTGATGTTGCCCCACTGGTCGCTGCCCCCGAGCTGGAGCCGGCAGCCGAAGGTGTCGTACAGGTGCAGGAAGTCGTAGGCCTGCAGGAGCATGTAGCTGAACTCGGTGTAGGAGATGCCCTGCTCCCGCTCGGTGAGCCGGGCCCGCACCGACTCCTTGGCGAGCATGGCGTTGACGGTGAAGTGCTTCCCCACGTCGCGCAGGAAGTCGGTGAGCCCCACGCGGCGCAGCCAGGCGGCGTTGTCGACCACGGCGCCGCCCCCCGCCCCCTCGCCCAGCTCGACGAACCGCTCGATGTGGCCGCGGATCCCGGCCACGTTGGCGTCGATCTCCTCGACCGACAACAGCGGCCGCTCCGCTTCCTTCCCGCTGGGATCGCCGACGAGGGTGGTGCCCCCGCCCACCAGGGCGAGCGGCCGGTGGCCGGCCCGCTGCAGCCGCTGCAGGCCCACCAGCCCGACCAGGTGGCCGACATGGAGGCTGTCGGCGGTGGCGTCGAACCCGGCGTAGCCGACGAAGCGCTCGGCCGCCAGCTTGCCCCCGAGCTCGGGATCGGTGACCTGATGGACCATCCCCCGCCACTCGAGCTCGGCCATGAGATCGGCGGTGGGGCGGCCCTCCACGGCCTGCACGCTAACCGCCCACTCTCCTCGCGCCGGGCGGCCGGGAGACCCCCGAGGCGCCGGGGACGAAGAACCGCCAGGGGAGGTCGGCGCCGGCGGAAAGGCCGATGCGGGGGCCGACGCCGGGATGGGCCGGCGGCGGCATGCCGTCGTCCGCCACCACCACGCCGCGGTCCCCCGTGACCAGGTCGGCGCCGTCGAAGGACCGGTCGATGGCGAAGGCCCGGCACAACCGGGCCGGCCCTCGGCAGAGGTCCGGTTCGCGTATCCCAGGGTAGGACGCCCGCATCTCGTCGAGGCCGCCCTCGGCGTCGAGCCCGCGCAGGAGGACGGCCGTGGCCTCGCCCTCGGCGCCGCAGACGACGTTGGCGCAGAAGTGCATGCCATAGGTGAAATAGACGTAGAGGTGCCCGGGCGGGCCGAACATGGTGGCGTTGCGCCGGGTACGGCCGCGGAACGCGTGGCTCCCGGGATCCTCGGCCCCGCAGTAGGCCTCGACCTCCACGATGCGCCCAACCCGCGCCCCCCGCACGAGCAGCTTGTTGAGCAGCTCCGGTGCCACCTCGCGGCTGTCGCGGGCGTAGAAGGCGCGGGGAAGGGGCTGGGGGGCCACCGGTGCGACCGGGGAAGTCAGGTCGGTGGCAACCGCCTGCGGTCCGCCGCCAGCCGGTCGGCGAAGCGCACGAGCTGCTCGGCGACCGGCCCGGGCCCTGCCCCTCCGGGCGTCGTCCGCCGCCCGACCGCGGTACCCGGCTCGAGCAGGTGCAGGGCGTCGGGGCCCAGGTCGGGATGGGCGGCCACCAGCTCCTCGAGTGGCACGTGGCGCTCGCCCGCGTCGCGCACGAGGGCACCGACGGCGGTATGGGCGTGGCGGAAGGGGACGCCCTGGGCCACCATCCACTCGGCCAGGTCGATGGCGGCGGCGTCGGGGGTGTCGGCGGCGGCGCCCATGCGATCGGCGTCGAAGGTCGCGGTCGAGACCAGGCCGGCGAGGGCGACCAGCGCCCATGCCATCTGGTCGACGGCGTCGAAGAGCGGCTCCTTGTCCTCCTGAAGGTCGCGGTTGTAGGCGAGGGGCAGCCCCTTCAGCGTCGCCAAGAGGCCGGCCAGGTGGCCGATGAGCCGCCCAGCCTTGGCCCGGGCGAGCTCGGCGACGTCGGGGTTCTTCTTCTGCGGGAGCATGGAGCTCCCGGTCGACCAGGCGTCGGCCAGACGGAGGAAGCCGAACTCGGCGCTCGACCACAGCACGAGCTCCTCGCCCAGCCGGGAGAGGTGGACGGCGAGGAGCGACAGCACGAAGAGGGACTCGGCGACGAAGTCGCGGTCGCTCACCGCGTCGAGGGAGTTCTCGAACCGGGCGGCGAACCCGAGGTCGGCGGCGGTGGCGTCGGGGTCAAGGGGCAACGACGACCCCGCCAACGCTCCCGCGCCGAGGGGGCTCACGTCGAGGCGCCGGCGGGCGTCGAGCAGGCGGTCGACGTCGCGTGCCAGGGCCCAGCCGTGGGCGAGCAGGTGGTGGGCGAGGAGCACGGGCTGGGCCCGTTGCAGGTGCGTGTACCCGGGTAGCTGCGTCCCCAGGTCCTCGGCCTCGCGGGCCCGGTCGAGGAGCGCCTCCTGGAGGCCGACGACCTTGCGGGCGACGTCGGCCAGGGCCCGCTTGGTCCACAGGCGCAGGTCGGTGGCCACCTGGTCGTTGCGGCTCCGTCCGCTGTGCAGCTTGGCGCCGGCGTCACCGGCGAGTTCCGTCACCCGCCGCTCGACCGCGGTGTGCACGTCCTCGTCGCCGGGGGCGAACTCGAACAGGCCCTCGGCCAGTTCCCGCTCCACCCGGTCGAGGGCCACGAGGAGGGTGCCGGCCTCGTCCTCGGTGACGATCCCCGCCCGCACCAGGCCCCGGACATGGGCCCGCGACCCGGCCACGTCGTCGCGCGCCAGCCGCACGTCGAACGCCAGGCTGGAGGTGAAGGCCATCAGGTCGTCGGCCGGCAGGTCGCCCATCCGGCCCTGCCAGAGGGTCATCCCCCGCCGGCGCCATGGTCGCCGGAGGAGGACCCGGGCCGACCCTGGCGGCTGGCCCACGTCTCCACACCGAGGCCCCAGAGGCGGACGAACCCGGCGGCGTCGCCGTGGTGGAACCGGTCGGCCGCCTCGTAGGTCGCCAGGTTGTAGTCGTAGAGGCCGACCGGGCTACGGCGGCCGGCGACGAAGCAGCGACCCGGCTGCTCGCAGCGCAGGCGCACCTCCCCCGTGACATGGCGTTGGCTCTCCTCGACGAAGGCGTCCAGCGCCTGCTTCAGCGGGGAGTACCACAGCCCGTCGTACACGAGCTCGGCGTAGCGGGGCTCGAGGCGGGCCTTCTCGTGGGCCAGGTCGCGCTCGAGCGTGAGGTCCTCCAGGTCGGCGTGGGCCATGAGCAGGGCCAGGGCCCCCGGGCACTCGTAGACCTCGCGGCTCTTGATCCCGACCCGGCGGTTCTCGACCATGTCGATGCGGCCCCACCCGAACGAGCCCACCACCCGGCTCACCTCGGCCACCAGGTCGTGCAGCGGCAGGCGGCGTCCGTCGACGCTGACGGGCAGGCCCGCGTCGAAGCCGATCACCATCTCCACCGGCTCGGTGGCGGTGGGGGTGGTCAGCTCGAAGACCTCCTCGGGGGGCTGGGCCCACGGGTCCTCGAGGATCCCGCACTCGATGGTGCGCCCCCAGAGGTTCTGGTCGATGGAGTAGGGGCTCGAGCGGGTGACGGGGACGGGGATCCCGAATCGCTCGGCGTAACCGATCGACTCCTCCCGCGTGAGGCCCCAGACGCGCACCGGCGCCAGCACCTCTAGGTCGGGCGCCAGGGCCCGCGTCGAGACCTCGAAGCGGACCTGGTCGTTCCCCTTGCCGGTGCAGCCGTGGGCGACGGCGTCGGCCCCGTGCCCCCGCGCCGCCGCCACGAGGTGGCGGGCGATCACCGGCCGGGAGAGCGACGACACCAGCGGGTACTTGCCCTCGTAGCGTGCGTTGGCCTTGAGCGCGGGGGCCACGAAGTCGCGGGCGAACTCTTCCCGGCAGTCGACGACCACCGCCTCCACCGCGCCCGCCCCCAGCGCCCGCCGGCGGACGGCGTCGAAGTCCCCGCCCTGGCCGACGTCCGCGGCGAGGGCGACCACCTCGACCCCCCACTCCTCGATCATCCAGCGGACCGCCACCGACGTGTCCAGCCCGCCGCTGTAGGCGAGCACCACTCTCTTTGCCACGCTGTGCGGATCCCCTCTCTAGAGCCCGGCCAGCCCCGACAAGCTACGGGCCACGGCCCTGCCTCCGTCGCGCTCGGATGCGACGACCAGGACGGTGTCGTCGCCGGCGACGGTGCCCAGCACGCCGGCCAGCCCGGCCCGGTCGATGGCCGAGCCGACCACGTGCGCCGACCCCGGGGGCGTGCGCAGCACGACGATGTTGCCGGAGTGGGCCACCTCGACGACCCACTCGCCCATGACCCGCCGCAGGTGCTCGTCGGAGGCGCGGCGGACGGCGGGCTCCTCCGGGATGGCGTAGACCGACTCACCGCTGGCCGAGCGCACCTTCACCGCGCCGAGCTCCTCGAGGTCCCGCGAGACGGTGGCCTGGGTGGCGATCACACCCTCGGCGGCCAGGAGGTCGACGACCTGGGCCTGGCTCGTGACCGGCTGGGACGCCAGGATGCGGGCCACCCGGTGCTGCCGTTGCGGCTTCGCCAACCTCATGGCGGCGGGCACCCGGGTCCTTCGGACCACGCCTGCCGCTCCGGGCGGGGGCCCCCTGCCCCGCCCGCCCGGTTGCCAGCCTTTGCCGGTCCACCGGAGTGGCCTCCGAGGAGCCAACGGAGCAACCCCCGCTGGGCGTGGATGCGGTTGGCCGCCTGCTCCCAAACCAGGCTGGCCGGACCGTCGAGCACCGACGCGGTCACCTCCTCGCCCCGGTGGGCGGGGAGGCAGTGGAGGAAGACGGCGTCGGGCCCGGCCAGGGACATCAGGCGGTCGTCGACCGTGAAGCCGGCGAACGCGACCCGGCGCTCGGCCGCCTCCTCCTCCTGGCCCATCGACGCCCAGACGTCGGTCGAGACCACGTCGGCCCCCGCCACCGTCTGGTCCGGGTCGGCGGTGACGACGGCGCCCGTCGACCGCACGACGTCGGGGTCCGGCTCGTAGCCCGGCGGGGCGGCCACCCGCAGCGTCATCCCCACCATGGCCCCGGCCAGTAGGAGCGACCGGCAGACGTTGTTGCCGTCGCCCACCCACGCCAGCGTCCGACCGTCGAGCGACCCCCAGTGCCGCCGGAGGGTGAGCAGGTCGGCGAGGGCCTGGCACGGGTGCGACCGGTCGGAGAGCAGGTTGACAACCGGCACCGACGCCGCCCCCGCCAACCGCTCGACGGTCGAGTGGTCGAAGACGCGCGCTCCGATGGCGGCGCAGTAACGGGACAGCACCCGCCCCACGTCCTCGGTGGGCTCGCGGGTGTCGAGTCCCACCTCGTCGGGGCGGATCGTGATGGGGTGGCCGCCGAGCTGGACGACGGCCATCTCCATGGACACCCGGGTCCGCGTGGAGGGCTTCTCGAACAGCAGGGCGACGCCCGTGCCGGCGAGGACGGGTGGCGAGCTCGGCTCCTCGGACAGGTCGAGCACGGCCGCCAGCTCGCCGGCGTCCAGGTCGTCGACCTCGAGGAAGTGCCTCATCCCGCCGCGTCGGCGGCCACCGTGGCGAGGACCGAGCCGAGGATGTCCAGCGCCTGGTCGATCTCGTCGTCGGTGACGAGCAGCGACGGGGCGAAGCGCAGGGCGGTCGGGGTGATCGGGTTGACGAGGAGGCCGGCGCCCAGGGCGGCATCGGCCGCCGCCCGGGCGGGGCGTTCGGTCAGCTCGGCGGCCAGCAACAGGCCGAGCCCCCTCACGTGGTCCACGCCAGGGAGCGCCTCCAGCCCGGTGCGCAGCCGCTGGCCGGCCCGGGCCGCCCGGGTGGGGACGTCCTCCGCCTCCATCACCGCGAGCACGGCCCGGGCGGCCGACGCCGCCAGCGGCTGGCCGCCGAAGGTGGTGGCGTGGTCGCCCGGGACGAACGCCGACGCCACCTCGGCCCGGGCCCAGCAGGCGCCGATGGGTACGCCGTTACCCAGGGCCTTGGCCAGCGTCACGACGTCGGGGCGGATCCCGGCGTGCTCGAAGCCGAACCATCGGCCGGTGCGACCGAGGCCCGTCTGCACCTCGTCCACGACGAGCAGCACGCCGCGCTCGTCGCACAGGCGCCGCACGTCGGCCAGGTAACCCGGCGGCGCCGGGATGACGCCTCCCTCTCCCTGGACGGGTTCGAGGAGAACGGCGGCCACCACGTCGGGACGGACGGCGGCGTCCAGGGCGTCGATGTCGCCCCAGGCCACGTGGCGGAACCCCTCCGGCAGGGGCTGGAAGGGCTCGTGCTTCTGCGGCTGGCCGGTGGCGTGCAGGGTGGCGAGAGTGCGCCCGTGGAAGGAGCCGTAGGCGCTCACCACCGCGTAGCGGCCGTGCCCGCCCCACTTGCGGGCCAGCTTGATGGCGCACTCGTTGGCCTCGGCGCCCGAGTTGGCGAAGAAGACCTGCCCTCCCCCGCCGAGCAGGCGATCCAGGGTCGCCGCCACCTCGGGCCCGACGGCGGTGCGGTAGAGGTTGGAGACGTGCAGGAGCGTGCGGGCCTGGGCGGCCAGCGCCTCGGCCACCGCCGGGTGGGCGTGCCCCAGCGAGGTCACGGCCAGGCCGCCGACGAAATCGACGTACGCCCGGCCGTCCGCGTCGTAGAGGCGGCTGCCCTCCCCCCGCACGAAGGTCACCGGCGCCGGGGCGTACGTGGGCATCAGGACGTCGGTCACGGCGCCGCCCCCTCTGCCCGCACCATGGTCCCGATGCCCTCGCGGGTGAAGACCTCGAGGAGCAGGACGTGGGGGACGCGCCCGTCGAGGATGTGGGCCTGGCGAACCCCGCCCTGCAGGGCGCGGACGCACGAGCGGATCTTGGGGATCATCCCGCCGGTGAGCGAGCCGGCGGCGACCATCTCCTCCAGCTCGGCGACGGTGACGGTGGCCATCACGCTGGCGGGGTCGCCCACGTCGGCCAGGAGGCCGGCCACGTCGGTGAGGTACACGAGCTTCTCGGCGGCGAGGGCAGCGGCGATGGCGCCGGCGGCGGTGTCGGCGTTGACGTTGTAGGCCTGTCCCCCGGGATCGGTGCCGATGGTGGCGACCACAGGGATCAGGTCCTCGGCCAGGAGGCGCTCGACGATCTGCGGGTTCACGCCGACGACGTCGCCCACGAACCCGAGCTCGGGCGCCCGGGCGCTGGCCGAGAGCAGGCCGGCGTCCTCGCCCGAGAGGCCGACCGCCAGCGGCCCGTGCACGTTGATGGACGACACGATGTCGCGGTTGACCTTGCCCACCAGCACCATGCGGGCGATCTCCAGCGTCTCGGCGTCGGTGACCCGCAGGCCGTCGCGGAACTCGGGTTGCTTGCCCAGGCGCTGCATGAGGGCGCCGATCTGGGGGCCGCCGCCGTGGACCACGACCGGGCGCATGCCCACCGACCGCATCAGCACGACGTCCTGGGCGAAGAGGGTGGCGAGGGCGGGGTCCTCCATCGCCGCCCCGCCGTACTTCACGACCACGACCTTGCCCCAGAAGCGGCGGATGTAGGGGAGGGCGTCGGCCAGCACCGCCGCCTTCTCGGCCGCGCCGAGGCGGCGGGTGTCGACCACCGCGCTCATGAGGTCCGCATGTTCTCGGCGATGTAGTCGGGCGTGAGGTCGTTGGTGAGCACGCTGGCGTCACCCGAGCCCAGGCCGAGCGACGCCCGCACCTCGACGTGGCGGCCCTTCAGGTGGGACTCGACCGCGTCGCGGTCGTGCTCGGCGGCGACGCCCCCGGCGCAGACGACGATTCCGCCGTAGGCGACCTCGACCAGGTCGGCGGCGAAGGTGACGCCGGCGCTGCCCAGCTCGCTGACCACCCGTCCCCAGTAGGGGTCGCCGCCGTAGAGCGAGCACTTCACGAGCTGGCTCTCGGCCACCTTGCGAGCAGCTCGCCGGGCCTCCTCGTCGGAGGCGGCGCCGACGACCCGCACGGTGACGACCTTGGTCGCCCCTTCGGCGTCGTCCGCCATCTGGGCGGCCAGGTCGGCGCAGGCGGCGGTGAGGGCCTCGGTGAGGGCGGTGCCCGACGGCACCGCGCCGCGCCCGCTGGCCAGGGCCACGACGGTGTCGTTGGTCGAGGTGCAGCCGTCCACGCTGACGCGGTTGAACGACCGGTCGACCGCGACCGCGAGGGCCCCGCCCAGCTCGGCCGGCCCCACGGCGGCGTCGGTGGTGAGCACGGCCAGCATGGTTGCCATGTCGGGGGCGAGCATGGCCGCCCCTTTGGCCATGCCGCCGACGGTGAACCCGTCGCGCGCGACCGTCACCTGCTTGGCCACGGTGTCGGTCGTGCGGATGGCGTCGGCCGCCGCCTCGCCCGCCGCCGCCCCCGCCGCCCGGCCGTCCACCAGCGGCGGGATGCCCGACTCGACGGCGTCCATGGGGAACGGGATGCCGATGAGACCGGTGGAGCACACCAGCACCTCCTCGGGCGCGCAGCCGAGCAGCCCGGCCACCACGGCGCACGCCCGCTCGGCGTGGGCCCGCCCGGCGAAGCCGGTGGCGGCGTTGGCGTTGCCGCTGTTGAGGACCACCGCCGCCACCCGCCCGCCGGTCGCCGCCAGGTGCCCCCGGGAGACCTCGACCGGCGCGGCGGCCGCCCGGTTGGAGGTGAAGACGGCCGCCGCCGGCACCGCCACCGAGTCGTCGGTGCACACCAGGGCCAGGTCCGGCGCGGGCGGGTCCTGCTTGATGCCGCATGCGATCCCCGCGGCCTGGAAGCCGGCCGCCGCCGTCACGCTCACGGGTACACGCCGACGGCCGTCAGCCCGGCCGTCTCGTCCAGCCCGAGGACCAGGTTGGCGCACTGGACCGCCTGGCCGGCCGCCCCTTTGACGAGGTTGTCGATGGCGGCGATGACGAGGACCCAACCGGTGCGGTCGTCGAAGCGGGCGGTGAGGTGGGCCGAGTTGGACCCCCAGGTCGCCTTGGTGGAGGGCGACCCCGGGGTCACGGTCACGAACGGCTCACCCGCGTACCGCTGGCCGAGGAGGTCGAGCAGGCCGGCGGTCGACGTGGGTCCGGAGGGCCGGGCGTAGCAGGTGGCGAGGATCCCGCGTGTCATCGGCGCCAGGTGGGGGGTGAACAGCACCCGGGCCCCGGTGGCCTGCTCGATCTCCGGCGTGTGGCGGTGGTCGAGCAGCCCGTAGGCGGTGAAGTCCTCGTTGGCGGTGCTGAAGTGGGTGGTGGGCTTGGGTGCCCGCCCGGCGCCGGAGACGCCGCTGGCGGCGTCGACGACCACGCCCTCGGGCTCGATGGCCCCGGCCGCCATGAGCGGCGCCAGGGCCAGCGCCGCCGCCGTCGGGTAGCAGCCGGCGGCCGCCACCGCGTCGGCCTTGGCGAGCTGCTCGCGCCCGAGCTCGGGCAGGCCGTAGACGAACCCGCCCAGGAGCTCGGGCGCGGTGTGGGCCTCGCCGTACCAGCGCTCGTACATGGCCGGGTCAGCCAGGCGGAAGTCGGCGGCCAGGTCGACGATCGCGCATCCCCTCGCCCGTAGCTCGGGCACCAGGCGCTGCGACTGGCCGTGCGGGAGGGCGAGGAAGACGAGGTCGACGCCCTCGGCCAGCTCGGGCCGGTACGTCGCGAAGCGGGTGTCGCCGTACGCCGCCGCCAGGCTCGGGTACAGCGCGCTCACCGCAGTGCCCGCCATCGTCTCGCCGGTGGCCCAGGCCACCTCGAGGTCGGGATGGCCGGCGCACAGGCGCAGGAGCTCGGCGCCGGCGTACCCGGACGCCCCGACGACGCCTACCCGGTGCATCGGCCTAGCATACGGATACCTGCATGAGTATGCAAACGGCGGCGGGCCTCTTCGGCGGAACGATCCCCTCCACGGGGCAATGGCGCGAGGACAAGGGGCGGGTTCAGCCCCGCAGCGACGCCCGGAAGGCCGACTCCACCGCCTTGATGCAGCGAGTGCGGGCGGCCGCCAGCTCGTCCTCGTCCAGGGTGTGGTCGAGGGCGGCGAAGCGCAGCCGGTAGGCGAGGCTGCGCCGCCCCTCGCCCAGCTGGGGGCCCTGGAACACGTCGAACAGCCACAGGTCCTCGAGCAGCTCGGCGCCGGCGGACCGAAGGGTCAGCTCGATGTCGGCGGCGGCCACGCCGTCCTCCACGACGAACGCCAGGTCGATGTCGGCCGACGGGTAGCGGCTGACCGGCCGGTACACGCGCGGCCGGCGGGGGGCGGCCAGGGTGGCACCCATGTCGACCTCGAACCACCCGACGGGTGCGGCCAGCGAGTGGGCCGCGAGCACGTCGGGGTCGACCTCGCCGAGCACGCCCAGGCGGATGGCGCCTGCGTGCAGCGACGCCGTCCGGGTCGGGTGCAGGCCGGGCGCCGTGGTCGGCTCGAACTTGACCGTCTCGAGGGCGAGGCTGTCGACCAGCCGTCGCCACAGCGCGGTGGCTTCGGTCGCCGGTCTCCCGGCCAGCGCCAGCGCCAGGTGCTCGGGCTCGCGGGGCAGCTCCACCTCTGCGGGCGGCGGCAGGAACACGTGCCCGATCTCGAACAGGGCCACGTCGGGGTTGCGGTGCGCCTGGTTGGTCACCAGAGCTCGGAGGAGGCCGGGCAGGAGCGACGTGCGCAGGACCGACTCTTCCTGGGCCAGGGGGTTCTCGACTCGCACCGCGTCGGTCGGCAGGCCCGCCCGGGCCAGGTCGTCCGGAGCGAGGAAGGAGTTCGACCACGCCTCGCTGAGGCCGGCGCCCACCAGCACCTCGCGCACCCGCCGGCGGTCGCGCTGGTACGGGGACAGCCCGCCGTCGACCGCCGCCGTCAGCGGCAGCGTCCGGGCGACGCGGTCGTAGCCGTGGTGGCGCGCCACCTCCTCGACGACGTCGATCTCCCGCTCGCAGTCGGGGCGCCACGTGGGGATGTCCACGGTGAGGTCGCCGGGGGCGCCGGCGCCGGCCGCGGAGGAGAAGCCGATGGGCTCGAGGTAGCCCGCGACGTCCTCCGCCGAGAGCGCCGTCCCCAGCACGGCGTTGACCCGGCTGGTGCGCACGACCACCCGCTTGGGCGAGGGGACGTCACTCCGCACGTCGAGCATCGCGCCGGTCGGCGTCGCCGAGGCGGCCTCGGCGGCCAGCTGGCAGAAGCGGGCGACCGAGCGCTCGGTGCCGGCCGGGTCGACCCCCCGCTCGAAGCGGATCGACGCCTCGGTGCGGAGGGCCAGCCGCTTCGACGTGCGGGCGATGGCCAGCGGCGAGAACCACGCCGCCTCCAACAGCACGGTGCCCGTCGTGGCGGAGATCTCGCTCGACGCCCCGCCCATGATCCCCCCGATGCCGACCGGCGCCCCTTCGGCGTCGCAGATCAGGCAGTCGTCGAAGGAGAGGCGCCGCTCGACCTCGTCGAGGGTGACCAGCGTCTCGCCCTCGGCGGCCCGGCGCACGAGGAGGCCATGACCGGGAAGGCGGTCGAGGTCGTAGGGGTGGTTGGGCTGGCCCAGCTCGAGCATGACGTAGTTCGAGACGTCGACGACGTTGTTGATGGGCCGCATGCCGGCCAGGGTCAGGCGGGTGGCCAGCCACGCCGGCGACGGCCCGATGCCCACACCGTCGAGGCGGGTGGCGGTGAAACGGGGGCAGAGGTCGGGCGAGTCGACGACCACGGTCACGCCAGGGTCGCCGGGCCCGTCCACCGGAGGCGGCTCGGGGACGGCGAAGGGCAGCCCGAGGCTGGCGGCCAGGTCCCGGGCCACCCCGGCCATGCACAGGGCGTCGGGGCGGTTGGGGGTGACCTCGACGTCGAAC
This sequence comes from Acidimicrobiales bacterium, assembly GCA_036260255.1. GTDB lineage: Bacteria > Actinomycetota > Acidimicrobiia > Acidimicrobiales > AC-14 > DASZJY01. The sequence goes on along the minus strand of DATAAF010000106.1, from coordinate 6,080 downwards.
ACCACGTCGGGCCGGATCCCAAGGGCCTCGGCGAGCGGCGCACCGATCGGCGCCTCGGTGGGCAGGACGAGGATGCCCGAATGGTCGTCGGACAGGCGCAGCTCGGCCCCCGAGCACAGCATGCCGTCGGACCACTCGCCGCGGACCTCCCGGCGGCCGATCTCCAGACCGCCGGGGAGGCGGGCCCCCGGGCGGACCAGGGGCACCAGGTCGCCGGGACCGAAGTTGAACGCCCCGGCGACCACCCGCACCACGCCGTCACCGGCGTCGACGTCGACCAGCTGGACACGGTCGGCTCTGGGGTGGGGCAGGGTCTCGAGGACCCGGGCGACCACGACCTGGTCGAGCCCCTCGCCCACCCGCTCGACGCCCTCGACGACCAGCCCCAGCCGCGAAAGGGTCGCCGCCAGCTCCGCCGGATCGGCGTCGAACGGCGCGAAGTCGCGCAGCCACGAGAGCGGCACCCGCATGGAGGCAGGATAGGCGTCGACCGCAGCCCGGCCGACCGGGCTTACGGGCTGATCGTGATGCTGAACTGGCGGCTCGCCTGCTGGCCGCCCTCGTCGGTGACACGAAGGGTGAACGTGAACGTCCCCACCGTCGTCGGTGTCCCGGTGATGCGCCCGGGCGACGTGGTGAGCGACAACCCCGGGGGCAGCTGCCCGGCGACCAGCGACCACCGGTACGGCGGGATGCCTCCGTCGGCGAACACGCCGGTCGCGTACGAGACCCCCACCCGCCCGGGAGCGAGCGTGTCGCTCTGGTTGGTGATGACCAAGGGCCGCGGCGGGTCGATGGTGATGCTGAACGTCCTCCGCGCCGTGTTGCCCGACCCGTCTCGGGCCTCGACGGTGAACGAGGTCGTCTGCACCGTCGTGGGCCGGCCGGTGACCGCCGTCGTCTGGATCAGGCGCAGGGAGTCCCCGGCGAACTGGAGGCCGTCGGGGACGCGACCGGCCACCAGGCTCCACCGGTAGGGCCCACTGCCGCCGCAGCAGGCTTCGATGTAGCCGGTGTAGTCGGTGCCCACGTTCCCGTTGCCCAGGGCTGTGGTGGTGATCCGGAACCCGGAGGCGGCCGTCGTGGTCGTAGCCGGCGCGGCCGTCGTCGTCGGGGCCGGGGCGGTCGTCGTGGTGGTCGTCGGAGCCGCGGCGGTGGTGGTGGTCGTGGCCGGCGCGGTCGTGGTCGTCGACGGTGCTGCCGTTGGCGTGCAGCCCGACAGGGTGGCGGTGGCGGCGGTGGCCGAGCCGTCGTTCACGTCCACCGTGCAGTCGGCCGGCGCGGTGAACCCGTCCCGCTCGACCCGGAAGTTGCCCGACCCGTCGCTCGTCCCCATGGCTACGCCATCGACGGTGATCGTCCGGTTGGCGGTCGCCCGGCCCTCGATCCGGAGCCGCGACCCGTTCATCTCGGCCCGGGACACGGTCACGGCGGCGTGGGCGACGGTCGTGGTGGCGAGGAAGGCGGCCACCACCGACACGAGAAGGAGCACGGCCTTGCGGGAACGAGATGTCATCCTTCGGTCTACGGCCGTCCCGCGTCGAGGGATTTCGGCGCTCAGAACTGCGACAGGAAGCGGATGTCGTTGGTGAGCAGGTGGCGCAGGTCGTCGAGGTCGTGGCGGACCTGGGCGCAGCGGTCGATGCCGAACCCGAAGGCGAACCCCGTCCACTCCTCGGGGTCGACGCCCACCGCCTCGAACACGTTGGGGTCGACCATCCCGCAGCCGCCCAGCTCGATCCATCCCGACTGCGAGCACACCCGGCACCCCGTCCCCTTGCAGAAAATGCAGGTGACCTCGAACTCGGCCGACGGCTCGGTGAACGGGAAGTAGGACGGGCGCAGCCGGGCCGAGATGGCGGCGCCGAAGTAGGCGCTGGTGAAGGCCTCGATGGTGCCGGCCAGGTCGCCGAAGGTGATGCCCCGGTCGACCACCAGACCCTCGATCTGGTGGAACACCGACAGGTGGCGGGCGTCGGGCGTGTCACGGCGGTAGCACCGCCCAGGGATGACCACTCGGTGGGGCGGCGGCTTCGACTCCATGACCCGAATCTGCACCGGAGACGTGTGCGTGCGCAGCAACACCGACTCGGGCTCGCCGAGGGCGAGGTAAAGCGTGTCCCACATGCTGCGGGCCGGGTGGGCGGGCGGCATGTTGAGCGCCTCGAAGTTGTACCAGTCGGTCTCCACCTCGGGGCCGTCGGCCACCGAGTAGCCCATGGAGACGAAGACGTCCTCCAGCTCGTCGCGCGCCTGGGTGACGAGGTGCAGGTGGCCGCGCGTGGGCCGCCCGACGACCTCGGTGACGTCGAGGCGCTCGGCCTCCAGGCGCCGGGCCCGCTCGGTCGCTTCCAGCGCCTCCCGGCGCGCCCCCAGGGCGTGCTCGACCCGTGCCTGGGCCTCGTGGATGGAGCGGCCCGCCTCCCGGCGCTCCTCGGGGGCGAGCGCGCCGAGTCCCCGGTGCAGGGCGGCGAACGGCGACCGCTTGCCCAGGAACTGCTGGCGGACGGCGTCGAGGTCGGCCACCGACGCGGCGCCGTCGACGCGGGCGAGCGCCTCCTTCTCGATGTCGGCGACCGTCGGGTGCCCGGGGTGCTGCGTCACCGGGCGAGCTCCTCGGGCACGGCGGTCGGCAGGGTGAAGCTGAAGGTGGAGCCCGCGCCGACCTGCGACGCCACCACGAGCGAACCCCCGTGGGCCTCGACCAACCCCCGGCTGATCCACAGTCCCAGCCCCGAGCCGGTCGGGCGGGTCTCGGCCCGCCGGAAGAACTTGCTGAACACCCGGCGGAGGTCGCGCTCGGGGATGCCTTCGCCCTTGTCGGCCACCGCCACCGTGACCATCCCGTCGCGGTGGCGGCCGAAGATGCGCATGCCCTTGGGGTTGCCGTACTTGGCCGCGTTCTCGACCAGGTTGGTGAGGACCTGCTCGATCTTGTCGGGGTCGGCGTACACGGGCGGGAAGTCGGCGGGGAAGCCCAGCTCGGCGTCCACCTCGGGCTCCAGCATGCGGACCTTCTCGACGACGTTGGCGGCGAGGGCGGGGAGGTCCACCAGCTGGCGCCGCAGCACCAGCCGCCCGCTCTCCAGCCGGCTGATGTCGAGCAGCTCGGTGACCAGGCGGGTAACCCGCCCGGCGTCGTGGTTGACCTGCTCGAGCATCGTGCGCTTCTGGTCGTCGGCCAGGCGGTCCCACCGGTTCAGCAGCAGGCTGGTGTAGCCGCGGACGGACGTGAGCGGCGAGCGCAGCTCGTGGCTCACCGTCGAGATCACCTCGATGCCCTCGACGCCGGCCGGCCGGCGGGCGCTGGGCCGGGCGAGGAGGACGGCGCCGACCACCTCGCCGCTCTGGCCGCGCCGGTACCGGCCGGTGACCATGGCCCCGACGTCGGTGCCGTCGGCCCTCACCAGGCGCACCTCGTGCTCCGGGATGCGGGTGACGCACGGCAGCCGGCTCGACGGGTGCCAGCCGTCGGCGAGGACGGGGTGCCCGTCGGGCGTCCGGCAGCGGAGCAGCTCGGCCGGCCGGCCGCCCACGATCGCCGCCACGTCGTACCCGGTGAGATCGGCCGCCCGCTGGTTGGCCGCAGTCACCCGTTGCTCGGCGTCCAGCTCGAAGACGGCGTCGGGGATGAGCTCGATGTCCATCACGACGCGCGCTGGCGGGCGGCCTCGAAGCAGATCACCGCCGCCGTCGCCCCGACGTTGAGCGACTCCGCCCGTCCGAGGATGGGAATGGTGACGACGTCGTCGAGGAGGGGCTCGACGGTGGCGGGCAGGCCGTGCGCCTCGTTCCCGAGCAGGAGGGCGGTGGGGCCCCGGAGATCGGCCCGGTAGTGCGGCGTGCCGCCCCGGGAGCGCGTGCCGAGGCGGCGCATCCCCCAGCTGCCGAGCTCCTCGAGCACCTCCACTGCCGCTCCTCCGGCCACCACCTTCAGGTGGAACAGCGCACCGGCTGACGCTCGAACGCACTTGGGGCTGGAGACGTCGACAGTGCCGTCACAGCAGATTACCGCCCCCGCCCCCGCCGCCTCCGTGCTGCGCAGGACGGTCCCGAGGTTGCCGGGGTCGGCGACACCGCTGCAGATCACCACGAAGGTGCATGCGCGAACCGCGTCCAGAGTCACGTCCCCCGCGGCCGCCACCGCCAGGACGCCCTGGGGCGTGGCCACGTCGGCCACCCGCTCGAGGACACCGGGGGCCAGGGTCGTCACCTCGACGCCCGCGGCGCGGGCCTTGTCGACCACCGACCCGCTGAACCCCGGGGCGACGAACACCTCCTCGAGCGGCGCGCCGGCCTCGAGGGCGGTGGCGACCACACGCGGGCCGTCCACGACGAACGCCCGCTCCGCCCGCCGGGCTCGGGGGTCCCGGGCCAGCCGCCGGAGGCGCTGGACCCGGGGGTTGCGGAAGGCCAGTCCGGCGGGGCCGCCCCCGGCGGTCACGACGACCGGGTCGCGGCCTCCCGGGCCACCTTCACCAGGGCGGCGAACGCGGCGTCGTCGGATACTGCGAGGTCGGCCAGGATCTTGCGGTCGACATCGACGCCCGCCGCCCGCAGCCCGGCGACGAAGCGGCTGTAGCTCATCCCGTGCTGGCGGGAGGCGGCGTTGATGCGCTGGATCCAGAGCTGGCGGAAGTCGCCCTTGCGCGCCCGGCGGTCGCGGTAGGCGTACTGCAAGGAGTGCATGACCTGCTCGTTGGCGGCGCGGAAGCTGCGGCTCTTGTTGCCGTAGTAGCCCCGGGCCTGCTCGAGGACCGCCCGGTGGTGCTTGCGGCCGTGAACGGCCCGCTTGACCCTGGCCATGTGCCTGGTTCCTTTCTGCGATGTCTAGAGGCCGAGGAGACGCTTGACCTGCGCCCGGTCGCCGCCCGACACCTCCGCCTCGCGGGCGAGGCGGCGGGTGCGGGTCGACGGCTTCTTCTCCAGGAGGTGGGAGCGGAAGGCCCTGCGACGGACGATCTTGCCCCTGCCGGTCACGGCGAAGCGCTTGGCCGCTCCCCGGTGCGTCTTCATCTTGGGCATGTCGTTCGTTCCCTTCAGGGGGCGGTGGAGCCCCCCTGGTCTGGTGCTCGGTCGGTTGGTTCGTCGGTTGCTGCCTGTGCCGCCGCTGCCTTGGCCGCCGCCGCCCGGGCTCGCTTGTCCGGTGCGAGGACCATCGTCATGTTGCGACCGTCCAGCTTGGGCGAGGCCTCGATCTTGGCGGTGGGCCCGATCTGCTCGGCGATGCGGTCGAGGATGCGCATGCCCAGCTCGGGATGGGCGACCTCCCGGCCCCGGAACATGATCGTGATCTTGACCTTGTGCCCCTGGTCGAGGAACTCGGCCACCTTGCGGGTCTTGGTGTCGAAGTCGCCGCCCCCGATCTTGGGGCGGTACTTCATCTCCTTGATGGCCGAGTGGCTGGCCCGCCGCCGGGACTCACGCTCCCGCTTGGCCTCCTCGTACTTCCAGTTGTTGTAGTCCATGATCCGGCAGACGGGCGGATCCGCTTGCGCCGCGACCTCCACCAGGTCCATACCGAGGTCCTCGGCGATCGCCAGTGCCTCGTGCAGGGGCTTGATCCCGAGCTGGCCGCCGTCGGGGCCGACCAGGCGCACCTCCCGCGCACGGATGCGGTCGTTGATCCTCGGCTCGTTGCCGTCGGCTGGGGCGATCAGGCATCACTCCTTCGAGACGCGAAACGGGTGGACGTCGGGAAGCAACGTCCACCCCGCTCACCGCGCTGGCGGTCGATCGACCCGGCGCACCCCCGGTGGCCGGGTGGGGGCCGCAGCCCCGCTTCCCTCTTCGGTTGTGGCACCTAGGGTAACAGCATGAGCACGATCTGGACACCGTCGGGCGAGCGGCCGATACGGCGGGAGGAACCGTCGGAGCCGCCGTCGTCCGAGTCCGCGCCCCCTCGGGCCCGACCCTCCGAGGACCGGCCCCTCACCGACGAGGAGGCGGCCGCTCTCCAGGCCGAGGTGCAGAAGGAGCTCCTCGAGGCGCCCGCCGCCCTGGTCGTGGCGAACCACTGCATCGGCCTGTTCCAGCTGGCCGCCCTCCACCTCGACCAGGAGCAACCCCGCCTGGAGGAG
>DATAAF010000105.1:0-8254 GCA_036260255.1 Acidimicrobiales bacterium | reverse complement strand
CCGGGCGATGTAGTGGAAACACCGGCTCGGCGCGAGGCCGCTACCTGGGACTTTGCGCCGACCCCGCCAAACTCGGGTCAGGACCGGTCCAGGACGGTGGCCGACCGGAGTCGTCGCTCGACGTGGTGCTCGAAGGAGCGGGTGGCCAGCCGGTCGACCTCGGCGGTGACCGGGCCGGCGACCTGGTTGAGGGCGCCGACCAGGTCGCCACCGAGCACCCGGCGGACGAGGTCGAGGGCCTCGGCCGACACCGGCGCCGCCGACGCCCGGCGGGCGCAGTCGAGGCAGAGCGCACCGCCCTGGGTCAGGTCGAAGCCGGCGGCCGGCCCGCCGGTGCCGCAGGCGGCGCACCCGTCGGTGACCGGCTGGGCGCCCTCGCTGGCCAGCACCTTGAGGATGTAGGCGGGCACCAGCAGCGGCGAGTCGTGGGCGGCCAGGGCCCGGAGGGCGCCCACCAGCATCTGGTACAGGCGGGCGTTGGCCTGGCGCTCCTGGGCGACGTCGTCGGTGACCTCGAGCAGCACGTGGGCCTTGGCCAGGCGGTCGAGGTCGTCGCGCACGAGCCGGAAGTGCTCGAGGGACTCCGCCTGGGTCACCACGTCGAGCTCGCGGCCCTCGTAGAGCAGGAGGGCCACGTGGCCCAGCGGCTCCAGGCGCCCGCCGAAGCGGCTCTTGGTCTTGCGCACCCCCTTGGCCACCGCCCGCACCTTCCCCCGCCCCCGGGTGAGGAAGGTGACGATGCGGTCCGAGTCGCCCAGGCGCAGCGTGCGCAGCACAACGGCCTCCTCGCGGTAGAGACCCACCGCGGTCAGCCCTCGTCGACGCCGCCGAAGCGGCGGTCCCGGCGCTGGTACTCCCGCACCGCCTCGAACAGGTGCTCCCGGCGGAAGTCGGGCCACAGCACCTCGGAGAACACCAGCTCGCTGTAGGCCAGCTCCCACAGGAGGAAGTTGGAGATGCGGTACTCGCCCGAGGTCCGGACGACCAGCTCGGGGTCGGGCATCTCGGGGTCGTAGAGGTGAGCCCGGATGGCCCGCTCGTCGATGCGGTCGGCGGGCACGCCCTCGGCCACGAGGGCCCGCACGGCGTCGACGATCTCCGCCCGCCCGCCGTAGTTGAAGGCGATGGTGAGGGTCATCCTGCGGTTGGCGGCGGTGAGCTCGAGGGCCTCGTCCATGCGGCGGATGAGCCGGCGGGGGACGCGCCAGTCGCGCCGGCCCACGAAGCGGATCCGCACGTCACGCTCGTTGAGCTCGTCGCGCCGGCGCACCAGCAGCGACTCGTTGTAGTTCATGAGGAAGCGCACCTCGTCCACCGGGCGCTTCCAGTTCTCGGTGGAGAAGGCGTAGACGGTGAGCCAGCGGAGGCCCAGCTCGAGGGCACCCTCAACGGTGTCGAAGAGGGCCTCCTCGCCGGCGGCGTGGCCGTCGGTGCGGGCCAGCCCCCGCTTCCGGGCCCAGCGCCCGTTGCCGTCCATGACCACGGCCACGTGGCCGGGGACCCGGCGCAGGTCGATCTCGTCCAGCTGCAGCGACGCCGGCAATCGTTTCCTTCCCGGGCGGGCCCCAACCCCACCCTCCTCGCCTTGGATGGCGCCCCTGCCCCATCCGGCGCGGTCCTCCCAGCGTAAGTGAACACGTCGCCCGAGCTGGGTACGGGACGTTGGGTGAAGGAGAAGCTGCAGGCGCTCGGGCGGCGCTACCCGTGGCTCGGGACGGTCCTCCGCGTCCAGGAGCGCTACAGCGAGCTCAACGGCAACCACCTGGCCTCCGCCATCACCCTGGCCGGGTTCATCTCCCTGTTCCCGCTGCTCCTCGTCGCCATCGCCGTGCTCGGGTTCTTCTCGCACCAGTCGGTCGACCTCCCGTCCGACGTGGTGAGCCGGCTCGGGCTCACCGGGCAGGCGGCGACCACCGTCACCGACGCCATCCACCGAGCCGAGCAGAGCCGCAAGGTGGCGTCCGTCGTCGGCGTGGCCGGCCTCCTCTGGTCGGGACTGGGCCTGGTGGCGGCGATCCAGTACGGGCTGAACACGGTCTGGCAGGTGAAGGGCCGGGGGCTGCGGGACAAGCTCAGCGGGCTGGGCTGGCTCGCCGGCGCCGCCGTCCTGTTCCTCGCCTCCTTCGCCGCCACCGCGGCGATCGGGTTCGTCCCCGTCCTCGCCCCCTTGAGCATCGTCGTCGGCCTGGCCGTCGGCGTCGGGCTGTTGCTCTGGACGATGAAGGTGCTCCCCAACCGCGACGTCGGGTGGAAGGCGCTCCTTCCCGGGGCGGTGGTGGGCGCGGTGGGCCTGGAGGTCCTCAAGGTGCTGGGCTCCGTCTGGGTGCCCAAGGCGGTGGCCTCGTCGTCCGCCCTCTACGGGTCCCTCGGCGTGGTGTTCGCCGTGCTCGCCTGGCTTCTCTTCTTCGGACGCCTGATCGTCTACGCCTCGGTGGTCAACGTCGTGCTGTGGGAGAACCGGCACGGCACCGTCACCGTCGACGTGGAGGTCCCGCGGGTGCCCGGCGAGGTCCCGGTGGAGGCGACCCGGGCAGGCGACGCCGTGCCCCGGGCCACCACCTCGGCGTCGTCCTAGGACGCCGGGGGAGCGTCGAGGAGCTTGCGGGCGGCGTCGACGTCCAGCGCCATCTGGGCGACGAGGGCCTCGACCGACTCGAACCGCTCCTCGCCCCGCAGGCGGTCGACGAACCGGACCCGGGCCGCCTCGCCGTAGAGGTCGCCGTCGAAGTCCAGGAGATAGGCCTCGACGAGGGAGGACTCGGCCGCGTCGTAGAACGTCGGGCGGCGACCGACCGAGACGGCCGCCGGGTGCACGTCTCCGCCCGGGCGCTCGTACCAGCCGGCGTAGATGCCGTCGGCGGGGAGCAGGATGTCGGCGGCCACCGCGACGTTGGCGGTGGGGAACCCGAGCTGGCGGCCGCCCCGGCCGTCCCCGCGCACCACCACGCCGCGCAGCTCGTAGGGACGGCCGAGCAGGGTGGCGGCGCCGGCCACGTCCCCCTCGGCCAGGCGGCGGCGGACGGCGGTCGAGGACACCGGTCCTTCCACCTCGGGAATCGTGACCAGCCGCAGGCCCACGACGTCGAAGCCGAGGGCGGCACCCATTGTCCGCAGAAGCTCGACCGTCCCCCGCCGGCCCCGCCCGAAGTGGAAGTCCTCGCCGACGACCACCAGCCTGGCCCCCAACCGGTCCCCGAGCAGCTCCTCGACGAAGGCGGGTGCCTCCTGGGCGGCCCGCTGCTCGTCGAAGGTGAGCACGACCGTGTAGTCGACGTGGCCGGTGGCAGCCAGCACCTCCAGCTTCTGGTCGAGGTCGGTGAGCAGCTTGGGGGCGGACTCGGGGCGGACGATCGCCGCCGGGTGGCGGTCGAACGTCACCACCACGGTGGGCAGGCCCCTCGCGTCGGCCAGCCTCCGGACCTCGGCGAGGACCGCCTGATGACCGCGGTGCACCCCGTCGTAGGCGCCGATCGTGACCGCCGTCCCTCCGGCCGCGCCCGGGAACTGGGCGGGTTCGGCCAGGACCTCCATTCCGGCGCCGACCCTACTGGGACGGCAGCACGACCGAGGGCTTGGCGGTGCCGTCCGGCCGCCGCTCGTAGACGGCCAGCAGGGCGCCTTCGCCGTCGACGACGGCCCACGGGCCCTCTCCCCGCATGCCGGTCTCCGCGGCCCGCAGGACGGCGCCGTGGCGCACCGCGCCCGCCGTCGCCCCGTCGACCGCCACGCGGCCCAGGTGGGGGACGGCACGGGCCGGAGGCAGCACGTCGTCGGGCCCGAGCTGGTCGAGCGGACGGGCGTCGGCGACGGTGAAGGGCCCGACGGCCAGGCGCCGGAGCCCCCGCAGGTGGGCGCCCCCGCCCAGCGCCGCTCCCAGGTCGGCGGCCAGCGATCGCACGTAGGTCCCCGAGGAGCAGTCGACCGACAGCCGGAAGAAGCCTGGCCCGTCCCCCGGAGCGACGTCGAGGCGGTGGATCACCACCGGCCGGGCCGCCCGCTCCACCTCGACGCCGGAGCGGGCCAGCGCGTGGAGCCGCCGTCCGCCCACCTTCACCGCCGACACCATCGGAGGGACCTGCTCGATCCGGCCGACGAACCGCCGCGCCGCCGCCCGGACGTCGTCCACGTCCACTCCGGACATGTCGTGGGTTGCCACCACCTCGCCGTCGGCGTCGAGCGTGGTGGTCTCGACCCCGAGCACGAGCTCGCCCTCGTAGGACTTGGGCAGGTCGCCGAGGAAGCGCAGCAGGCGGGTGGCGCCCCCCAGGCCGACCAGGAGGACGCCGGTGGCCCCGGGATCGAGGGTGCCCCCGTGGCCGACCTGGCGCTGGCCGAAGACCCGACGGCAGCGGGCGACGACGTCGTGGGACGTGATGCCGGCCGGTTTGTCGACGACGACCAGGCCGTGCCACGCCGCCGGCTGCGAGCGCCGGGCCACCCGAGGCTCGGGGACCTCAGCGGTCGTCGGGGATGGCGGCCCGGATGGCGTCGAGCACCTCGCCGACCGGCCGGTCCGACTTGAACCCGGCCGCCGCCTTGTGGCCGCCGCCGCCGAAGGAGGTGGCGATGGCGCCCACGTCGACGTCGGAGACCGCCCGCAGCGACACCCGGGTGCCGTCGGGCGTCTCCTTCAACACACAGCTGACATCGGCCTCCGAGGTGCGGCGCACGATGTCGATGAGGCCCTCGGTCTCTTCCAGCTCCACGCCGTTGCGGGCCAGGTCGTCGGCGGTGACCCAGGTGGCGACGAACCGCTTCTCGGGGTCGAGCTCGACCCGCTGCAGGGCGTCGGCGACCAGCTGCAGGTAGGCGAGGCGGTGCTCCTCGAACAGCTGGCGGCTGATGGCGCTCACGGGGATGTCGTGGCGGGTGAGCTCGGCCGCCATCTGGAACACCTCGGGGGTGGTGTTGTCGTACTGGAAGCGCCCGGTGTCGCAGACCAGCCCGGTGTAGAGGCAGATGGCCGCCTCGCGGTCGAGCGGCCAACCGAGGCGGTCGAGGAGGCGGCGGACGATGACCGCCGAGGCGGCCGCGTGCGGGTCGATGAGATCGATGGTGCCGAACCCGTCGTTGGTGGCGTGGTGGTCGACGACGACCAGCGTGCCGGCGGCCCGGGCGGGCTCGGCCAGCTCGCCCAGCCGCTCGAGCGAGCCGCAGTCGAAGGTGACCATGACCTCGGGAGCGGGGGGGAAGTCGGCCGGCTTGGTGACCTGGTCGAGCCCCGGCAGGAAGGAGTAGTGGGGGCCGGCCGCGAACGGCTCGGGCCACGACGCCACCGCCGGCTTCCCCGCCCGGACGGCCAGGCGGTGGAGGGCGAGCATCGACCCCAGGGCGTCGCCGTCGGGTACCTGGTGGCACGCCAGGGCCAGGGACCCCGCTGACGCGATGGCCTGGGCAGCCCGGTCGAGGGTGCCGTCCATCCCCTCTGAGCTGGGCCCCGCCCCCTCGCTTCGGTGCTCGCTCACTCGCGGTCCTTGTCCTCCGGACCGTCGTGAAGGCCCCGGATGATCTCCTCCACTCTAGTCCCAACGGCTATAGCCGGGTCGGGCTTGAAGGCCAGCTCGGGGGTCCGCTTCAGCCGCAGCTGGCGGGCCACCGCCGCCTGGAAGCGCACCCGGTGGCGGACGAAGGCGGCCTCCACGTCGCGGTCGCCGGCGGGCGCCGACATGGCCGAGTACCAGACAACGGCGTGGCGGAGGTCGGGGTCGACCCGGGCGCCGGTGACGGTGACCAGCTCGAGCCGGTCGTCGTCGACCAGCTCGAGCTCATCCGCCACCACCTCACGGAGGGCCTCGTTCACCCGGTCGAGGCGGGAGTAGCGCCGGTTAGAGGCCATCGTCGCCGTCATCGAAGGTCGACCACTGGCGTTCGAAGTGGGAGACCTCGACGTCGGGGCGGCTCCAGACCCAGCGCTCGACGGAGTCCACGACCTCGGCGGCGTGGGCCTGCGACTCGGACACGACGGCGACGCCGACCAGCGACCGCTGCCACTTGTCCTGGTAGCCGACCTCGGCCACCGACAGCGAGAACCGGTGGCGGATCCCCTCGACGATGGGCTTCACCGCCGCCCGCTTCTCCTTCAGCGAGCGGCTCTGGGGGATGTGGAGCTGGAACCGGACGACGGCGACGTGCACCGCTCCCCTCCCAGTGGACGTACAACCTTGAACAGTGTGACAACGCCCGGACCACTCGGCACGTTTCCCCTTGCGGGGTGGTCAGGAGGGGGGCCCGCCCCTCCTGAATCAAGTGCGCGGGATCTCCCGCTCCTCGTAGGTCTCGATGACGTCGCCCTGCCGGAGGTCCTGGAAGTCGGAGAGTCCGATGCCGCACTCGTAGCCGGCCGCCACCTCCCGGACGTCGTCCTTGAACCGCTTGAGCGAGGTGATCGTGCCCGTCCAGATGACGACGCCGTCCCGGAGGAACCGCACCTTCGACCCCCGGGTGATCACCCCGTTGCGCACGTAGCACCCGGCCACCGCGCCGACCCGCGGCACCCGGAAGATCTCCCGGACCTCGGCCTCGCCGGTGACGACTTCCTCGAACTCGGGGGCGAGCAGGCCCACCATCGCCTTCTCCACGTCCTCGAGGACCTGGTAGATGATCTGGTAGGTCCGGATCTCGACGTCCTGGGCCTCCGCCAGCTCCCGCGCCTTGCGGTCCGGGCGCACGTTGAACCCGATGATGGTGGCGTTCGACGCCGACGCCAGCTGCACGTCGTTCTCGGTGATCCCCCCGACCGCCCGATGCACGAAGGCCAGCTTGACCTCTTCCCGCTCGAGCTTCCTCAGGCTCTCGGTGAGCGCCTCGAGCGACCCGTGCACGTCCGCCTTGAGGATCAGGTTCAGCGTCGCCGTCTCGCCCCGCTGGATCTGCTCGAAGATGTCCTCCAGGCGCACGCCCGCGCCCCCGACCACCGCCCGCTCGGGGCCGATGGCCATGAACCGGTTGCGCCGCTGGCGGGCCTCGGCCACCAGACGGGCCACCTTCTCGTTGGGCGCCACCCGGAACTCGTCGCCGGCGCTGGGAACGTCGGCCAGCCCCAGGACCTGCACGGGCGTCGACGGCAGCGCCTCCTTGACGTTCTCGCTGCGGTCGTCGAGGAGGGCCCGCACCCGGCCCCACGCCGCCCCCGCGACCATGGGCTCGCCCACCCGGAGCGTGCCCCGCTGGACGAGGACGGTGGCCACCGGCCCCCGCCCGACATCGAGGTTGGCCTCCAGCACGACGCCCTGCGCCCGGCCCTCGGGATTGGCGACCAGCTCCTCCACCTCGGCGACGACCAGCAGCTGCTCGAGGAGGTCGTCGATCCCCACTCCCTGCAGGGCGGACACCTCGACCATGATCGTGTCGCCCCCCCACTCCTCGGGCACGAGCCCCTGCTCGGAGAGCTGCTGGCGGACACGGTTGGGATCGGCGTTCTCCCGATCGACCTTGTTGACGGCGACGACGATGGGGACGTCGGCGGCTTTGGCGTGGTTGATCGCCTCCACCGTCTGGGGCATGACGCCGTCGTCGGCGGCCACGACCAGCACGACGATGTCGGTGGCCTCGGCACCCCTCGCCCGCATGGCGGTGAACGCCTCGTGGCCGGGCGTGTCGATGAACGTGATCAGCCGCCCGTCCTTCTCCACCTGGTAGGCGCCGATGTGCTGCGTGATGCCGCCCGCCTCGCCCGCCACCACGTTGGTCTCGCGGATCTTGTCGAGCAGCAGCGTCTTGCCGTGGTCGACGTGGCCCATCACGGTGATGACCGGCGGGCGGGGCCGCAGGTCGGCCTCGTCGTCGGGCTCCTCGCCCAAGAGGTCGCGGAAGCCCGCCTCCTCCTCCTGGCCGGGGTCGACCAAGAGAACGTCGGCACCGATCTCGGCGGCGAAGAGCTCGATCATGTCGTCGCTGAGCGACTGGGTGGCGGTGACCATCTCGCCCTGCTGGAGCAGGAAGCGGACCACATCGGACGCGGTGCGGTTGAGCTTGGGGCCCAGGTCCTGGGCGCTCGAGCCCCGCTCGACGATGACCTCGCCCTCGGGGACGGGGGCGTCGGAGCGGCTGTAGGTCGTCGCCTGGGTGGGCTCCAGCTCCTCGAAGCTGCGACGCCGCCGGCGGCGGCGCTTGGGCGGCCGGGGCCGGCCCTGGCCGGGCCCGCCCCGGCCCGGAGGCCCTCCGCCCGGACCGCCCCGGCCCGGAGGCCCGCCCCCGGGGCGGCCGAAACCGGTACCGGGGCCGCCCGACGGTGCGCCACCGGGGCGGCCGGCCC
>DATAAF010000104.1:0-40570 GCA_036260255.1 Acidimicrobiales bacterium | reverse complement strand
CATGAGGGCGATGGCGAACTTGCGGTCCTCGGGCTTGTTGCTCGGGTTCTTGTCGATGTAGCCCGCGGCGCCCATCACGACGAGGCCGACGCCGGGGATGGTGACGCCCGCCACCATCGGGTGGAACATCGTCAGCAGCTCCTGGAGGCCGAGGAAGTACCACGGCGCCTTCGACGGGTTGGGCGTGAGGTTGGGGTTGGCCATGCCCAGCAGCGGGGCGTTGACGAAGGCCGAGAAGACGAGCAGGAACGCGGTCATCGCCAGCGAGGCGACGAACTCCACGACCAGCAGGTGGGGCCAGGTGTGCACCTTGTCGGTGGGCGTGGCCTTGACGTCCTGGATGGAGCCCGCCTTGACGACGGTGAGGAGGCGCTGCGTGTGGCCGCCGGGGCCCGCGGGCACGGCGGCGGCGGCCGCGTTGGCCACCGCCCCGCCCACCGCCAAGGGGCCCGAAGGCCACACCCAGCGGCTGCTCACCGTCGTCAAGGCCGGCTCCATCCAGGACGTCAAGGCCACGCCCACCGACAAGGTCCATGTGTGGCCCCACCTGCTCATCGGGGAGTTCGTCGCCGCCATGGCCATGTCGGCCTTCCTGCTCGTCTTCTCGGCTGTCGTGAACGCCCCGCTCCTCGCCGCCGCCAACTACAACTTCACGCCCAACCCCTCCAAGGCCCCCTGGTACTTCCTCGGCCTCCAGGAGCTGCTCACGATGTTCCACCCGATGGTCGCGGGCGTGACCATCCCGGGCATCGGCATCTTCGGCCTGATGCTCGCGCCCTACACCGACCGCAACCCGAGCAACAAGCCCGAGGACCGCAAGTTCGCCATCGCCCTCATGACGCTGTTCATCATGTTCTGGTCCGTCCTCGTGATCATCGGGTGCTTCTTCCGCGGCCCCGGCTTCAACTTCACCTTCCCCTGGCGGGACGGCGTGTTCTTCGACCTGTAGACCCTGGAGCCCGCATGGACGCCACCGCCGTGTTGCTGATCACCATCGTCGGCCTGGTCGCCGCCGCCGCCCTGTTCTTCCTGGCCACCGCCCGCCGCCGGGACGAGGAGCGGGCCCTGGCCCGCACGCAGACGGCGGAGCCGGCGGCGGGGGAGCCGGCCGAGGGGCAGCCCGCCATGGTCGGTGCAGGGCTCGAGCCCGCCTCCGGCGTCGCCCCCGCCACCTCGGGCCGTGAGCTCGAGCGGGCGGTCGCCCTCGAGCGCCAGCACCGTGAGGAGCTGCCCGCCCGGGGCGCCCCTGCGCCGCCTCCCGCCCTGCCCCCCGACGAGGAGACGATCGGCGTCACCCGCCGGCAGGTGCTCAACCGCGGCATCGTCACCTCGTTCTCTCTCATCCTCGCCAGCTTCGGCGGGGCGTCGCTGGCGTTCCTCTGGCCCACCCTCGCGGGCGGGTTCGGCTCCAAGATCCGGGCCGGCAAGCTCGAGGAGATCCTGGGGGAGATCGAGGAGAGCAAGGAGCCGTTCTACCTGGCGTCCGGCCGCTTCTACATCAACCCCTATCCCAAGGACGCGGTCGCCAAGGCCAAGCAGGTCGAGGCCTACTCGGCGGTGATCGAGGGCTACGAGCAGGGCATCGTGGCGCTGTACCAGAAGTGCGTGCACCTGGGCTGCCGGGTGCCGTGGTGCTCCGCCTCGCAGTGGTTCGAGTGCCCCTGCCACGGCTCGCAGTACAACCGGGTCGGCGAGAAGAAGGGCGGGCCGGCGCCCCGCGGCCTCGACCGCTTCGCCGTGGACATCTCCGGCGGCATCGTCGTCGTCGACACGAGCAAGGTCATCGACGGACCGCCCATCGGCACCAACACGACCGGACAGGAGGCCGAGGGCCCGCACTGCGTCGGCGGTGGCGAGTGACGCTTCTGGGCGCGACCCAGCAGCAGCGAATCGGACTATGGGTCGTCCTGGTGCTCACCGCCGGGTGGGTGATCTACCTCGTCAGCACCACCCGCCGGACCTACGAGCCGGGCTCGGAGCTGGAGACGGCGCCCAACCGCAAGGCGTATTACGACGACGACGGGCTGGAGGGGCCCCGGCTCACCAAGTTCCTCTGGTGGGCCTTCGCCATGCTGGCCATCACCGCGGTGGCCCTCCCCCTGTACTGGCTCCGGGAGCCGTTCCGCCAGCGGGGTGCGGGCCTCGACCGGGGCACGGCCTACTTCGAGCACAAGGCGGTCGAGCGGGGCCGGGCGGCGTTCCAGAACTCGCCGGGCAACCCGCCCACCCCCCACGAGCCGCACTATGGCTGTGAGTCCTGTCACGGCGGCGAGGGCGTCGGCGGCACGGCCACCTACACCTTCCAGGACCCCGCCAACCCGGACGCCCCCCCGAGGCAGGTGAAGTGGGAGGCGCCCGCCCTCAACACGGTGATGCTGCGCTACCGCCGGGACGAGGTGCGCAACATCATCGTGTACGGCCGGGCCGGCACCCCCATGCCCGGCTGGGGCGTCGCCGGCGGCGGCGCCCTCAACGACCAGCAGATCGACGACCTGATCGCCTACCTCGAGCACATCCAGCTCGAACCCGAGGAGGTCAAGAAGCAGGCCCTCGAGGAATACGGCCTCGACGGGCAGAAGCTGTTCGACGGCTACTGCGCCCGCTGCCACACCGAGGGCTACTCCTACGGGGAGCCCGGACCACGCGGCGGCGGGGCGTTCGGCCCGGCGATCAACAACGGCAGCACCCTCCGCCAGTTCCCCACCAACGAGCTCCACGTCGAGTGGATCGCCAAGACGGCGGAGTTCGGCGAGCAGTACGGCGTCCGCGGCATCAGCAAGGGCGTCATGCCCCACTTCGAGGAGATGCTGACGCCCGAGCAGATCCAGGCCATCGTCGACTACGAGCGGAGCCTGTGATGGAAGACGTCGCGCTCGGCGCGCTCAGCTGGGACCCCCAGGTCAAGGGGGCGCTCTACGTCATCCTCGCCCTGATCATCCTGCCGGGGTCGGCCTTCCTCCTCCTCTCGACGAACATGGGCGCCCGGGTGGGCTTCCTCCTGGCCGCCGCCGGCTTCTTCGGCTGGATGACCGCCCAGGCGGCGATCTGGTGGGTCTACGGGCAGGGGTACAAGGGCCGAGAGCCGGCCTGGGAGGCGGAGGCCACCGTCACCGGCGACATCGCCCGCAACACCCGGGAGGACGCCCTCGAAGAGTTCCCGGAGGACTGGAAGAAGCTGGAGCCCTCCGACCCGGCCGTGGCAGACGCCCAGCCGGTGGCCGACTCGCGCCTGGTCGGGCCCCGGGCCACGTTCAGGAGCGCCTCCGACTACGTCGTGCTCCAGGCGGCCAAGAAGGGCGGCGAGACCTACGGGCCGCTCCACCTGCTGAACTTCCGGCCGTTCAACATCTTCCACGAGCCCCACTACCTGGTGATCCAGGTGCAGAAGGCGGTGAGGCCGGAGGCGGCTCCGGGGCAGCCGCCGCCCAGGGCGCAGCCCGACCCCTCGGCCGAACCCATCGCCGTCCTCATGGTCCGCGACCTGGGGAACCTGCGCCTCTACAACGCCCTGATCTGCCTCTCCTCGGCCGCCATCTTCGGCGTCATCTGCTACACACTCCACGTCCGGGACAAAGAGGCGGCCGCCCAGCGCGAGTAGAATCGGCATCGCCGTGGCCCAGTACCTGCCGCTCCTGGTGATGCTGATCCTGGCCACCCTGTTCGCAGGGCTGTCGTTCCTGGCGTCCAGCCTGCTGGGCCAGCGGAAGCGGCCCACCCTGGCCAAGCTGGCGCCGTACGAGTGCGGGATCATCCCCGACCGGGAGCCCGCAGAGCGCTTCCCCGTGCGCTTCTACCTGGTCGCCATGATCTTCATCATCATCGACATCGAGATCATCTTCTTGTACCCGTGGGCGGTGATCTACCGGCAGCTGGGTGCCTATGGCCTCTGGGAGATGGTGATCTTCGCGGCGGCGGTGTTCCTGTCGTTCCTGTACCTCCTCGGGCGGGGCGCCCTGAACTGGGGCCCGATCAAGCACCTCAAACCCCTGACCGAGGTGCCGACAGGGGCGCGCTCGCCTGGCCGGTCCACGGAGTCCACCGTCCGTCGGGTGGGCGACGTCGGGCGGGTGGCCTGATGGGGCTCTCCGACCTCAACCACAACTTCCTCACCGGCCAGCTCGAGGACCTGGTGAAGTGGGCCCGCCGCAACAGCGTGTGGCCGGCCACCTTCGGGCTGGCCTGCTGCGCCATCGAGATGATGGCCACCGGCGCCGCCCACTTCGACCTCGCCCGCTTCGGCATGGAGGTCTTCCGGGCCTCGCCCCGCCAGGCCGACCTGATGATCGTGGCCGGGCGGGTGTCGCAGAAGATGGGGCCGGTGCTCCGCCAGGTCTACGACCAGATGATGGAGCCCAAGTGGGTGATCTCCATGGGCGTGTGCGCCTCCACCGGTGGGATGTTCAACAACTACGCCATCGTCCAGGGCGTCGACCAGATCGTGCCCGTCGACGTGTACTCGCCCGGCTGCCCCCCCGGCCCGGAGACGCTGATGCACTCCATCCTCACCCTCCACGAGCTCATCCGCAGCGGGGAGATCACCAAGCGCCGGGGCGAAACCGGTAGGGGGGCGGGGATCCGGGCCGAGGAACGTCCCGTCACCGTCGCCACGCCCAGGTAGTGCAGCGGTGACCCAGCCGGAGGGGCGCGACCAGTTCGCTCCCGACGAGGTCCCTCCCGAGGAGGAGCCCGCCCTCATCCACGGCGCCCACGCGTCCCTGTCGAGGGGGCAGCTGGTGGTGCACCCCACCCGCGACCGCTACCTCGAGGTGGTCACCGCCCTCCGGGACTCCGGCTACCAGATGTGCGTCGACCTCACCGCCGTCGACTACCTGACCCACCCCGGGCGATCCCTGCCTCCGGGTGTCACACCGGAGCGCTTCGAGGTGGCGGTGAGCCTCATCTCGTTCGTCGAGCGCAAGCGAGTACGGGTTCGCGTCCAGGTGCCCACCTACGACCTGACGCTCCCGTCGCTGTTCGAGCTCTACCCGGGCACCGAGGGGCTGGAGCGGGAGGTCTACGACATGTTCGGCATCGTCTTCACCGGGCACCCCGACCTCAGCCGCATCCTCATGCCCGACGACTGGGAGGGCCACCCCTTGCGCAAGGACTACGGCATCGGCCGCATACCCGTGCAGTTCAAGGGTGATCCGGGGCCCCGATGAGCCAGAGCGCCCACACCGCCGAGCCCACCCAGGAGATGCGCCTCCGGGTCGACACCACCGGGGTGGAGGCCCTGCGAGAGATGGGGTGCGTGCTCCGCATCCCCCACCTGCCCGAGGACGTGGAGTCCCAGCCGACCGGCGACGAGACCATGATCATCAACATGGGGCCCCAGCACCCGAGCACCCACGGCGTCCTGCGGGTGATGATGGAGCTCGACGGCGAGACCGTCCTGCGGGCCAAGCCGGTCATCGGCTACCTGCACACCGGGATGGAGAAGCAGGGCGAGGAGCTGACCTACCTCCAGGGCCCGACCAACGTCACCCGGATGGACTACATCTCGCCGATGTTCAACGAGCTGGTGTTCGCGCTGGCCACCGAGCAGCTCCTGGAGATCGACGTCCCGCCCCGGGCCACCTGGATCCGCATGCTGATGTGCGAGCTGAACCGGATGTCCTCCCAGGTTCTCTGGCTGGCCACCAACGGCATGGACCTCGGCGCCATCTCGATGATGATCTACGGCTTCCGCGAGCGGGAGTCGATCCTCGCGTTCTTCGAGAAGTGCTCGGGCCTGCGGATGAACCACAACTACATCCGCCCCGGCGGCGTGGCCGCCGACCTGCCCGACGGGTGGCGCGACGACGTGCTGGGCGTCCTCGACGCCCTCCCGCCCCGCCTCGACGACTACGACACCCTGCTCACCGGGCAGCCCATCTGGCGGGAGCGGACGCAGGGCGTCGGCATCATCACGGCCGAGGAGTGCATGGCCCTCGGCATCACCGGTCCCATCCTCCGGTCCACGGGCGTGCCGTGGGACCTGCGCCGCGCGATGCCCTACATGTTCTACGACCAGATGGAGTTCGACGTGGTCGTCGGCCAGTACGGCGACACCTTCGACCGCTACGCCATCCGGCTCAACGAGATCCGCGAGTCGATCAAGATCGTCCGCCAGATCGTCGACGTCATGCCGCCGGGCGACTACCGGGTCCAGGACAAGAAGGTGACCCCACCCCCACGCGCCCGCATCGACGAGTCGATGGAGGCCCTGATCCACCACTTCAAGATCTTCACCGAGGGGTTCAAGGTGCCCGAGGGCGAGGTCTACGTGGCGGTGGAGTCGCCGCGGGGCGAGCTGGGCTGCTACCTGGTGTCGGACGGCTCGCCCAAGCCCTACCGGCTGCACATCCGCGGGCCCTCCTTCGTCAACCTCCAGAGCCTCCCCCACATGATCCGAGGCGGCCTGGTCGCCGACGCCGTCGCCGTCATCTCCACCGTCGACCCCATCATGGGCGAAGTGGACCGGTGAGCCGCTGATGGGGCGGCTGAACCCCGAGAACGTCCGCCGGTCCCGGGAGCTCATGGGGCTCTACCCCGATCCCCGGTCGGCCATCATCCCGATGTTCCACATCGCCCAGGAGCAGGACGGGTGGCTGACCGAAGACGCCATGGAGCACATCGGCGAGCTGCTCGACCTGGCCCCCGCCGAGGTCTACGGCACGGCGACGTTCTACGACATGCTCTTCACCCACCCGGTGGGGCGCTACCTCGTCTCCATCTGCACCAACCTGGCCTGCATGCTCAACGGGGCCTACGAGCTCCTGCACCACGCCGAGGACCGTCTCGGGATCCCCTCGGGCGACACCACCGCCGACGGCGAGTTCACCCTCGAGGAGGTCGAGTGCATCGCCTTCTGCGGGGCCGCTCCGTGCCTGGCGGTGAACTGGCGCTACTTCGGCAACGTGACCAACGCCGACTTCGACCGCCTGGTCGACGACCTGCGCACCGGGCGCCTCGCCGACCGGGTGCCCCCGCACGGCACCCTGTGCCGGGTCCGCCGCCGGGTGGACATGGCCACCGTCCCCACCACCGGGCAACCGGTGGCGCCGGTCGAGGAGGAGAAAGAGCCCCGCCCGCAGCTCGAGGAGCCGCCGCTCGCGGCGGTCGGATCGGCGGGCGAGGACGACCCCGCCAACCCCCGGCCCACCGCGGGGGGGCCGAGCCAGGCCCGCGCCATCCGGGTGGCGGGGGAGTCGCCGGAGCGATCCGATGACGAGGACGACGAGGACGAGGACGAGCTGGAGGGAGGGACCTCGTGATCACCGACGCCCCCGCGATCGTCACCGGCCGCTACGGCCTGCACGAGTCGTGGACGCTCGCCACCTACCTCCGCCACCACGGCTACGAGGGCCTGCGCAAGGCCCTCACCATGGACCCCGAGAAGATCGGCGACGAGGTGATGGCGGCGAAGCTGCTCGGGCGGGGCGGGGCCGGCTTCGAGGCGGGCAAGAAGTGGTCGATGCTGCGCGAGGCCCAGCCCGTCTATCTGGTGGTCAACGGCGACGAGAGCGAGCCGTGCACGTTCAAGGACCACATGCTCCTCGTGAACGACCCCCACCAGATCATCGAGGGGAGCGTCATCTGCGCCTACGCGGTGGGCGCCGCCCAGGCCTTCATCTACGTGCGGGGCGAGTTCGCCCTGGGCCTCGAGCGGATGCAGGCGGCGCTGAACGAGGCCTACGCCCACGGCGCCGTGGGCAAGAACATCTTCGGCTCCGACTTCTCCCTCGACGTCGTCATCCACCCCGGCGCCGGCGCCTACATCTGCGGCGAGGAGACCGCCCTTCTCGAGAGCCTCGAGGGCAAGCGGGGCTTCCCCCGGGACAAGCCGCCGTACTTCCCGGCCGCCATCGGCCTCTACCAGGCGCCCACGATCGTCAACAACGTCGAGACGCTCTCGAACCTCCCGTGGATCGTGCTCAACGGCGGCGAGGCCTTCTCCTCGCTGGGCAAGGGGCGGTCGGCGGGCACCCGTCTCTTCTCCCTCTCCGGGCACGTGAAGCGACCGGCCAACTACGAGATCGAGATGGCCAAGACGACGTTCCGCGAGCTGATCTACGACGAGCGCCTGGGCCAGGGCATCCGCGACGACAACGAGCTGAAGGCGATCGTCCCCGGTGGGGTGTCGGCTCCCTGGTTCGGGCCCGACCAGGTCGACGTGCACTTGGACCAGGACGAGGTGGCGCAGGCGGGGTCCATGCTCGGCTCCGGGTCGGTCGTCGTCATGGACCACACCACGTGCGCCGTGCGGGCCGCCTGGCGCATCACCCGGTTCTTCCACATGGAGTCGTGCGGGCAGTGCACGCCCTGCCGGGAGGGGAGCGGCTGGCTCGACAAGATCATGAACCGCATCGAGCTGGGAGGCGGTCGCAAGAGCGACCTCGACCTCCTCCTCGACGTCTGCGACAACATCGCTCCCGGCCTCACCTGGCCCCCGCAGAAGACGACGATCTGCGTCCTCGGCCCGTCGATCCCTTCCTCGATATCCTCCGCCATCCACATGTTCCGAGACGAGTTCTACTCGCACATCACCGAAGGTCGCTGCCCCTTCGGTCCCACCGTCGGCGGCGCCATCCCGGTCGGCGCCGAGGCGTCGGCATGAGCGAGCACCGAAGCGGAGCGCCGCCTGCGTGGCCGAACGCAGCGGAGGAGCGCAGCTCCCGGCAACTGCTCATCGGGGCACCATCGGGGATGGTGCGCCGATGAGCGAGCAGACGCAGGAGAAGACCGAGACGGTCACCATCGTCATCGACGGCCGCTCGGTCGAGGCCCGCAAGGGCGAGATGGTCATTGCCGCCGCCGAGCGGGCCGGCGTCTACATCCCCCGGTTCTGCTGGCATCCCCGCATGAAGCCGGTGGGCATGTGCCGTATGTGCCTGGTCGAGATCAGCGGGCCCAAGGGCATGTCGCTCATGCCGTCCTGCTACGTCCCCGTGGCCGACGGGCAGGAGGTCGTCACCACGTCGACCAAGGTCAAGAAGGCCCAGGACGGCGTGCTCGAGTTCCTCCTCATCAACCACCCGCTCGACTGCCCGGTGTGCGACCGGGGGGGCGAGTGCCCCCTGCAGGACCAGACCCTCGCGTTCGGACCGGGCGAGAGCCGCTTCGTCGAGGAGAAGCGCCACTGGGCCAAGCCCATCCCGATCAACCCGCTCGTGGCCCTGGACAGGGAGCGGTGCATCCAGTGCGCGCGCTGCACCCGGTTCGCCGACGAGGTGGCGGGCGACCCCCTCATCGACTTCGTGAGCCGCTCCGACTCGGTCGAGATCAACACGTTCCCGGGCAAGCCGTTCACGTCGAACTTCAGCGGCAACATCGTGCAGATCTGCCCGGTGGGCGCCCTCACCGCCACGCCCTACCGGTTCCGGGCCCGGCCGTGGGACCTCGAGGTGGCGGAGTCCACCTGCACGCTGTGCTCGTTCGGGTGCCGGATGGCCGTGCAGTCGTCCAGGGACCGGCTCGTCCGCAACCTGGGCATCGACAGCGACCCGGTGAACCACGGATGGCTCTGCGACAAGGGCCGGTTCGGCTACGAGCCGGTGAACCACGACCGACGGCTCACCCACCCTCTGGTGCGCCGCGGCGAGGAGCTGGTGGAGGCGACGTGGGCCGAGGCCCTGCAGGCGGCGGCGGACGGGCTCGGCCAGGTCCGCCGGACCCACGGACCGCAGGCGCTGGCCCTGCTCGGCGGCGCCCGCCTCCCGAACGAGGACGCCTACGCGTGGGCCAAGCTGGCCAAGGGCGCGCTGGGCACCGACAACGTCGACTGTCAGCTGGCCGACGGGCTACCCGCCGAGGCGGTGCTGGGCCTGCCCCGGGCGACGATCGACCAGGCCTGTGGGGCCTCGGCGGTGCTCCTCCTGGCCCCCGACCTCAAAGAGGAGGTGCCCGTCTTCTACCTGCGGCTGCGGGAGGCCGCGCTCGAAGGCAACGTCCCGCTCATCGAGGTGGTGCCCCGGTCGACGGGGCTGAGCCGCTACGCCACCCACTCGCTCCGCTACCGACCGGGTGAGGCGGCGGCGGTCGCCCGGGCCCTCGTCGAGGCGGTCGGCGGCGGGCAGGCCGACGACCGCTCCGGCCCCGGCGGTGTGGACGCCGAGGAGATCGCCAAGGCGGCGTTGCTGCTGGGCAAGGGACCGGTGGTCGTCGTGCTCGGTCGGCCGTCGCTGGCGGAGTCGCCCGCCGGCGTGGTCGAGGCGGCGGCGGTGCTGGCGTCGGGGCTCCCGGACGTGCGCTTCGTCTCCGCCCTCCGCCGGGGCAACGTGCTGGGCGCCCTCGACATGGGGCTGGCCCCCGGCGTGCTGCCCGGGCGCGTCTCCCTCGAGGCGGGGCGCCAGTGGTACGAGGCGGGCTGGGGCCCCGTCCCCGACCGCCGGGGCCTCGACGCCCTGGGCATCATGAACGCGGCGGCGGCCAACCGCATCCAGGGGATCATCCTGGCCGGCGCCGATCCCGTCTCCGACTTCCCCGACCGCACCCTCGCTCGCCGGGCCCTGGCGGGGGTGGGCTTCACGGTCGTCGTCGACCTGTTCCTCACCGACTCCGCCCTCCACGCCGACGTGGTCCTTCCCGCGGCGGCGTGGGCGGAGCGGCCGGGAACGACGACCAACATCGAGGGGCGGGTGAGCCGGCTCGCCCAGAAGGTCACCGCGCCGGGCACCGCTCGGCCCGACTGGATGATCGCGGCCGAGCTGGCCCTGCGCATGGGGGCCGACCTGCGGTTCGAGACGCTCGACGGCGTCAGCGCCGAGATCGCCGCCCTCGTCCCGTCCCATCTCGGCCTCACGCCCGAGCTGCTGGCCCAACCGGCCAACCGGGACGGCGTGGTCGTGCCGCTGGCCGAGCAGGACACGCCCAGCCCCGACCTGGGCCGGCCCACGGAGGCCATCGAGGTCAGGGCGGCGAGGGTGCAGGGCGAGACGCTGCAGCCCGAGACCGAGCCGGCGGCCGCCGACGCGCCACTCGAGCCGGGCGCCCAGTACACGCCGTCGCCCGAGGTCACCGCCCCCGCCGTTGCCGAGCAGGCCCCGCCGCCCCTCCTCACCTTCTCGGACGCCGAGGCCGCACCGGTACCGCGCCCGCTGGACGCCTACTCGCTCCGCCTGGTCACCACCCGGGCGCTCTACGACGCCGGCGTCCTGGTCCAGCACTCCCCGTCGCTCGCGCCCCTGGCCCCCGGCACCCGATTCCGCGCCAACCCCTACGACCTCTCCCGCCTCGGCATCCGTCCCGGCGACCTGGTGCGGGTGGCGTCGGCGCGCGCCGCCCTGGTCCTCGAGGCGGCCGCCGACGCCGGCGTACCCCGGGGGTCGGCCTCGGTGGAGTTCAACCAGCCCGGCGAAGGCGCCGCCGAGCTCATCGACGCCACCCAGCTGGTCACCGATGTCCGGGTGGAGACGGTGAGCCGCACTCCCGCCTCCGGGGACGGCCGGCGATGACCGGCGGCGACCCCCTCTTCGCCGAGGGCGTCGACCTCACCGTCGTGCTCATCGTGCTGCTCAAGGTGTTCGTCGTCTTCGGCTTCCTCCTCGTGTCGGTGATGATGATGATCTGGGCCGAGCGCAAGGTCATCTCCGACATGCAGGCGCGCGTCGGCCCCGACCGGGCGGGACCGTGGGGGATGCTCCAGACGATCGCCGACGGCATCAAGCTCTTCTTCAAGGAGGACCTGCTGCCGGAGAAGGCGGACAAGCGGGTCTTCCGCCTCGCTCCCTACCTGGCGGCGGTGCCCGCCTTCGCCTCCTTCGCCATCATCCCGGTGGGGGGCACCATCTCCATCGCCGGGCGGGAGACCTACCTCCAGCTGGCCGACCCGCCGATGGGGATCCTCTTCCTCCTGGCCATGTCGTCGGTCGCGGTGTACGGCGTCATGCTGGCCGGTTGGTCGTCGGGATCGAAGTACCCGCTGCTGGGCTCGGTGCGGGCCTCGGCCCAGATGGTGTCCTACGAGGCCGCCATGAGCCTGGCCGTGGCGGCGGTGGTGCTGGCGGCCGGGTCGCTCTCCACCCACGACATCGTGGCCAACCAGGCCCGCTGGTCCTGGAACCTCTGGGCCCTCGGCGGCGTGCCCTTCGTGGTCTACCTGATCGCCGCCACCGCCGAGATCAACCGCCCCCCGTTCGACCTGGTCGAGGCGGAGCAGGAGCTGGTGGGCGGGTTCCACACCGAGTACTCGTCGATCCGCTTCGCACTGTTCTTCCTCGCCGAGTTCATGAATACGGTCACGATCTCGGCGGTCGCCGTCACCCTGTTCCTCGGCGGGCCCAACGGCCCCGAGATCGGGTTCCTGCCCGACCTGTGGCCGGTGGTCTGGTTCCTGCTCAAGCTGGGGGCGTTTCTCTTCGTCTATGTGTGGTTTCGGGCCACGCTGCCCCGGCTGCGCTACGACCAGCTCATGGACCTCGGCTGGAAGAAGCTGATCCCGCTCTCGCTGTTCTGGCTCCTGCTCATCGCCGCCCTGCGCATAGGCAGGGACGAGGACTGGAACCAGTTCCTGGTGCTGGGCGGGGCCTTCCTTGTCGGGGCGGTGGCGTGGGGGAGCCTGGCCGCCGCCCTGCGCACCGGCCAGCGCCAGAGCGAGGCGGCCGAGGCGGTGGAGGCGGCGGAGGCCAGGACGTAGTGCGACCGGTGCGGAACGAGAGGAGGCGACGCTGATGGGCTACCTGGACGGGTTCAAGGTCACCTTCAAGAACATGTTCCAGCCCCGGGTGACCAACCGCTACCCGGACGTCAAGCGGCCCAAGCCGGTGCGCTTCCACGGCCGCCACGTCCTCAACCGCTACGAGGACGGCCTGGAGAAGTGCATCGGCTGCGAGCTGTGCGCCGGCGTGTGCCCGGCCCGCTGCATCTACGTCCGCGGCGCCGACAACCCGGCCGACGCGCCAGTGTCGCCGGGGGAGCGCTACGGCTTCGTCTACGAGATCAACTACCTCAGGTGCATCCACTGCGACCTGTGCGTGGAGGCGTGCCCGACGGAGGCCATCACCGAGTCGAAGCTGTTCGAGTTCTCCTTCACCAACCGCAACGACGCCATCTACACCCGCGCGGAGCTGCTCGTCGACGACCAGGGCATGCCCAAGAAGCTGCCCTGGGAGGACTGGCGGCCGGGCGACGAGAAGCACACCTCGGCGTGGGTGCGGGCCACCTCCCCCAACGGCGCCGCCGTCTACGAGGGCCGGGTGGCGTGGTCGGCCGAGCTCGGCTTCGGCGTGCGCCCACCCGAGAAGGGGCAGTCCGACGTCCCCGGCACGGAGGAGGACGAGCCCCACGTCCTCGAGGTCTCGCCCCCTCCCGACCGCAACGTCACCGTGGAGAGCTGACTTGGACTGGGCGGTGTTCGTGGCCGCCGGCCTGGCCACCCTGGCCGGGGCCCTGGGCGTGATCCTCTCCAAGAACCCCGTGCACGCCGCTCTCATGCTGGTGATGACGCTGTTCGGCGTGGCTGTGCTCTTCGTCGCCCAGGCCGCCCACTTCCTCGCCGCCGTCCAGGTGATCGTCTACGCCGGCGCCATCGTCGTGCTGTTCCTGTTCGTGATCATGCTCCTCGGGGTCGACCGCTCCGAGGACCTGGGCACCGAGCCGCTGCGGGGGCAGCGCATCGCCGCCGCCCTGGCCGGGGCGCTCGGGCTGGTCGAGGTGCTGCTGCTGGCCCGGAGCCACTGGGTCACCGGCGCCCCGGCGGTGGCGGGCGCCGCCAGCGGGGAGGGCTCGAACGTGGAGAAGCTGGCCCGGTCGCTGTTCACCCGGTACCTCCTCGCCTTCGAGCTGACGTCGGTCCTCCTGGTCATCGCCGTGGTCGGAGCCGTCGTCCTGGCAAGGCGCTCGAGGCAGGACGTCGACGAAGCAACTCCGGTGGTGTCCGGCGACGGCAAGACCGACCAAGGTGGCAACGGAGACGCGGCCGCTCGGACCGGAGGGACGAGCGCCGACGAACCGGCCGAAGGCCTTGGTTCGTCGGAACAGGAAGAAGGCGCGCCGCAGGCGCACGTCGCAGCACGGGGGGGAGTCGGGGGGCAGAGGCCCCCGACAGCGTGATGAGCGTCCCCGGCGCGTGGTACCTGACCCTGGCGGCCATGTTGTTCACGATCGGCGCGGTCGGGCTGCTGGTGCGCCGGAACGTCCTGGTGATGTTCATGTGCGTCGAGCTCATGCTCAACGCGGTCAACCTCACCTTCGTCACGTTCGCCCGGATGCTCGACGACATCGGGGGCCAGTCGGTCGTGTTCTTCGTGCTGGTCGTCGCCGCCGCCGAGGTGGTGGTGGGCCTGGGCATCATCGTCGCCATCTTCCGCCGCCGGGCCGACGCCACCGCCGACGACGCCTCGCTCCTGCGAGGTTGAGGGCCGCCCGTGCGCCACGCCGCCTGGCTGATCCCCGCTCTGCCGCTGGCCGGCTTCCTGGTGCTCCTCGCCTTCGGGCGTCGCCTGGGGGACCCCAAGGCGGGCTGGCTGGCCACCGCCATGGTGGGGGCGTCGTTCGTCGTCACCGCCCTCGTCTACATCGACCTCCTGGGCGAGGACGGCCACGACCGGCACTTCGAGCAGGAGCTGTTCTCGTGGGTGCCGGCCGGCGGCCTGCACGTCGACGTCGGGTTCCTGCTCGACCCGCTCTCGCTCACCATGGCCCTGTTCGTCACCGGGGTGGGCGCCCTCATCCACCTGTACTCGATCGGCTACATGCACGGCGACGAGCGCTACCACTCGTTCTTCGTCTACCTCAACCTCTTCGCCTTCTCGATGCTCGTCCTCGTGCTGGCCGACAGCTTCCTCCTCACCTTCCTCGGCTGGGAGGGCGTCGGGGCGTGCTCCTACTTGCTCATCTCGTTCTGGTTCGAGCGACCGGCGGCACCGGCGGCGGGCAAGAAGGCGTTCGTCGTGAACCGGGTCGGGGACTTCGGGTTCATGGTCGCCATGTTCCTGATCTTCGCCGCCTTCGGCACGCTGCAGTACACCGAGGTGCTGGAGGGCGCCTCCACGCTGTCGGAGGTGACGGCCACCGCCGTCGTCATGCTGCTGTTCCTCGGGGCGGTGGGGAAGTCGGCCCAGCTGCCGCTCTACGTCTGGCTGCCCGACGCCATGGAGGGCCCCACGCCGGTCTCCGCCCTCATCCACGCCGCGACCATGGTGACCGCCGGCGTGTTCCTCATGGTGCGGATCAACCCGCTGCTCGACGTGGCCCACGACGCCGCGGTGATCGTGGCCATCGTGGGCGCGGCCACCGCCTTCTTCGCGGCGACGATCGCCTGCGCCCAGAACGACATCAAGCGGGTGCTGGCCTACTCGACCATCTCCCAGCTCGGCTACATGTTCCTGGCCGTGGGCTGTGGGGCCTATGTCGCCGCCGTGTTCCACATGGTGACCCACGCCTTCTTCAAGGCCCTGCTCTTCCTCGGGGCGGGCTCGGTGATGCACGGGCTGCACGACGAGCAGGACATGAAACGCATGGGGGGCCTCCGCCGCTGGATGCCGATCACGTCGATCACGTTCATCGCCGCCTGGCTCGCCATCGCCGGCATCCCGCCGTTCGCCGGCTTCTGGTCGAAGGACGACATCCTGGCCAACGCCTACGAGACCTACCCGGTGCTGTGGGCGATCGGGCTGGTGACCGCCCTCCTCACCGCCTACTACATGAGCCGCCAGGTCTTCCTCGTGTTCTTCGGCGACGAGCGCTGGCGCCAGGCGGCAGGGCGTACCGATGAGCAGGCCGAGACGGAGGCCGCCCACGAGCCGGCGGCGGCCGGCGCCCGCGCCAGCGGCGCCCACGGTGACTTCCGGCCCCACGAGTCGCCGCCGTCGATGGCCTTCCCGCTGGTCGTCCTGGCCGTGCTGTCGGTGGTGGGCGGGGTCCTCAACCTCCCCTTCAAGGACCTCCACTTCCTCGAGGCGTGGCTCGAGCCGGTCTTCGAGGACCGCCTGCACCACCTGGGGCTGAGCGGCTCCACCAAGCTCGGCCTGGCCGTGGCCACGGGCGCCCTCTGCGTGCTCGGTATCGGCGTGGCCGCCCTGATCTTCCTCGGCCGCCGGGTCCGGGAGGAGGCGGTGGAGCCGCAGGTCCTGCGCCGAGGGTGGTACGTCGACACCCTCTACTCGGCGATCGTCGAGACGCCGGGCCGCCTGCTGTCCGCGTGGAGCGCCTACGTGCTCGACCTCAAGGTCATCGACGGGGCGGTGAACGGCGTGGCGGCGCTGGTGCGCGCCGGCGGCAGCCGCCTGCGGGCGGTCCAGTCGGGCTACGTCCGCAGCTACGCCCTGGCGGTGGCGTCGGGCGCGGTGCTGGTGCTCGGGTACGTCGTCGTCCGGGCCGGGGGCTGAGCGGGGGAATGTTCCCGTACCTCACCACCCTCGTGGTCGTGCCCGCCGTCGGGGCGCTGGTCGCCGCCCTGCTGCCCCGGTCGCGGGAGGGCCTGCTCAAGGCCGTCGGCCTCCTCGCCTCGCTGGCGGCGGCGGCGCTGGCGGTGGCGGTGCTGGTCGAGTTCGACCGGTCGGAGGCCGGCTACCAGATGGTCTCCGAGCACGGCTGGATCGACGCGTGGGGCATCTCGTGGAAGCTCGGCATCGACGGGATCTCCCTCTTTCTCGTGGTGCTCACGGGCGTGCTCTTCCCGATCGCCATCGTGGGGCCCGAGGTGCACCACGACGTCAAGGGCTACGTGGCGTGGATGCTGCTCCTGGAGGCGGGCTGCCTCGGCGTGTTCGTGTCGCTCGACCTCTTCCTCTTCTTCCTGTTCTGGGAGGTCGTCCTCGTCCCGATGTACTTCCTCATCGGAGGCTGGGGCTACGAGCGGCGGGTCTACGCGGCGCTGAAGTTCTTCCTCTACACCATGGCCGGGTCGGCCCTGATGCTCGTGGGGATCCTCGCCCTGGTGTTCCTGCACGAGCGGGCCACCGGCACCCTCACGTTCGACCTGGTGCAGCTCGGAGAGAGCCAGTCGCTGGCCGAGAGCACCGCCCGCTGGGTGTTCCTCGCCTTCGCCGCCTCGTTCGCCATCAAGGTGCCGATCTTCCCGGTGCACACCTGGCTGCCCGACGCCCACACCGAGGCGCCCACGGGCGGCTCGGTGATCCTCGCCGGCGTCCTGCTGAAGCTGGGCACTTACGGGTTCGTGCGCTTCGGGCTGTTCCTGTTCCCGCAGGCGGTCGTCGACCTGGCCCCAGTGTTCCTGACGCTGGGCGTCATCGGGATCATCTACGGGGCGTTGGTGGCCACCGTCCAGCGCGACCTGAAGCGGCTGGTGGCCTACTCGTCGGTCGCCCACCTCGGGTTCATCGTGCTCGGCACCTTCGCCCTCACCACCGTGGGGTTGCAGGGAGGTGTCCTGCAGATGGTCAACCACGGGCTCTCGACCGGCGCCCTGTTCCTCCTAGTGGGAATGATCTACGAGCGGCGCCACACCCGCCAGATCGCCGACATGGGCGGTATCCAGAAGGCGGCCCCTGTCTTCGCCGGCGTCTTCACCGTCGTGATGCTGTCCTCCATCGGGCTGCCCGGGCTCAACGGGTTCGTCGGCGAGTTCCTGATCCTGCTGGGCTCGTTCGTCAGCCGTCGCTGGTGGGCGGTGGTGGCTACCGCCGGCGTGATCCTCGCCGCCCTGTACCTGCTGTGGGCCTACCAGCGGGTCTTCCACGGCCGCCCTGACGAAGAGAACGCCCGGTTCCCCGAGATGACCTGGCGCGAGCGGGCGGTCATGGCGCCGCTGGTCGTCTTCATCGTGGCCCTCGGCGTCTACCCCAAGCCCGTTCTCGACCGGATCGAGCCTTCGGTCGACGCCCTGGTCGAACACGTCCAGGAGCACAGCGACTACCGCCAGCCCGACGTGGTCGCCGCCCGGGGTGGCCTCGCGGAGCCCGGAGAGTAGGCGCCCGTGCCCCCGCTCGAGCTTCCCTCCATCGAATGGAGCGAGCTGCTCGCCCCGCTCATCCTCATCGGCGGGGCGCTGGTGCTGCTCGTGGCCGGCACCTTCCTGCGGGGCCGCTGGACGGGCACGGCGTACGCCGCCTTCACCGTGGCCACCGCGGGCGCGGCGATGGTCGCCACCGCCTTCCAGTGGGACCGGGTGAGCGGCGACGGCGGGAAGGCGATCCTGGCGGTGGCCGACGCCATCGTCGTCGACGGCTTCAGCGTCTTCTTCGCCGTGACCATCTGCTCGGCGGTGGTGGTCGGCGCCCTGATGGCCGAGGGGTACCTCCGACGGGAGGGCCTCGAGGGGGCGGAGTTCTACGTGCTCATGCTGCTGTCGGCGTCGGGCGGCGTGTTCATGGCCGCGGCGAACGACCTGATCATCGTGTTCCTCGGCCTGGAGATCCTCTCCATCGCCCTGTACGTGCTGGCCGGCTACCACCGGCGCCGGGCCGAGTCGCAGGAGGCGGCGATCAAGTACTTCGTCCTGGGGGCGTTCTCGTCGGCCTTCTTCCTGTACGGCGTGGCCCTCGTGTACGGGGCCACCGGCTCGACCAACCTCGGGTTCATCGCCCGCTACCTGCGGGAGGCGACGCTCACGGAGGGCGTGCTGCTCGGAGGGTTGGCGTTCCTCTTGGTAGGCCTGGGGTTCAAGGTGGCGGCGGTGCCGTTCCACATGTGGACGCCCGATGTCTACGAGGGGTCACCGACGCCGGTGACCGGGTTCATGGCGGCGGCGGCCAAGGCGGCGGGCTTCGCCGCCCTGCTTCGGATCGTGTTCTCCACCTTCGCCACCAACCGGCTGGACTGGGAGCCCATCGTGTGGGCCCTGGCGGTGCTGTCGCTGGTGGTGGGATCGGTGCTGGCCGTCGTGCAGACCGACGTCAAGCGCATGCTGGCCTACTCGTCGATCAGCCATGCCGGCTACATCCTCGTCGGCCTGGAGGCGGCCACCGACCGGGGCATCGCCGGCTCGCTCTTCTACGTCCTCGCCTACACGTTCATGATCCTGGGCAGCTTCGGTGTGGCGACGCTCGTCGGGCGCCGGGGGGACGAGCGTCACAGCCTCGACGCTTACCGGGGGCTGGGCCGCAGTCGCCCCGGCCTGGCCTTCGTCTTCACCGTCTTCCTGCTGGCCCAGGCGGGCGTCCCCTTCACCTCGGGGTTCCTCGCCAAGTTCTACGTGATCGGGGCGGCGGTGGAGAGCCGGTCGTACGCCCTGGCCATCGTGGCCATGCTCGCCGCCGTCATCGCCGCCTTCTTCTACCTGCGGGTGATAGTGGTGATGTACATGGCCGAGGAGGACGAGGGCGAGGAGCCCGCGCCCCGAGTCGAGATCCCCGCCGGCGCCGGCCTGGCCCTCGGGCTGTCGCTGGCCTTCACCGTCGTCGTCGGCTTCCTGCCCCAGTTCGTCTTCGACTTCGCCGAGAACGCCACCCTGTTGCGCCTCTAGCCCTCCAGCCACCCAGGGGACGAATTGGGTGACGAAAGTGGTTGAAAGTCAACCGCTTTCCGGGCCAGAACGGGCATGGCCGCACCCCGCCTCGTGGCAGAGCGTCGCCGTGGCGGACCCCGCCGGTGAGCGCCGGCACCACGGACGACTGCTTGCGGTCCCCGTCCGCCCCCGGCCGCCGGCATGGGCGGTTGAGCCCCTTCTGGCACGCTGAGCGGTTGGTTTTCAACCACTTTCGTCACCCAATTCGTCTTGGGCGCTTTGGCGATTCTCCAGACCCTTCTGTACGCTCCGGCACGTGTCGGAGTTCCTCCGCCAGTACCTGACCGTCCTCATCTTCGGGGCCGCGGCCGTCGCCATGGTCGGGGCCATGCTGGGCATGGCCCGGCTGGTCCGGCCGACCCGGCCCCAGCCCCAGAAGTACATCAACTACGAGTGCGGGGTCGACCCGGTAGGCGCGGGGTGGACGCAGAGCCAGATCCGCTACTACGTGTTCGCCCTGCTGTTCGTCATGTTCGACGTCGAGGCCGTGTTCATCTTCCCGTGGGCCGTCCGCCTCGACGCGCTCAACGTGTTCGGGCTGGTCGAGATGACGATCTTCATCGTGATCCTGGCGCTGGGCCTGGTCTACGCCTGGCGCAAGAAGGTCCTGCGGTGGGCGTAGTCGAGAAGGGGACGCTGTCGAAGAAGGCGTTCAAGCCGTTGTCCTGGCTCCTCAACTACAGCCGCAAGTACTCGCTGTGGGTGTACCAGTGGGGCCTGGCCTGCTGCGCCATCGAGATGGGCGCGGCCTTCGGCTCGCCCCGCTACGACGTCATGCGGCTCGGGGTGATCCCGTTCCCGGCCGGGCCCCGCCAGGCCGACCTGGTGGTCGTCTCCGGTACCGTCACCGACAAGATGGCGCCCGCCATCCGCCGCCTCTGGGAGCAGATGCCCGACCCCAAGTACGTGATCTCGATGGGGTCCTGCGCCAACTGCGGCGGCCCCTACTGGGACTCCTATTCGGTCACCAAGGGGGTCGACCAGATCATCCCCGTCGACGTCTACGTCCCCGGCTGCCCGCCCCGCCCCGAGGCCCTGCTCGAGGGCATCGTCCTGCTGCAGAAGAAGATCCAGAACGAGGACATGGCCGAGCGCTGGAAAGGTGAGCCCATTGTCGTCAGCTGACGCCGACGCCCCGGAGGCCGAGGCCCCCGGCGCCGAAGCGCCCGACGGCGAGCCGGACGAGCAGGGCG
The DNA here is from genome assembly GCA_036260255.1 of Acidimicrobiales bacterium. GTDB lineage: Bacteria > Actinomycetota > Acidimicrobiia > Acidimicrobiales > AC-14 > DASZJY01. The sequence goes on along the minus strand of DATAAF010000104.1, from coordinate 19,990 downwards.
AGCAGGCGACCGACCAGCCCCATCGCCTCGTGCAGGCCCTCGCCGCCGAGCTGGGCGACGACGTGGTGGCGCAGGTGACCCAGCGAGGCGACACCTGGCTGCGCGTGCGGCGGGACACCTGGCGGCGCACGGCCGAGACGTGCCGGAAGCTCGGCTTCGACTACTTCTGCTTCCTGTCTGCCATCGACTGGGCCCCCGCCACGTCCCAGGCCCGCGGCGAGGTGGCGGCCGGGGTGGAAGTGGGCGACGAGGACGAGGCCGAGCCGGGCCCCACCGGTGACCAGGAGGCCGCCGCCTACGCCAGCACCACCGGCGAGGAGGAGTCGGAGGGAGGACCGGGGGCCTGGGAGACGGGCGTGGCCGGTGGGGAGACCCGGTTCCAGGTCCTGGCCCGCCTGTACTCCACCCGGGAGAGGACGGGCGTGACGCTCAAGGCCGACCTCGACGACGAGGCGCCGGCGGTCGAGTCGTGGTCGCAGGTCTACGCGGGGGCCGACTGGCACGAGCGGGAGACGTGGGAGATGTTCGGCATCGACTTCGTCGGCCACCCCCACCTGACCCACATCTATCTGCCCGGCGAGTTCGAGGGCTTCCCTCTGCGCAAGGACTTTCCCCTCCTCTCACGCGAGGTGAAGCCCTGGCCCGGGCTGGTCGACGTCGAGCCCATGCCCGGCGAAGGCGAGGAGGCGGAGGCCGCTGCCGGCGAAGGAGGGGACTCGTGACCGCCGTCAGCGATCAGCAGCGCCTCGCCTACATCGGTGCCCAGGCGGCCGACGCCCGGGTGAACGTGGAGCTGCAGACCGAGGAGATGACCCTCAACCTCGGCCCCCAGCACCCGGCCACCCACGGCACCCTCCGCCTGATCGCGCGCCTGGACGGCGAGCAGGTCGTGGCCGCCGACGTCGTCTGCGGCTACATGCACCGGGGCTACGAGAAGCTGACCGAGGTCCGCACCTACCCCCAGATCACCACCCTCATCAACCGCATCGACTGGCTGTCCTCGTTCGCCAACGAGGTGCCGTTCATCATGGCCGCTGAGCAGTTGATGGAGATCGAGGCGCCGCCGCGGGCCCAGTACATCCGCACGATCCTCTTCGAGATGAGCCGCATCGCCAACATCTCGCTGTTCATCGGCGAGATGGGGGTGCAGCTCGGCGCCCTCACGCCGGTGTTCTACGCCTTCCGCGACCGGGAGTACGTGCTGAACCTCATCGAGGCGGTCACCGGCGGGCGGTTCCACCCCAACTACGACCGCATCGGCGGCCTCAAGGACGACCTGCCCAAGGGCTGGATCGCCGAGACCCGCCAGACGATGCAGCGGATCCGCGAGTACTGCGACGAGCTCGAGGACCTGCTCATGGGCAACGAGATCTTCGAGGCCCGTACCCGGGGCGTGGGCGTCATCCCCGCCGACGTCGGCCTCTCCTACGGGCTGTCGGGCGCCAACATCCGGGCCAGCGGCGTGGACTGGGACCTGCGCCGGGACGAGCCCTCGCCGCTCGTCTGGAGGGACCTCGACTGGAAGGTCTGGACGCATACCGACGGCGACTCCTTCGCGCGCTACTGGGTCAGGCTCCAGGAGACGCGCGAGGCCACCAGGATGATCGACCAGATGCTGGAGGGCATCCCGGCCGGCTCGATCCAGGCCAAGGTGCCGAGGATCATCAAGGTCCCCGCTGGCGAGGCGTGGGCCCACACCGAGAACCCCCTCGGGGAGATGGGGTACTACGTCGTGAGCAAAGGAGGGCTGGGCCCCTTCCGCTGCAAGATCCGCTCGGCGTCGTTCAACAACATCTCCATCGTCCCGTGGCTGCTGAAGGGCGTGTACGTGCCCGACATCATCACGATCCTCGCCAGCCTGTACTTCATCCTGGGCGACATCGACCGGTGATTTCGGCACTCGCTCGTTCGCTCTACTCACTCCGCTCGGCCCGGAGCTGACCCGGAGCTAGGTGGAACCCTCGGGAAGCCCTTCACTAGTGTCCGGGGCCGTGTGGGCGACGTCACCGGCGGTGGACGAACCTCCCCGCCGGGCCCGGCGGGGCTTCTAGATGCTCGCCCTGGAGCTGTCCTACTGGCAGGTCACGACCATCAAGACCCTGGTCGTGCTGGCCATCATCCCGACCGGCGCCATCGTCCTGGGCTACACGTTCCTCCTGAAGATGATGGCCCACATGCAGAGCCGGCTCGGTCCCATGGAGCCCGGTGGCTTCCACGGGTGGTTCCAGCTCATCGGCGACGGGATCAAGTTCATCCAGAAGGAGGACATCATCCCGTCGCAGGCCGACCGGCGGATCTTCTCGCTGGCCCCGGTCGTCATCCTCATCTCCACGTTCCTCATCTACATCGTCGTGCCGGCGGGGCCCCGCCTGGTCATCGAGGACCTCGACGTCGGGATCTTCTTCGCCCTCGCCGTGTCGTCCCTGTCGGTCGTCGGCGTGCTCATGGCGGGCTGGGCGTCGGCCAACAAGTACTCCCTCCTCGGGGCGCTGCGGGCCGCCGGGCAGCTGATCGCCTACGAGCTGCCCCTGGTGCTGGCGGTGGTCGGCGTCGTCATCCAGGCCGGCACCATGAACCTCCAGGGCATCGTCGAGGCCCAGGCCGAGCAGGAGATCTTCGGGTTCGGCCTGATCGGCAACCCGTTCATCTTCACTCAGTTCGTCGGCTTCGTCCTCTTCCTCGCCGCCGCCCAGGCGGAGCTCACCCAGACGCCCTTCGACATGCCCGTCGCCGAGTCGGAGCTCGTCGCCGGCTACATGACCGAGTACTCGGGCTTCCGGTTCCTCTTCTTCTTCATGGCCGAGTTCGGCACCGCCTTCGCCCTCGCCGGCATCGCCGCCACGCTGTACCTGGGCGGGTGGTACCAGCCGTTCTTCGAGACGGGGCTCCTCGCCGACCTGATGGGGCCCGTCGTCCTCGGCATCAAGGTCATGCTGGTGGCCTTCCTGATCTTCTGGATCCGCTTCACGTTCCCCCGCTTCCGCGAGGACCAGCTGCAGACCTTCGCCTGGAAGTACCTCATACCGCTCTCGCTTCTCAACATCGTCGTCACTGGTGTCTTCAAGGTGGCGTTCGACTGATGGGTGGTGTCCGACCGATGGAGTCCTACTGATGGGTGTTCCCGGCCGTGGCCTGGTCAAGGGACTGGGCGTCACGTTCAAGACCATGCTCGAGGGCTCGGTCACCGTGCAGTACCCCAAGGAGAAGGAGGAGCCCACCACCCGGGCCCGGGGTGTGATCGCCCTCAAGGAGGAGAACTGCACGGTCTGCATGCTGTGCGCCCGCGAGTGCCCCGACTGGTGCATCTACATCGAGGGGCACAAGGAGAAACGGCCCCCGCGCCGTGAGGGGGGCAAGCCCCGCACGGTCAACGTCCTCGACCGCTTCGACATCGACTACGCCCTGTGCATGTACTGCGGGATCTGCGTCGAGGTGTGCCCGTTCGATGCCCTCTTCTGGAGCCCCGAGTACGAGTACTCCGAGGTCCGCATCGCCGACCTCCTCCATGACAAGGAGAAGCTCGGCGAGTGGATGGGCACCGTCCCCGAGCCGCCGCCGCTCGAGGTCGGCGCCGAGAAGAAGAAGTAGGAGGCAGCCCGCCCGGTGGTGGCGCAGAACGTGATCTTCGCCGTCCTGGCCCTGGTCATGGTGGCGGCCGGGTTCCGGTTGGTGACGACGCAGAACGTGGTCCGCGCCGCCCTCTTCCTCGCCATCGTCCTCGCCGGCGCGGCCGGGCTCTTCATCCTGCTCCTCGCCGAGTTCGTGGCGTGGGTGCAGGTGCTCGTCTACATCGGGGCGGTCGTCGTGCTGCTGCTCTTCGGCGTCATGCTCACCCGGGCCCCGATCGGGCGGGAATCGGACCTGGACAACGACCAGCGGTGGGTGGCGGCGCTGGTCGCCCTGTTCCTCCTCGGCGCGCTGGGCGCGGTGCTGGTGGACGCCTTCGGCGACGACGAGATCGCCTTCGGCGGCGTCCAGCGCACGGCCGAGGTCAGCGACTCGATCTTCGGCACCTACGTCGTCCCCTTCGAGGTGGCGTCGGTGCTGCTGTTGGCGGCTCTCGTCGGCGCCGTCGCGCTGGCCCGGCGGGACTAGGGGGTGGGCCCGTGTACCTGAACCAGTTCCTGCTGCTGTCCGCCGTGCTGTTCTGCACCGGCGTCTACGGCGTCCTCGCCCGCCGCAACGGCGTCCTCGTCCTGATGTCCATCGAGCTGATGCTCAACGCTGTCAACATCAACTTGATCGCCTTCGGCGCCTTCCACGACACCGTCGTCGGCCAGGTGTTCGCCCTCTTCGTCATCGCCATCGCCGCCGCCGAGGTCGGCGTCGGCCTGGCCATCGTCCTCCTCATCTTCCGCAACCGGGCCGACATCGACATCGACGAGCTCGATTCGATGCGCGGGTGAACGCCTGACGATGTTGCGGCACGCCTGGCTCATACCGGTCATCCCGGCCGCCTCGTTCGTCCTCATCCTCTTCTTCGGCCGGCGGCTGCCGGGCAAGGGGGCGGAGATGGGGATCCTCGCCGTCGGCGCGTCGTTCGTGCTCTCGGTGATCACGGCCGTCCAGTGGCTCGACCTGCACGAGCCCCGCCACGCCGTCGAACGGCACCTCACCTGGTTCGAGATGGGCGGGGTGGAGGTGGGCGCCGGCACCCACGTCGACGGCCTCACCGTGATGATGCTGCTCGTCGTCACCTTCATCTCGCTGATGGTGCACGTGTACTCCACCGGCTACATGGACGGGGACCGCCGCTACACGTTCTTCTTCGCCATCCTGTCGCTGTTCACCGCATCGATGCTCAACCTGGTGGTCGCCGACAACACGCTGCAGCTCCTCGTCGGATGGGAGCTGGTCGGCGTGTGCTCGTTCATGCTCATCGGCCACTGGTGGGAGGAGCAGGCCAACTCCGACGCCGCCATCAAGGCGTTCATCACCACCCGCACCGGCGACATCGGGCTCATGCTCGGCGTCATCACCCTGTTCTTCGCCGCCGACCGCACCTTCCAGATCGAGACGATCAACCGCCTGGCCCTCGAGCACGAGATCGGCCACGGCCTCCTGCTGGCCGCGGCCTCGCTGCTCTTCCTCGGGGTGATCGGCAAGAGCGCCCAGTTCCCCCTCCACGTCTGGCTGCCCGACGCCATGGCCGGCCCCACGCCGGTGTCCGCCCTCATCCACGCGGCCACCATGGTCGTGGCCGGGGTCTACCTGGTCGCCCGCCTCTACGGCGTGTTCTGGGAGGGCTTCTCGATCCACGACGGCGGCATCAACGGGGTCGCCCTCATCGGTGGCATCACCGTGCTGATCGCCGCCGGCCTGGCTTTCGTGCAGGACGACGTGAAGAAGGTGCTGGCGTACTCCACCGTCAGCCAGCTCGGCTACATGGTCATGGCCCTCGGCGTCGGGGCGTGGACCGCCGGCGTCTTCCACCTCTTCACCCACGCCTTCTTCAAGGCCCTGCTCTTCCTCGGCTCGGGCTCGCTGATCCACGCCGTCCACTCCAACAACATGAGCGAGATGGGCGGCATGCGGAAGTACATGCCCACCACCTTCTGGACGTTCATGGTGGGCTCGGCGGCGCTGGCCGGCATCCCGCCCTTGGCCGGGTTCTGGTCGAAGGACGAGATCATCAACGGCGCCTCCCACGGCTATGAGCTGTTCATGGTTGTGGGCCTGGTGGGCGCGGCGATGACGGCCGCCTACATGACCCGGGCGTGCTGGCTGATCTTCGCCGGTGAGTACCGGGGCCACGGCCACCCCCACGAGTCGCCCCGGTCGATGGCCGTCCCCCTCCAGCTGCTCGGGGTCCTCTCCGTGGTCGTCGGCCTGCTCGGCACCTGGGTGGTCGGCGACAAGTTCCGCTTCTCGAACTGGGTGCACTTCGAGGTGGCCGGCGTGGAGGAGTTCCTCGAGCACCACGCCTTCAACATGTCGCTGGCGGCGGTGTCGGTGGCCGCCGCCATCGTCGGGATCGCGGCGGCCGCCGCCTACTACCAAGGCAACCTCCTGCGGGGGCTGGCCGAGCGCAACGCCCTGGCCCGCACCGGCTACCGGGTGCTGGTGAACAAGTACTACCTCGACCACCTGTACATCGGCGGGATCATCCGCCCGATCCAGTACCCGATCGCCCGGGCCGCCTACTGGGTCAACCAGCGGGTGATCGACGGGATCGTCAACGGCGTGGGCATCGCCGCCCGCCGGGTGGCCCGTGTCGTCTACGTCATCGACCAGAAGGTGATCGACGGGGCGGTGAACGGCGCCGGGCTGTCCGCCGAGGGGGGCGGCACCGTCCTGCGCCGGACCCAGACCGGGCGGGTGCAGCAGTACGCCGCCGTCCTCTTCGGCGCCAGTGCCGTGATCGCCGTGGGCCTCGTGTTCCTGACCTAGTGAGAGAGACCGACAGATGCTGAGTGCCGCCATCTTCCTGCCGATCGCCGGGGCGGTCGTGCTCGGGTTGATCCCGAAGGGGCGGGAGGCGCTGCTGAAGACCGTCGCCCTCCTCACCACTCTGGCCACGACCGCGGTCGGCGTCTACCTGCTCGCCGACTTCGACTACGGCGCGGCCTCCCGGCTCCAGTTCACGGCGGACGAGAAGTGGATCCCCGTGATCGACAGCCGGTACCACATCGGCATCGACGGGATCTCGCTCCCGCTGCTGATCCTGTCGATCGTCATCACGCTGCTCTGCGTCGTCTACTCCTGGGACCACTTCCCCGAGCCCCACAACCCGAAGGCCTTCCTCATCCTGCTGCTGGTGCTGGAGACGGGCATGAACGGCACGTTCGCCGCCCAGGACCTGATCCTGTTCTTCGTGTTTTTCGAGCTCGTGCTCCTCCCCATGTACTTCATGATCGGGGTCTGGGGCGGGCCCAACCGGCAGTACGCCGCGATCAAGTTCTTCTTGTACACGCTGTTCGGGTCCGCCCTCATGATCCTGTCGTTCCTGGCCCTGTACTTCAAAGGGGGCCAGACCTTCGACATCCCCGAGCTCATCGCCCAGGGCAGCGCCATCGGCCACAGCACCCAGGTGCTGATCTTCGCCGGGCTCTTCATGGGCTTCGCCATCAAGGTGCCCATGTTCCCGTTCCACACCTGGCTCCCCGACGCCCACACCGAGGCGCCCACCGTGGGGTCGGTCATCCTGGCCGCCATCCTGCTGAAGCTGGGCACCTACGGCTTCGTCCGCATCGCCATCCCGATCCTGCCGGACGCCGCCCACACCTGGGCCCCCTGGATCGGCCTGCTCGCCGTCATCGGCATCATCTACGGCGCCCTGGCGTGCCTGGCCCAGCGAGACATGAAGCGGCTCATCGCCTTCTCGTCGGTGGCCCACATGGGGTTCGTGATGCTGGGCATCGCCACCCTCACCGACTTCGGCATGAACGCGGCCGTCTTCGGCATGGTCGCCCACGGGATGATCACCGGCATGCTCTTCTTCCTGGCCGGGTCGGTGCAGGAGCGGTTCGGGACCCGGGAGCTCTCCCGGCTCGGCGGCCTGCTCCTGCAGGCGCCGCGCCTCGGGTGGATCCTCGGCTTCTGTGCCTTCGCTTCCCTCGGCCTGCCCGGCCTGGCCGGCTTCTGGGGCGAGTTCCCGGCCATCCTGTCGGCGTACGAGCCGGCCGAGGGGCTCAGCCTGGCCGTCTTCCGCACCTACATGGTGGTCGCCGCCATCGGCACCGTCTTCGCCGCCGGTTACCTGCTGTGGATGCTGCAGCGGGTCGCCTTCGGGACGGCGACGCCGGAGTTCGAGCACGCCCACATCCACGACGTGCACGTGCCCGAGTGGCTGGCGTGGGCGCCACTCCTCATCGCCATCGTCGTCCTCGGCGTGTACCCCCACCTGCTCTTCAACATCACCGACGAGGCCGTCGAGATGGTGACGCACGGCGTGAGCTCGTTGGCCTCGGCCCGGTAGGCGGCGGTCGGTGACGTCCTTGCTCGCCCAGACCGGGTTCCAGGCGCCCACCCTCGACTACCACGCGCTGGCGCCGGAGATCGTGCTCAGCGCGGTGCTGGTCGTCGTGCTGCTGGCCGATCTGGTGCTGCCAGAAGAGCGCAAGTGGGTGGTCGCCAACCTTGCGAGTTTCGGGTTGCTGGCGGCCATGGTGCCGATCGTCACCCTCGCCTTGAGCGACGAGGCGCCCGTGCGGTCGATGATCGGCGGCGCCTACGTCGTCGACGACTTCGCCCTGGTCCTCAAGGGCCTCTTCCTCCTCACCGGTTACGTCGTGCTGCTCATGTCGGCCCGCTACGTGGAGGAGGGCGACTACTACGAGGGGGAGTTCTACTTCCTCATCCTGTGCTCGATCTTCGGCATGGTCATCATGTCCTCGTCGCGCGACCTGATCAGCATCTTCGTGGCCCTGGAGACGCTGTCCATCCCCGCCTACATCCTCGCCGGCTGGCGCAAGCGCGACCTGAAGAGCAACGAGGCGTCGCTCAAGTACTACCTGCTCGGCGTCCTGGCGTCGGCGGTGATGCTCTATGGCATGTCGCTGATCTTCGGCTACACCGGCTCCACCGTGCTGGCCGAGATCGGCGACCGGGTGGGCGGCTCGATCACCGCCCAGCCGCTCGTGACCACCGGCATCTTCTTCATCATCGTGGGCTTCGCCTTCAAGGTGTCGGCCGTCCCGTTCCACTTCTGGGCGCCCGACACGTACGAGGGCGCCCCCACGCCGGTTACCGCCTTCCTGTCGGTCGCGTCCAAGACCGGCGGCTTCGTCGCCCTGTTCGAGCTCGTGTACGTGGGCTTCTTGGGGCGGGACGACGTGTGGGGGCCGCTCTTCGGCACCCTGGCGGCGCTGACCATGACGGTCGGCAACCTCGTCGCCCTGCGCCAGACCAACATCGTGCGCATGCTGGCGTACTCGTCGATCGCCCAGGCCGGCTACATCCTCGTGCCCTTCGCGGTGGCGGGGACGAGCGCCGCCGCCCGCGACAGCGCCATGACCGCCTCGATCGTCTACCTGCTCGTGTACGCGGCGATGAACCTGGGCGTGTTCACGGTGGTGATCGCGGTGGCCCGCAAGACCCGCTCGGGGGAGATCGCGTCCTATGGCGGGCTGTTCGAGTACGCGCCCGGGCTCACCGTGCTCATGACCCTCTTCCTGTTCTCGCTCGCCGGCATCCCGCCTCTGGCCGGCGCCTGGGCCAAGATCTTCGTCTTCCGGGCGGTGCTCGACGCCGGTACCGCGTGGGCGGTCACCCTCGGCGTGGTGGCGGCGGTGAACTCGGTGATCGCCCTCTTCTACTACGCGGCGGTCGCCCGCCAGATGTGGATGACGCCCGTCCCCGACGGCGACCGCACGCCCATCGCCGTCCCCGCCCCGCTCGTCCTCGCCCTCGGCGTCACCGCTGTGGTGGTCATCGGCATCGGCGTCTACCCGCAGGCCTTCGCCCGCTTCGGAGATCTCGCCTCTCTCGTGCCGTAGCCCGTTGCCGGGCCGTGCCCGCGCCTGCCATGGCCGCTGACCTCGCCTCCCTGGTCGCCCAGCGGGCCGCTCGGTTCGGGCCGCTGCCCTTCGACGAGGTGGTCGACCTGGCGCTTTACCACCCGCAGCTGGGGTTCTACGCCGGCGACCGGGGGGCGGGGCGGGAGCGGGACTTCGTCACCAGCCCCGAACTGGGGCCGCTGTTCGGCACGGTCGTCGCCCGCGCCCTCGACGAGTGGTGGGCCGAGACGGGCCGGCCCGACCCGTTCGTCGTGGCCGAGGTGGGCGCCGGTTCGGGCGCGCTGGCGGCGGCGGTGCTGGGCGCCGCGCCCGAGTGCGCCGAGGCCCTGCGGTACGTCATGGTCGAGCGGTCCGAGCGGCTGCGGGCGGAGCAGGCGGTCCGCCTGCCGCTCGAGCCTGCGTCGTTCGTCCTGGGCCCCGCCGGGCGCGACGATCCCGACCTGGCTCCCCAGCCTCAGGCCGGATCGGGGCCGCTGGCGACCTCGCTGGGCGAGCTGCCGGCGGGGCCGTTCGACGGCGCGGTGCTGGCCAACGAGCTGCTCGACAACGTCCCCTTCGCCCTCCTCCACCGCCGGGAGGGGAGCTGGCACGAGGTTCGGGTCGGGCACGATCTCGACGAGGTGCTGGTGCCCGCTGCCCGTGCCGTGGGCGCCGAGGCGGACAGCCTGGTGCCCGACGCCCCCGAGGAGGCGCGCATCCCCCTCCAACGCCGGGCCGCCACCTGGGTCCGAGCCGCACTGGCCTCGCTGCGGCGCGGCCGGGTGGTGGTCGTCGACTACGCCGACACCACGCCCAGCCTGGCCCGCCGGCCCTGGACCGAGTGGGTGCGGACCTACCGGGCCCACGGCCGGGGCGGCCCTCCGCTCGCCGACCTCGGCCGCCAGGACATCACCTGCGAGGTGGCGGTCGACCAGCTGGCCCGCGTCCGCCCGCCCGTCGCCGACCGTGCCCAGGCCGAGTTCCTCGCCGCCCACGGCCTCGACGCCCTCGTCGACGTCGCCCGCCGGGCCTGGGAGGCGGGAGCCGCCCGGGGCGACCTGGCCGCGCTGGCCGCCCGCAGCCGGCTCACCGAGGCCGCCGCCCTCACCGATCCCGCCGGCCTCGGCGCCTTCCGGGTGCTCGAGTGGCGGGTGCCTTGAGAACCCCTCACGTTCCGGGCGCGCTCGGGGTCATCTGGTGGCCCTGAGCGCGCCCAGAACGTTGCCGGGGCCCCGCCGGTAGGCTCGCAGGGGCGCGCGCACCCGAGCGGAAGGGAGGACCGTGGCCGACCCGGCGACCATCGAGGCGTACTACCTCGAAGACCGCAGCTTCCCGCCCCCCGAGGAGTTCAAGAAGGAAGCCCTCGTCGTCGACACGTCGCTCTACGACGAGGCCGCCGCCGACTACCAGGGATTCTGGGCGCGCCAGGCCGCCAGCCTGCTCGACTGGGCCGAGGACTGGCACACGATCCTCGAATGGGACCTGCCCTTCGCCAAGTGGTTCGTCGGAGGGAGACTCAACGCCGCCCACAACTGCCTCGACCGCCACGTCGAGGCGGGCCACGGCGACCGGGTCGCCTACTACTGGGAGGGCGAACCGGGGGACCGCCGGACGATCACCTACGCCGACCTGCGGTCGGAGGTGGCCCGATTCGCCAACGTGCTCAAGGGGCTCGGGGTCGCCGCGGGCGACCGGGTGAACATCTACCTGCCGATGATCCCCGAGCTCCCGGTGGCGATGCTGGCCTGCGCCCGCATCGGGGCCGCCCACTCGGTCGTGTTCGGCGGGTTCTCGTCCGACGCCCTGGCCGACCGCATCAACGACGCCGAGGCCAAGGTGCTCGTCACCGCCGACGGCGGTTGGCGCAAGGGCAAGGCGGTGCCGTTGAAGGCCAACTCCGACGAGGCCCTCCAGCGGACGCCGTCGATCGAGCACGTGGTGGTCGTCCGCCGCACCGAGGCCGACGTCGACATGGTCGAGGGACGGGACCACTGGTACCACGACCTCATGGCCGACACGCCCGACGACTGCCCGGCCGAGCCCCTCGACGCCGAGACGCTCCTCTACCTCCTCTACACGTCGGGCACCACGGCCAAGCCCAAGGGCATCATGCACACCACCGGGGGCTACCTGGCCCAGGTGGCGTTCACCCACAAGTACGTCTTCGACCTGCACCCCGAGACGGACGTCTACTGGTGCGCGGCGGACATCGGGTGGGTCACCGGGCACAGCTACATCGTCTACGGCCCGCTGGCCAACGGCGCCACATCGGTGATGTACGAGGGGGCCCCCGACTTCCCCGACAAGGACCGGTGGTGGTCGATCGTCGCCCGCTACGGGGTGACGATCCTCTACACCGCGCCCACCGCCATCCGCACGTTCATGAAGTGGGGGACCGAGTACCCCGAGCGCCAGGACCTCTCGTCGCTCCGCGTCCTGGGCTCGGTGGGCGAGCCCATCAACCCCGAGGCCTGGATCTGGTACCACACCCACATCGGCGGCGGCCGCTGCCCGGTGGTGGACACCTGGTGGCAGACGGAGACCGGCGCCATCATGATCTCCCCACTCCCCGGTGCCACCACCCTCCGCCCCGGCTCGGCCACCTTCCCGCTCCCGGGCATCGCCGCCGAGGTCGTCGACGAGCGGGGTCGCCCGGTCGAGCAGGGCGGTGGGTACCTCACGCTGACGCAGCCCTGGCCCTCGATGCTCCGCGGCATCTACGGCGACCCCGAGCGCTATCGGCAGACCTACTGGTCGCGCTTCGAGGGGCGGTACTTCGCCGGCGACGGCGCCCGGGTCGACGCCGACGGCTACTTCTGGCTGCTCGGCCGGGTCGACGACGTGATGAACATCTCCGGGCACCGGGTGTCCACCACCGAGGTGGAGTCGGCCCTGGTGGACCATCCCAGCGTGGCCGAGGCCGCCGTCGTCGGGGCCAAGGACGAGACCACCGGCCAGGCCATCATCGCCTTCGTCACGCTCAAGTCGGGCGTCGAGACCGACCAGGAGCACGGCGAGGCCCTTCGCCAGCACGTGGCCCGCCGGATCGGGCCGGTGGCCCGTCCCAAGACGGTGATCTTCACCGACGACCTCCCCAAGACGAGGAGCGGCAAGATCATGCGCCGGCTGCTCCGTGACGTGGCCGAGGGCCGGGACCTGGGCGACACGACCACGCTGGCCGACGCCAGCGTCGTCGACGAGATCAAGCGCCGGGCCGCCTCCGGCGGGCCCGAGGACTGACGCCCGGGAAGGGGGCGCTGGGGAACGCGCGACGGTTCACAAGCGTTTCTTAGGGGCAGAGGAGGAAGCGTTTCATGAGCAAGAACACCATCAAGACCTATGTGCTCCTGGCGGCGCTGGGCGGCTTCCTGATCCTGATCGGGTCGCTGTTCGGGCGGGGCGGGGCGCTCATCGGCCTGGTGCTCGGCCTGGTCTTCGTCGGCGGGTCGTACTGGTTCTCCGACAAGATCGCCATCCGGTCGGCCCGCGCCGTCCCCGTCACCGAGCAGGAGATGCCCGAGTACTACCGCATCGTCCGAGAGCTGACCCAAGCCGCGGGCATGCCCATGCCCAAGCTGTACGTCACGCCCGACATGCAGCCCAACGCCTTCGCCACCGGCCGCAACCCCAACCACGCCGCCGTCGCCGTCACGCAGGGCATCCTGCAGCTCCTGGACTGGAACGAGCTACGGGGGGTGCTGGCCCACGAGATCAGCCACGTCGGCAACCGGGACATCCTCATCGGCTCGGTGGCCGCGGCGGTGGCCATGGGCATCACCTTCATCGCCCGCCTGTTCATGTGGGGCGCCATGTTCGGCGGAGGCGGCGACGAGGACAGCCCCAACCCGATCGCCCTGCTCGCCCTGAGCATCCTGGCGCCGCTCGCCGCCATGCTCATCCAGATGGCCCTGAGCCGGAGCCGGGAGTACGAGGCCGACCGCAGCGGCGCCCGCTTGCTCGGCGACGGCGAGCCCCTCGCCCGGGCCCTGGCCAAGCTGGAGCAGGGCGCACGTGCCATCCCCATGGACGTCGACCCGGCCCAGGCCTCGAAGTACATCGTGAACCCCCTCACCGGGCGCAGGGTGCAGTTCGCCAACCTCTTCAGCACCCACCCGCCTCTGGACGACCGGGTCGCCCGGCTGCGCGCCGGCGAGTGGCGGCGCTGAGACCCCCGCCCGGCCTCTCGAGTAGGCATCGGGAGGCCGGCTCCGCCTAAGCTCTCTGACTTCGAGTCTGGGGAGCGAGAGGGGATGGCGGGCCCGATGGCGAAATGAGTTGGGTCGTGTCGTCACGAGCGTTTGCCCGTCGCGTCCTGGCGCCCGCCGTCCTCGTCTCGCTCGTCGTGGGAGGGGGGGCCACGTCGGGCGCGAGCCCGGCGCCTCAAGCCCCCCCGACGACCGTCAACCCGCTCGAGAAGCTCCTGCGCGAGATCCTGTCGCCCCCCACGACGCCGCGGCCCCGGGCACCGGCTCCCCCGCCGCCACCGCCGCCCGGCGCCCCCGCCAGAGGGCCTGCCCCGCCCCCGCCGGCGCCGCCGACCACAGCCAAGCCGGGGCCCAACAGCATCCCGCCCGACGCCCAGGCCCAAATCAACGCCGTCCGCCGCACCGGCGGGCGGTCGACCCGTGAGCTCATGTCCGCCCTCCGCCAGCTGGTCGACGTCGGGCTGAGCCCCCAGGAGGCGGCAGCCATCGGGATGGGCAAGTTCCCGGTCGGCGGGGAGGCGGCGTACACCGACGACTGGCTGTTCCCCCGCTTCAACCCCAGCTTCCACCTGCACCAGGGCACCGACATCTTCGCCGCCCGGGGGACGCCGGTCCGGGCGCCGGCCGACGGCACCGTGCGGTTCACCGAGGGAGGGGCGGCGGGCAAGTCCGCCTACGTCACCACCGCCGACGGGACCTACTACTTCATGTGCCACCTCGACTCCTTCGCCCGCATCCCGGCCGGGTCGAGGGTCAAGCAGGGCGACATCGTCGGGACGGTGGGCAACACGGGCAACGCCCAGGGCGGCGCGTACCACCTCCACTTCGAGATCCACCCCAAGGGCGGCGGAGCGGTGAACCCCAAGCCCCACCTGGACCGCTGGCTCGACGAGGCCCTCGCCAACGTTCCCAACATCCTGGCCCAGTTCCAGATCGGACAGCCCCGTGCCCTGACGTCGGCCGGCATCCTCCGTCGCTTCGAGTCGTCGGGCGGCGAGGGCAGCGAGGTCTTCCTCTCGCTGACCGGCAGCCCGTCGGGCGTCCTCCGCCTCACCGAGCTGCGTGCCGCCCGTGGCCTGGGCCAACCCAGCCAGGCGGTGCTCGAGGAGGCGTGGCGGACCGCCCAGGAGACGGCCCGCTCGATCCTCTCCCCCCTGACTCCCGCCCTCCTCGACAGCCTCCTGGGCCCCCGGGCGAGCTAGGGACGACCCTCGCTGGGCCTGGGCCGGCCTTCGGCCGGCAACAAACCGGCGTCCGGCCCTCCGGGCCGGGCTCTCTCCCCTTTACGACGAGGCAAGGCCCTGCGGCCGCCTCGTCGTCAGTCCCTGAAGTTCTTGAACTGCAGGGGGATGCCGAAGTCGTGCTCGCGCAGGGCGGCGATGGTCGCCTGCAGGTCGTCCCGCTTCTTCCCCGACACGCGTACCTGGTCGCCCTGCGTCTGCGAGGACACCCCCTTGCGGCCACGGTCCTTGATGAAGCGGTTGATCTCCCGGGCCTTGGCGTCGCCGATGCCGGCGTTGATGAGGACCGACTGGCGCACCGTTCCCTTGGCTGCGTCCTCGACCTTTCCGTACTCCAAAGCCTTCAAGGGGACGGAGCGGCGGACGAGCTTCTCCTCGAGGACCTGCACCAGCGCCCGGAGGCGGTCCTCGGTGGCGGAGTGCAGGCGGATCTCGCCGTCCGCCAGCTCGATCGTCGACCCCGTGTCCTTGAAGTCGAAGCGGGTCGCCACCTCACGCTGTGCCTGGTCGACGGCGTTGCGGATCTCTTGGCGATCGACCTCGGACACCACGTCGAAGGTGGGCACGGCGAGACGGTATCGTGCCAAGTAGAGGGTCGGTACCCAAGCGGCCAAAGGGAGCAGACTGTAAATCTGCCGGCTCAGCCTACGAAGGTTCGAATCCTTCCCGGCCCACCGTGCGCTGACCTGCGGTTTCTCTCGCCGGCGTTCGTCGACGAGGCAGCCCTCAAGCCCCGCCCGTCAACCGTTTGTCAACGCGGCTCCCGAAGATGAGGTCTGCGACCCTCTCGGCCGCGTCTTCCTGTAGCGCCGGGACGAGGTGCTGGTAAACGTCGGCGGTGAACGAGTGCGTCGAGTGGCCGAGGATCTCCGACACGACCTTGACCGGCACACCGCTCACTAGGGCCAGCGTGGCGAAGGTGTGACGCAGGTCGTGCAGGCGGATGCGAGGAAGGTCCGCTTCGCGCGCGTGCCGGTTGAAGGCGTCCGAGAAGGCGTCGGGGTGGACGGGGCTCCCGTCCTCGCGGGTGAAGACGAGGTCACCATCCCGGTATGCAGGGCCCCAGGCCAGGCGCTCCTCGAGCTGACGGCATCGGTGAGTTCTCAGGGCCTCCACCGTGGTCGCCGGCAGGGGGACTGAGCGCCGTCCTCGGCTCGTCTTTGGCGTAGAGAGGGCCAGCTTGTGCCCAGCGGCCGTCAGCGTCTGGCGAACAGCGGCGCGCCTGGCCACCAAGTCGACGTCTTCCCAGCGCAGGCCCAGCACCTCACCTCGACGCATCCCTGTCGTGGCAGTGAGGATCCACGCTGCCTCGAGCCGGTCACCGGTCACGTGTGCCAGGAAGGCGTCGACCTCGGTCGCCAACCACGTCCGGAGCTCCGTCGAGCCGGCTTGCCGCTGCTTCGGCGGGTCGGAGTGGTCAGCAGGATTGATGGCCAGGAGGCGCCACTTGACGGCGTCCCGGAGGGCCCGGTGCAGGGTGGCGTGGACCCGACGGACTGTTGACGGGTGCAGGCCTGACCCATCCCGGCGGCGACCGTTCGTGAGCAGGTCCGCGTAGAACGCGTTCAAGGCAGTCGGGGAAACTTGCTGGAGGCCCAGGCTGCCGAGGCGCGGCGTGATGTAGGCGCTGACATGCTCGCTGTACGAGCGGAACGTCCCCCGCCGGACGGACGTGCGGATGGCCGGGAGCCACTGCTCTGTCAGATAGGCGCCGAGTGTGAGCGTGCGGGGCTTGACATAGGCCCCGCCCTGCAGCTGCCCGAGCACACGTGTCAACTCCTCGGACGCTGCAGCGCGGGTACGGAAACCGCCCTTTGTTCGTTGACGACCGTCGGGTTCTCGCCAATAGATCGTCCACGTCGACGACCCCCGTTTGCGGATGCTTCCCCGTTGACTCATGGCTGCTCCTCGTTTGTGGCATACAGGCGGGGTCCGGGCGCGGCGTTCGCACGCCCTCGTGTTGTCGGCGCGAGGAAACCCTTATCTCGGGCTTTCCGGACCCAATCGCGCACGGCCGACGTGCTGCCATGGTGCTTCTGTTCCAACGCCTTGAGCACCTTGCGGGCGTCGCCGCCATTCGCCTCCACGTACTCGATGTAGTCGACGGCGATGGTTCGGTAGAAGTCATCGGACTTGCCCTTGGGTCCGGGGCGTCGATGACCGGCTGGTCGCTTCCCGGTACTGATCATCTGATCGACAGGGCCGACAAGGTCTCTGACGGCTCTGCGAACCTCCGGTGGGACCTCATCCTCCGAGTGCGCCGTGTAGACGAGTCTCTCCCGAGCTTCAGCCAGCAACTGGCCGAGTGGCACCTGGCGTAGAACAGAGCCCGTGATGCCCTCAACGACCGAGAACGCTCCCAGGAACGCATCCATCTGTGCGCTGGCCGATGACAGCTTCAACTCGGTCACGATGAGCCGTCCTTCGAAGAGGCGCAGGCGCCCGGCACAGTAGAAGCGCTGGTCGATGGCGTTGGTCTCGAAAGAGGCTTCCACGACACCGCCATCCCCTAGCGCAGCTGACATCTTTCTGATCAGCCGCTCGCGCCACAGCGGAGTCCGTTGTCGACGGTGCATCTCCAGCCACCAGTCCTCGGCCTGTTCCGGGCTCTCGCACGGTGGCGAGACGATCTCGTCGCCTGCGGGGGTCCGGTACCGGGCGTAAAACGGCCCTGGGTGGCGGGAATTGCCCTGCACGGTTCCAATGCCTAGCACGTGCACGTGAGGCGTGACAATCTCCGTGCCATGGATGCTCTTGCGCAGTTGTTGGGTCAGGCTCGGGACCGCACGCAGCTTCCCTCCCCGACGATGCGGAAACTCCTTCGGCGCGCTGGGGGGCTCTCGCAGCAGGCTGTCGCTGACGCCGTGGGAGTCAGCCGGCAAGCTGTCGACGCTTGGGAGCGGGGGGAGTACCTGCCAAGCGGTGAACACCTGACGACGTATGCCCGCCTTCTCCGCGAACTGCAGGCCTTGGTCTCATGACGCTCGACGATTTGCCGCTCGTGTTGACCGTCGAGGAGACCGCTGAGGCGCTGCGGACGTCTCCTTGGCGCGTCTACAAGTCCGTGGCGGCCGGCGAACTCCGCGCCGTGAAACTCGGTCGCTGCCTCCGCATTCCGCGCCAAGCGATCATCGATCTCTTGAACGGGGCCGAGACGCCGGCGGCGCATGGCGTCCCCGCTGCTGGCCCGGGTGCCTGATGAGACGACGAGGGGGCCCTGCCCAGGCCCCCGTCGCCACCATCGCTTTCGCTCGCTGGACCACCTCATCGAGGCGGCACCGTGGGTGAGCCTAGACGCTTTCCGAGGATGACGCTGGCGGAGCGCCGATTTGAGGTCACCGCTCGGATGCGCTGCGTCCAGCGCCTCGCCTCTGAGGAGTCGGCGCGTTGTGACTTTTCGCCCGAACAACGTCTGAACGCGATCCACGGCCTCGTGACAGCGCTCGCTCACGCCGCAGTGTTTGAGGACGAGCTATCGCTCTATCGCTCCCGGGACTCCGCCGCGTGAGTGATCTCCACCTGTCGACGACCTTGTTGAACAGGCGTATCTCCGGAGCGTGCCGTTTGTCTGCGACTGGCGCGAGGCCTAGGCCGGGATGAGGGCTGCCACCGACGCCGACTGGCCACCGATTGGCTCTCGCGAGTCGGTGGCGGCATCGATGCGGCACCAAGCTGAGTGTCGTGGGGCGCGGGCGCCAACCGACGCCGAAATCGACGCACGTTACGACGCGCTCAAGGTTGACGAGAGGCTGTGGGCAGGGCAGTGGCGAGAGGAGGAGCAGCTTCCTAGGGACGAGAGCGCCCCCTCCACGTCTTCGTCGGCGTGGCCGAGGCTTGGTGCTTGTGCGTATCACGGCATCGTCGGCGAGTTCGTCATGGCCGCCGACACCTACACCGAGGCCGACCGCGTAGCCGTTCTCGTGACCACGCTGGTCGGTGCTGGCTGCGCCATCAATCGCGGGCCCTACGTGCTTGCCGGCAACGACCGGCACACCGCGTCGCTGTTCGCCGTGATCGTCGGCGCCACGCATAAGGGGGGAAAGGGCACCAGCTTCGCCGTCGCCCGCGAGACGCTGCGGGTGGCCGATCCCGCCTTCATGGCGACGCGCGTCCTTGGTGGCTTCGGGTCGGGTGAGGCTGTAGTCGACGCCGTTCGTGATCCTGACGACGACAACGACGAGGGTGCGCCCGATACGCGTCTGCTCGTCCTCGAGCCTGAGTTCGCACGGATGTTGAAGGTCGCCTCCCGCGACGGGTCCACACTCAGCATGACCATCCGCAACGGCTGGGACGGCCGACCCCTCGAGGCTCGGTCCCGAGCCCGCACGTCCGTCGCCTCGACCCACCATCTAGGCGTCGTAGGGCACATCACCCTCGAGGAGCTACGGGCCCGCCTCACCGATGTCGAGACGTACTCCGGCTTCGCCAACCGCTTCTTGTGGGTGTCGGCACGACGGTCGAAGCGGCTACCCGCCGGCGGGAACGTACCGGGCGAGATCGCCGTAATGTACGGGGAACGCCTGGGTGAAACCATCCGGGCGGCGCGTCGCGTGACGCGGGTACATCGGACCGACGCCGCCGAACATCGCTGGGCCGAGCTGTACGACCTCATGGCCGACGACGAGCCCGCCGGCCTTCTTGGCGCCGTGGTGGGCCGGGACGCCCCGCAGTGTCTCCGCCTGAGCCTGCTCTACGCCCTGATCGACGGCTCCCCGGTGATCGATGAGGAGCATGTCGAGGCCGCTTGGGCGTTGTGGTCCTACTGCCGCGCCTCGGCCGAGTTCATCTTCGGAGACGCGACCGGTGATGACGTTGCTGACCGCCTGCTTGCGGAGCTGCGACGTGTCGCTCCGGAAGGTCTCGACGGAACGCAGCAGCGTGACCTGTTCGCCCGTCACCTGTCGGCGGCGCGTCTCGAGCGAGCTCGGGAGCGGCTTCACCAAGCGGGTCTCGCTGAGACCGTCACTATCCCAACCGGCGGTCGACCGCGGGCGGTCACGTACGCCGAGGCTGGCCGTCGCCGGCGGTCTTCGCCCGCTGAGCGATCGCTCTTTACGCAACCGACCGGTTGGAGGATGTCGCACGGAGTTGGTCGGATCGCAGCGCA
>DATAAF010000103.1:0-17513 GCA_036260255.1 Acidimicrobiales bacterium | reverse complement strand
CTGGTGGGGATGGACGCGCCCGAGTCCCGCTCGAGCGCCTCGTCGAGCAAGTATCTGACCGACCCCTGATTCGCCCAAGCGTCCTTTCGGCCCAAGCCAGAGCCAGGGCAGCGCGGCGGAGCGGTGACCCCGACGCGCTCGGAGATACCGGTCGAGCGCCAGAACAGGTCAAGGGTGGTCAGGTACTGCGACTGTGTTCGCGCGGAGCGGTTGGCGGCCCGTAGACTGAGGGCCCATGACGCAACGAGCTCTCGCACGGGGCCACGCTAGGGGCGAAGTTATGCGCTCTGCAAGCGCTGTGCGGGACGATCCTGGCCGGTCTGAGCCCCCTGAGGGCGCTCTGACCAGGAGTTTTCTGGGGCTATAGCTCAGTCGGTTAGAGCGCATCCCTGATAAGGATGAGGTCGCTGGTTCGATTCCAGCTAGCCCCACGTGAGCCGCTTGGCGCCTGTCAGGATGATCCGTCGCGCCGCCCTGGCCCTGAGCCTGGCGGGCATCGCCACCGCCGCCATCCGGCTCCGGGGTCACGGCGAGGTCCCCCCCCAAGGCGGCGGCTGGCGTGAGCTCTCCGGCGCCGACTTCCGCTAGCGCCAGCGGGGCGCCGCCGACCGACCCCGGCGAGGCGCCCTCGTGAGGGTGGTGCTGGTCGGCGCCGGGGCCTGCGGGGCGCGGGCCGGGCGCCAGCTGGTCACCCTCGATCCCCCCGAGGACCTGGTGCTGGTCGACACCGACGCCGCCCGGGCGCAGCGGGTGGCGGCGTCGCTCGGCGAACCGGCCCGGGTGTCCGACCGGGTCCCCCCGGCTGAGGCCGGCGACGTGTTCCTCCTGGCCGCTCCCCCTGGGCAGCGGGAGGTCGCGGAGGCGGCCGTCGCCGGAGGCGCCCACGTGGTGTCGGTGGCCGACGCGGTGGCCGAGGTGGAGGCGCTGCTCGCCCTCGACGGGGCCGCCCGGGCCGCCGGCGTCCACGTGGTCGTCGGCGCCGGCTTCTCCCCCGGGCTGGCGTGCGTGCTCGCCGCCTTCGGCGCCCGCGCCTTCGAGCAGGTGGACGAGGTGCACGTGGCCAAGGCCGGCACCGGCGGTCCGGCGTGTGCCCGCCAGCACCACCGGGCGCTGGCCGGCGAGGCGGTGGACCTGCGGGACGGCGAGTGGCACCGGCGGCGGGGTGGCTCGGGGCGCGCGCTGTGCTGGTTCCCCGAGCCCATCCGGGCGCTCGACTGCTACCGGGCGGCCCTGCCCGAGTCCATCCTGCTGGCCGCCGCCTTCCCGGGGGTGCGCCGGCTGACCGCCCGCATGGCCGCCAACCGCCGCGACCGCCTCACCGTCCGCCTGCCCATGCTGCGGCGGCCCCATCCCGAGGGCGACCTTGGGGG
The DNA here is from genome assembly GCA_036260255.1 of Acidimicrobiales bacterium. Lineage (GTDB taxonomy): Bacteria > Actinomycetota > Acidimicrobiia > Acidimicrobiales > AC-14 > DASZJY01. Next base: position 16,143 of record DATAAF010000103.1, on the reverse strand, counting down.
GATCCGGGTCGAGATCCGCGGCCGGCAGGGCGCGGTGTTGGACGAGCGGGTACTGGGAGCGGTGGACCGCCCGGCGGTGGCGGCCGGGGCGGTGGCCGCTCTGGCCTGCCGGTGGGCGGCCCAGGGCCGCCTGGCCCGCACCGGGGCGGCAGGGCTGGCGGCGCTGGCCGAGCCGGGGCCGTTCCTCGCCGCCCTGTCCGACCGGGGGGTGAAGGTGGCGGTGTTCGAGGGGGGCCACCACGGCCAGCCGGTGGTCCCCGGCGGCTGACGCCCAGCGCCCGCTAGCGCACCAGACGGGAGAGGCGCCGGTCGGCGAGGACCTTCCCGCCGGTCTGGCACACCGGGCAGTAGGTCACCTCGTAGGACTCGTAGGAGACACGCCGCAGGTCGGCGCCGCAGGCGGGGCACGGATGGCCGTGGCGGCTGTGCACGCTGAAGTGGTCGCCGATCTTGGTGGGCAGCCCGCCCGTCCGCCTGCGTTCGGCGGCCAGCGCCTCGCTGAGGACCTCGTGGGTGGCGTCGAGGAGCGCCTTCCGCTCGGGCTGGGCGAGCCCGGCGAGGGTGTCGTAAGGGGAGATGCGGGCGCGGTGGAGGATGTCGTCGGAGTACCCCCGCCCGATCCCCGCGACCGTGCGCTGGTCGCGCAGCAGGGTGTGCACTCGGCGCTGGTCGGTCGACGTCAAGACGAGCTCGGCGTAGGCGTCGGAGAACGGCTCGACGCCGAGCACGGCGAGCGGGCCCTCGTCGCCGGCCTCGAGGACCCAGACGCCCGCCTTGCGCTCGGTGCCGAACTCCTTGAACAGCACCGACGAGCGTCCCTCGAACCGCAGCCTCACCACCGCCCCCTTGGGCCGGGTCTGCTTGGGAGGATCTTCGACGTCGACCCTCCCGCCCTGGGAGAGGTGGCCCAGGACCCGAGGCCCGTCGAAGTCGAAGACCACGAACTTGCCCCTGCGCCCCACGCCGGCGAGCGTGCGCCCGACGAGCGTCTCGGGGCCGGGGACGACGGTCTTCAGGGCGGAGAACTGGTGCACCACCGCGCCGGCGAACGCCGCGCCGCCGACGGCGGCCTCCAGCCGCTCGGCCAGCGCCTGCACCTCCGGGAGCTCGGGCACGACCCCAGGGTAGAGGCGGTCCCGCCTACGTTGGTCGGGTGACCGCCACCCTGCAGCTCGTGCGCGACCTGGTCGCCGCCGACCACGGGCTGGCGGTGGCCGTCGTCGTGCGGGCCGACGGCACGCCCCACGTCAGCGTCGTGAACGCGGGCGTGCTCGACCATCCCGTCGACGGTGAGCCGGTCGTCGGATTCGTGGCCCGAGGTGACACGGTCAAGCTCCGCCTGCTGCGGGCCCGGCCCCACGGCACGCTCGTCTTCCGGGCGGGGTGGCGCTGGGTCGCCGTCCAGGGCGAGGTCGATCTGGCCGGCCCCGACGACCCCCTGCCCGGGCTGGACGGCGAAGGCGTCCGGCTGCTCCTGCGCGACATCTTCGGTGCCGCCGGCGGGCGCCACGAGGACTTCGACGAGTACGACCGGGTCATGGCGGCCGAGCGGCGCACCGCCGTGCTCGTGCGGCCCCGCCGCATCACCACCAACCCCGGACGGCTCGACGTCTGAGACCGGTGCCGGTCAGACCTCGGGGCTCTCCTCCTCGTCCTCCTCGTCCTCGCCGCCCTTCTCGGCGTCGGCGAGCTTCCACGTGAGCTGGAACTCGACCTCCTCCGAGTCACCTTCGCGCTCGTGCTCGACGCTGATGGCGGCCCGCTTGGGCACCCGGATGCGCTCGCCGGCGACCTGGATGCGGAACGGCTTGTCCGCCTCGAGGGCGTCGGCCAGCCGGCGGAGCTTGGCGGCGAACTCGGGGACCGAGTAGTTGCGTTCGACGTCACGGTCGGCCATGGCTCGATCCTCGCAGCTTCAGATCGCCGTCGGGTGGCGGGGCTGGTAGAGCATCACCTCGAGACCGCCGGGCAGCACGAGCATGGTCGTGATGCCCCAGCCCTCGTCCTCGGGGTCGCCGCGGACCTCGATGCCCTTCGCTCGCAGCTCGTCGACGGTGCCGGCGATGTCGTCGCACATGAGGGTCAGCTGGTGGCGGGTGCCGCCTTCGTAGGTCGGGCCCTCGGCCGGATGGACGCCGAGCTCGGCCGGCGGCAGGGCGAAGATCAGCCATCCCTGGCCGTCGTCGACGAACCTCCAGCCGAAGACGTCACGGAAAATGGCCCGGACCGCTTCCGGCTCGGACGTGTAGACGAGCGCGTGGGCGCCGGTGATCGCCATGCCGCATTGTGGCACCGCCGTCAGCGGACCGCCTCGTAGACCACCAGCTCCACGGTCTGGCCCCCCTCCTCGACTCGTCGCCGCCCCGACTCCCGCATGCCCGCCTTCGCCATCACCCGGCGGCTGGCGTGGTGGTCGACCATGGTCTCGGCGAACACCCGCTCGACGGCGCGGTCGGCGAGGAGCTCGGCGAGCAGGGCTTGCAGCGCCTCGGTGGCGTACCCCTGGTTCCAGCACGACCGCACAACCGAGTAGCCGACCTGGGCGGTGCCGGCGACCGGGTCGAGGGCGGCGCCGATCTCCCCGACGACGGTGCCGTCGCCCTTGCGGACGAGGAAGAACGGCCCGACCTGGCGGACGGACCCGGCGCGGGGACCGGCGACCAGGTCCATCACCTCCAGTGAGAACTCGGAGGGGTAGTCGTCGGCCAGCGCCAGCCCCTCGGGGGTGCGGCCGTCCAGCAGGGCGCGCGCCGTCTCGACACCGATCGGGCGGAGGGTGAGCCGGGCGCTTTCGATCTCGACCACTGGGGCCAGCATCGCGCCCGTAGCAGGGTCGGGGCCCGGAGACGGCGAGCCGTACAATCCGCCGACGTGGCGGGCGCCGGAGGTCTGCGTTACGACGACTGGGTCGCCGAGTTCTACGACAGCTGGTTCGCCGATTGGTTCGACAGCGCCGGCACCGTCGACCGCCTGGCCGAGCTGGCCACGCTGGCCGGTGGGGGACCGGTGCTCGAGCTGGGGATCGGCACCGGCCGCGTCGCCCTGCCGCTGGCCCGCCGGGGCGTCGAGGTCCACGGCGTCGACGCGTCCGAGGCCATGGTGGCGCGCCTGCGGGCCAAGGAGGGCGGCGACGCCATCCCCGTCACGATCGGCGACTTCGGCGACGTCGAGGTCCCGGGGCGGTTCTCCCTCGTGTTCGTCACCGCCGGCACCTTCTTCGAGCTCCCGCGCCAGGAGGCCCAGGTGCGCTGCTTCGCCAACGTGGCCCGCTGCCTGGCGCCCGGCGGCCTGTTCGTGCTGGACGGGCCCGTCCCCGATACCGGCCGCCACGGCGACGAGGCGACGATGAGGATCGTGCGGGGAGAGTCGGGCCAGCTGGTGGTGCGGTTCGCCGAGGTCGACCGGGCCCACCAGCGGTACGTGTCGCACTACGCCGTACTGGGCGAGGGGGGCGTCCGGACGTTCTCCGTCCCCTTCCGCTACGCCCTGCCCGCCGAGCTCGACCTCATGGCCACCATGGCGGGCCTGCGCCTCCGGGAACGCACGGCCGGCTGGCGGGGTGGGCGGTTCACCTCGGCCAGTGACGAGCACGTGTCGGTCTACGCGCTACCGCCGTAGGACGCCGGCTGAGCCACGCCTCCGGCGGAGGTGCCTGGCCACGTCCACCACCGGAGCGACCCACACGTCGCCCTCGCCGGCCCGGCGACAGAGCGCCTCCAGCGCGTCGACGAGCACCGTCTGCTCGCCCCCGTCGCCCACGTCGTGGCCGGCCATGACCAGCCAACGGCCGGACGCCACCGCGGCGTCGACCAGGCCGACGAGGGCGTCGGCGGCGAGGCCGTCGACGGTGAAGGCGTCGAGGTGGGCGAGGTCGCAGCGCTCCGGGTCGTTGGAGGTCTCACTGCCGTACCCCCGTCCGGCGACGAAGCGGCGGGCCACCAAGGGGACGAAGCTGCGCCGGGCCTCGCCTCGCCCGACGAAGGACTGCCCGCAGGGGTACGCGAACGTCTCCGGGCGCACGCCGACCAGCGTCTCGATCCGCCTCGAGGCCCGGTCGATCTCCGCCTCGATGCGGCCGAGCGTGTAGTCCTCCAGGGCGTTGGTGCGGGCGAACTCGAAGTTGGTCGAGCAGGGATGGGTCGCGGTGTGGTTGGCGATCTCGTGGCCCGCCTCGACCACCGCCCTCCAGTCGAGCCGGCGCCGCCAGACCCATCCGGGCAGCACGTAGAAGGTCGCCCTCACCCCGTGGGCGTCGAGGACGGGGAGACCGACGTCGAGCTGGCTGTCGCGGGCGTCGTCGAGGCTGAGGCTGAGGGCGGCGCGCGCCCCCTCGGGGAACAGCGGCTCGGGCAACCCCGCGATCGTGGCACGGCGGCGCTGGTGCTGAACTGCCGTCATGCTGTTCGGCGCCCAGGTCAGGCAGGCAGGAGGCCTCCTCGCCGCCCTGAGGCGCGCCGAGGCCATGGGCGCCGAGGTCATGCAGGTGTTCGCCCAGAGCCCACGGCAGTGGCGCCACCCCGAGGCCAACGTGGAGCGGGTGGCCGGGTTCCGGGAGGCGTGGGCCGCCAGCCCCACCGTCCGGCGGGTCGTCTGCCATGCCCCCTACCTGATCAACCTGGGCGCCGCCGACCCGGCGATCTACGAGCGTTCCTGCGCCTGCCTGGCCGAGAACGTGCGGGCGGCCGGGAGCATGGGCGCCGCCGGGCTCATCGTCCATGTCGGCAGCCACCTCGGCGCCGAGCTCGACGCCCGGCTGCCGGTCGTGGCCTCCGCCCTGCGCACCGCCCTCGACCGGGCCGACTGCCCTGTCCTCCTCGAGAACACCGCCGGGGCGGGCGGCACGATCGGGCGCTCGTTCGACGAGCTGGCCCGGGTGATCGAGGTGGTCGATGGCGACCGTCGAGTGGGCCTCTGCGTGGACACCCAGCACGCGTGGGCGGCAGGGATGTCGTTCGACACCATCGAGGCGGCCGACGACCTGGTCGACCGGCTCGAGGCGGCCGTGGGGCTGGAGCGCCTCGCCTGCCTCCACGTGAACGACTCGAAGGTCCCGCGGGGCGCCGGCCTCGACCGTCACGAGAACGTGGGCCGGGGAGCCATCGGGCGGTCTGCCTTCCGGGCTCTGCTCGGCCACCCCCGCCTCCAGGGCCTGCCCGCCGTCCTCGAGGTGCCGGGCACCGACGGCCAGGGCCCCGACCGCCGAGAGTTGGCGAGGCTGCGGCGCCTCCACGCCGAGGGCGTCAAGCTGCGTCGCGGGCCACAATGAGGTTCATGCGTCCGGGGGCGGGCCGGTCCGGCTGGTGGAGAAGACTCGTGTTGGTGGCGGCGCTGGCCGTGCTGGCCGCCTCTTGCACATCGGGCGGCGACGGCGCTACCGCTCGAGAGGACCGGGGTGGGATCGAGCGGGTCACCCTGGACTCCCCGTCCCTGTCCGACACCGGGCGGCGCCTGGCCCGCCAGGCGGCCCTGGACTCGGCGCCGGTGTACGACGTCCGGGCCGAGGTCCAACCGGAGTCCGGCCGGGTCGAGGGCTCGCTTCTCGTCGAGTTGCCGCCCGGGCGCGAGCCCTTGCGCTTCCGGGTGTTCCCGGCGCTGCCCGCCCTGGGCACCGGCTTCCGCTTCGATCGGGTCGAGGTCGCCGGTGAGGACGTCGAGCCGAGCCTCGACCGGTCGCTGCTCACCCTTCCCCGCCGGGGAGAAGGGGAACGCCGGATCGAGGTCCGCCTGGACTTCAGGTACACCGTGGGCGTCACCAAGGGTGGGCAGGACGTGCTGGGGGCCCTGGCCGGCAGCGACCTGCAGCCGGCGGAGATCGGGCTGTTGGGCCGACACGGCGGAGGACTGGCCCTGGGCCACTGGTTCCCGGTGTGGATCGCCCCGGGCGGGAGGGTCGATGCCGACGCCGGCGGCTTCGGCGACATCGCCAACTTCCCGGCCGCGCTGATCTCGGCCAGGATCGAGGTCCCGACCGAATGGACCGTCTTCAGCGGCGGCGTCTCCACCGACCGCAGGACGGACGGGGACCGCACCGTCTACTCCGAGGAGGGCGCCGGGCTGCGTGACCTCGCCGTCTACGTGGGCCGGGCGGTCGACGCCCGCGAGAGCCGCGCCGGCGACACGACGGTACGGGTCGTCAGCCAGGCGGCCGACGCCGCCCACGCCGACGAGGTGGGACGGGAGGCCGGCGACGCCCTGTCCGCTCTCGGCGAGGCGTTCGGGCCGTACCCCTGGTCGGAGCTCGACGTGGTCGACGTGCCGCTCGGCTCGGGAGTCGGGGGGATGGAGTGGCCCGGCATGGTGTGGATCTCGCAGTCCTTCTTCGGCGGCGGGTTGCCCGGGTTGGGAAACCTGGAGGGGCTGGCCGGACTGCAGGAAGCGTTGCGCGGGCTCGGCGACGCCGGCGGCCTGGGCGGGCTGGGTGGCCTCGGCGGGCTGTTCGACCCCAAGGTGCTCGGCAGCCTGCGGGCGTTCGTCGTCGCCCACGAGGTGGGCCACGAGTGGTGGCACGCCCTCGTCGGCAACGACTCGATCGGGGCCCCCGCCGTCGACGAGCCCCTCGCCCAGTTCTCCGCCTGCGTCGTGTTCCGGGCCCGTGCGCCGGAGGCCGCCGCGCCCGCCTGCGAGTTCAACACCGTCGGCCAGTACCGGCTGTTGCGGGCCGTCGGGGCACCCGACGCCCGGGCTGACCAGCCGACGACCGACTTCGTCTCCTCCCACCAGTACGGGGCCGTCGTCTACGGCAAGGCGCCCGCCCTGTTCGACCGGGTGCGGTCGCTGATCGGCGACGAGGCCACCCTCGCGGCGCTTCGCCGCTACGGCGAGGCCAATGCCTTCCGGGTGGCGACGCCGGACGTCCTGCGGGGCGCCTTGGTGTCGGCCGCCCCCGACCGGTCGGCGGAGATCGACGGCCTCTGGCGCCGCTGGATGGAGGAGGCGCACGGCGACGAGGACCTGGGCACCGATATGCCAGGGCTCGGCGCCGCCGGCTCCGGGGGCGACCCCGCGCTGCTCGCCGACCTGCTCAACAAGCTCGTCCAGGCGCTCGGGAACGACTGAGCCGAGCGACCTGCATGGCTTCCTACCGCGTGAACGAAGCAGGGGTCGCCAAGGCCAAGGCGTTGATCGACGCCCGCCAGTACGTGGTGCGCAGCCGCTGGGCCGACGCCCAGCCCACCGCCGACGAAGAGAACGCGTTCCTTCGTAACCACTCCTGGGACGAGTACGGCCAGTGGCATCTCGGCCTGACCGACGGCGCCAAGGAGGAGACGAAGGCGCGGTACGCGTTCGTGTTCGGCGACTTCCGGCGGCTCCATCGCATGGGGCTCATCTCGTGTCACTACCGGGCCGCCGAGTGGGACCACAAGGAGATCGAGCTGGCGGCGCACGACCTGCTGCAGTACCTCGACGCCCGCCGCAAGCAGCGATGACCGTGCGGCGCGGTGCCGTCAACCCCCGCTCGTAGTGGTGGAGTACGACGCCAGCAGACGCAGGCGCCGCCGCGCCCATCCTCCCCGCCCCTTCGACGAGGAAGCGGTGGAGATCGCGTCCCACGACCGGCCAGTCGAACGACCCGTCGGCCGATTGTTGCATCGACAGCAGGGGGCGATGCTAGGGCGGGCCCTCCGCCCAGCAGAAGGTCGCAACCGCGCCGGCCGGTAGGTGGTACGCGAACGAGCGGGCCGAGCAGGTGACGCCGAAGGTCTGCGCTTCGCCGGCCGAGTTGAGGGCGATGAGGACATGGGTCCCGTCGGAGTTGCGGAACGCCACGCTCTCGATGCCGGTGTCGCCGTCGGTTGCCGAGGGCAGGTGGACGGCCCCGGGCGCCAGGAACTTGCTGGCGTGCCCGAGCACGAAGTACTCGACGTTGTACTCGACCCGACCGGTGGCGGTGTCGACGGTGACCACGCCCCGGCAGTCCTGGCAGCCGCCGTTGGTCGGGCCCCAGTTCTGGTCGAGCGCCATGTTCCACAGCACGACTGCGCTGGCCCCGTGCCGGACGGCCTCGACGATCAGCGTGTGCACACCCCAGCGCAGGTTGGCGGCGAAGTCCGTCGACCACCCGCCCCCCGAGCACTCGGTGACGAGGATGGCCTTGTCCGGGTGGCGCTCCCGGACCTCGTCCTGGCAGGTCGGGTCACCGGCGTAGCAGTGGAAGGCCACGCCGGCCAGGTAGGGACCGGCCACCGGGTCACGGAGCACCTGGAGGGCGTGGTCGGTGCCGTCCCAGTTGCCGTCGAAGGCGAGGATCCGCGTTCCCGTTCCGGCGGCGGCAAGGGCCGGCCCCAGGTGGCGGCCGACGAACTCCGCTTCCTGGACCGGCGTGAGGACCATGCCGGGATAGCCGGCAGGCGAGAAGTGGGGCTCGTTCTGGGCGGTGACGGCCCAGACGGGGATGCCTCGGGCCGCGTAGGCCTCGACGAAGCGCACGAAGTAGCGGGCGTAGGTTCCGTACGCCTCCGGCGCGAGGGTGCCGCCGATCAGCGAGCGACTCGACTTCATCCAGGCCGGCGCGCTCCACGGGGTCGCCATCACGCGGAGTCGCGGGTTGAGGTGTAGAGCCTCGACGATCAAGGGGACCACGGCGTCGTCGTCGCGGGCCACCGAGAAGGCGGTCAGCTCGGGATCGGGTTCGGCAACGTCGTCGTAGGTGTAGTTCCCCAGGGCGAAGTCGGTGGCGCCCATCGGTTGGCGGAGGAGGCTGAGGCCGATGCCCCGGTCGGGGCGGAACAGCCGCTCCATCACCTCGGAACGGGCAGCGGCCTCCAGCCGGTCGTGCACCAGCACGGCGGCGGACTCGGTGAACGAGGCACCGAATCCAACCATCGGTTGGAGTTCGTGCCGGTCGTCGATCGTCACCGTGATTCCGCCGAGAGCGACGCCGCCGAAGTGGACGTCGGGCTGCCGGGCCAGGAGGTGCTCCTGGTCGGCAGTGGTGAGCCACACCCCGACCGCCCCGGGCCGCGTGGGCCGCTCCTCGACAGGCTGTCCCCGCTTCAGCACGCCTCCAGGTTGCCCTGGCCGCTGGATGCCGGCCGGGCTTCTGCCTGCACGGCCGACGGCGACCCGAATCTCGAAGCAGAGAAGTCTCCGCACCGCAGGTGGAAGCTCGTTTGCGGTGAAGTGGCCAGGGGTTTCCCCCCCGCAATCTGTTCCCCGCGCCTGCCCGTCTCGTGCGGCTCGCTTGACGGTGAATGCGTACCTTCCGCCAAGGATCTCGACGGTCGACGACATGCAAGGAGGTGATCCACCTCGTAGGCGTCGTCGTTTATGGACCGCCCAAGCCCGGCGGCTCTTGGCGGATCCGGTGGAGCGAGGTCGGTCGCGCCGCCGGGACACGGCGGCCCGCTCTCGCGACACCGCCATGGCCAAGGCGAGGCCATCACGAAGCGGCTGAACATCGGGGCGCCAACCGCTCACCTGCGCGCCAAGGCGAAGCGGCTGGTAACCCACTATGTCGACCCGCGGCGTCGTCCTGTTCGCTCCCGCCGCCGTCGCGGCCGGTTGGCCCTGCACATCCTGGCCGGCCGAAGCCCAGCCCTCGATTCGGGAGTTCCTCCACCAGTTTCGGCGCGGTCTGCCGCTTAATAAGCACATCGATTCCCATCACTGGGTGGACGGCATGAACGCGGTACAGATCCGCGACCGCTCGCACCTGACCAACGACGAACTGGTTGCCGCGCTGGCCACGGCAGGGCGGCGGGCGGTCAAGGGTCGCTGGCGGACCCGCCGCCCATGCGATTCCTTCCCGTGCCATTCGGTCGGCCGGTGGGGTGGAAGCCCCTCAAGTACCTGCTCGATGTCGGGTTCACCCGTGACGTCTGGGCTCACCGCATCGACGTCAGCGTGGCGACCGGTCGACATGTTCCTCGCCGCCGACCACGACGCGCGCCTGGTTGCCGATCTCGTCGCCGAATGGACGTCCATCCACGCCGAGCCGTCCGAGCTCGTCCTCGAGGGACCCGCCGGCGGCAAGTTCAGCCAGGGCGATGGCGGCGAAAGAGTCGAGATCGACCCATCGACTTCGTTCGCACGCTCTGCGGCCCGCCTTCCCGGCACCGGCGTCCTCGCCATCCGCTCCCGCTCTGAACCGCCAGCCGGTCCTCCCCGCCGCCGCACTCCCGACGCGTAAGTGCTCGATGCGCTCGCCACGAGTGGCGGCAGAGCGTCCCAGAACAACGGCGCGACCGTGAGTTCGCCGCGTCCTACACGCCGGCTTGGTGTGACATCGACGGTGGCAAGCTGACTGGGATGAGCAACCGCAAGAAGGCGGTGGATCACGTCCTGGTCGGAGGACTGCGAATTGGGTTCCGCCGAGCCGGCGCTGGCCCACCGCTCGTACTTCTCCACGGCGGATTGGGAGACAGTCGGGCGTGGCGAGATCAACTCGAGGACCTCACTGACGAGTTCACCGTGGTTGCGTGGGACGCGCCGGGCTGCGGGGAGTCATCGGACCCCCCCGACGACTTCCGCTTGGGCGACTATGCGGACTCGCTGGCGGGTCTCATCAATGCGCTCGGCTTGCAGCGGCCGCACGTCCTCGGCCACTCATTTGGCGCCGGGCTCGCTCTGGAGCTGTACCGCCGCCACCCTAAGCTCCCCCGGTCACTTGTCTTGGCCGGCGCCTACGCGGGGTGGGCCGGCTCCCTCTCAGGTGAGGAGGTCGAGAAGCGCCTGCGGCTGGCCCTCGAGGTGGCTGAACTCCTCCCCGACCGCTTCGTGCCGCAGTCGATCCCGGGGCTCTTTTCCGACCTGATCCCGCCTGAGCGGTCCCAGGAACTGGCGGCGATCATGTCCGAGGCTCGTCCCGTTGGCACTCGGGTGATGGCACACGCCTTCGCCGAGGCCGACCTGCGGGACGTGCTGCCTCAGATACAGGTTCCCACGCTCCTGCTGTGCGGTGAAGCGGATGAGCGATCGCCGCTGCCTGTTGCCCACGAACTCCATGCCGCCATCCCCACGTCGAGGATGGTGGTCCTGCCCGGTCTCGGTCACGAGACCTACGTCGAGGCGCCGGAGCGATTCAACGCCGAAGTCCGAACGTTCGTCCGGTCGGTCGCTGGCATTTCTGAGAACGAGCGAGACCTGTCTTGGTGATTGCTGTCCCCGAGGAACGTCGCCAACTCTCCACCCAAGCCGCCCCCAAGGTTCCGGAACGAGCGACCGGCGGTATCCCTGTACGCCGGGAGTGAGTCACGTCGGCGGGTCTTCCAACGCAAGAGGACAAGAATGGCAGCGGTGGAAGCTGTAGCGGCGGTCGAGGACGCCGGGTGGTGAGCGAAGGTGGCGTAGCACGGATACGGCGGGCGACCGCCGCCGATGGGCAAGCCGTCGCGGAGGTTTACATCCGCTCCCGTCACCATGCCGTTCCCAGCATTCCCCCGCTGCGTGGTCCGGATGACAAGGTGCGCGAGTGGCTCGTCACCGTCGTGCGAACCGGGCGCGAGGTGTGGCTGGCGGATACGCAGAGCGGAGAAGTCGTGGGTGTCATGGTGCTAGAAGAGGACTGGGTCGAGCAGATCTATGTCGATCCCTCGTGGATTGGGAGAGGAATCGGCAGCCAACTGGTGGACATGGCCAAGCGCTGCCGACCGGAGGGGCTCCAACTGTGGACATTTGAGTCCAATCGCCGCGCTCACCGCTTCTACGAGCGACACGGCTTCGTCGCCGAGGAACGTACGGATGGCAGGGCCAACCAGGAGCGCGCCCCTGACGTCCGGTACGTCTGGCGTCCCGGGTAACCCGATCAGCCGCGCGGTCGACGCGCTCGGGAGCAGCGCCGGCCTGCCTCGTGCGGTCTGCGTGCCACCAAAGGCCGGTGGGCGGACATCCTCTGGCCGGGCGGAACGAGGAAACCCGCACCTCGTCATTTGGCAGTCTGGGGACCGAGCCGATCGAGGAGCCAGCTAGGTCCCCGAAGGTCACCGTCGACGGCTCGAACACGCTCGGCCAGCTTTCGGTCGGCGGTGACCACGACGGCGCCGCGGTGGGCCTCGGCGATGGAGACAATGGTGTCGTCGCCTTCACCGGTCGCGTGTACAACCTCCACGCCGTCGGCGTTGCCCTCGTCAGCGCCCTTTCGAGCCTGGCCCTCGAACACGAGGACCACGGGTGGCTCCAATTGCCCTCCGCGCACGCTTCCACGTACTTGTTCGGCGAGGCGTCGTGCAGCACCGGGCCGGTCTCGCCACCAGCCACTCGGCCTTGACCCAATCACATTGGCGGCATCGACGACGAGCATCCGCGACAGCATCGCACCGCCCCAGAACGCCGGGACGGGGTTGCCATTCGCACCTCTTGGCGTCGGCGACATGGGGTCTCCGAGAAGACCTCGACGTCGGTGCCGCCCGGGTCCCAGCAACGGAAGGTCACATCCTGCTCACCTGGCCGGAGATGCTCGAGCTCGCTGGTTGCACGCCCGCCGTCGACATCTCTTGGTGCAAGCGGCCGACGGAGTCACGGTCCTCCACGCCGAAGCCGATCTGCATGCCTTCATAGCGGCTGGTGCCGTTCTGCTACGAGCCACATCAAGGTGAACCCAGGACGGCCTCAACGCAGCGGCCGGGCCCTGCTGGCCTTCGCGGGCACCGTGGCATACGACGTCAGGCGTCGCGTCTGACTACGACGAGGTGGAGCGACGTCCGGCCGACGGGTCTACGAGGAGACGGCAGGCGTCGTCGACACGGTGAGTCAGTCGATGCGGAGCTGGGCCAGCAGCGCCGCCTTCCTCTCGTCGAACTCGTCCTGACCGATCTGTCGCGCGTCGTACTGTTGGTGAACCTGCGCTATCAACTCGAGCAAGCGAGCCGACGGTTCCGCATCGTGCTCGGTGACCGTAGTGTCACCAGCCGCCAGCTCCTCGCCGCTGCGGTTGCGCTCCATGCGCCGTTCGCGCTTCGCCGCCGCCTTGGCCTTCTTGTCGCGGTCCCGCTGCTGCTTGCCGAAGCTGGTCCTCTGAGTGCCCACGGTCCTCTCTTCTCGACGTGTCGCCGGAAACAAGGGAGCCGTGGGCACGCCCGACGGCTCCCTGGTCGCTCTGGTGGTCAGATGGGTCGGACGTTCTGGGCTTCCTCGCCCTTGTGTCCGGGCGCCACGTCGAACTCGACGCGCTGGCCGTCCTCGAGCGACCGGTAGCCGCTCGCCTGGATGTTCGAGTAGTGCACAAAGACGTCATCCCCCCGATCACGGGAGATGAAGCCGAAGCCCTTCTCAGAGTTGAAGAACTTCACGGTTCCAATAGCCAACGCATCCTCTTCTCTTCACGGACCGCGTCACGGTGACGCCTCGTCGCCGACCAGAGTAGGGGTTCTAGGAGCGTGCTGAGCAAGGCGCATTCCCGTCGAGGGACGGCGCCGTGGACAGCGTCGGGTGGGCCGCATGGCGGAAGGCACCGATGCAACTCGCGTCGGCTCGTGGAACGGGGAGTAGGCCCTCGCTCCGCCTTGCGATGCCAGAGGTGCGCGCCCAGCTGGGGTGTCAGGCGATCGCCCATCCGCCGTCGTCGCCGACGACGAGGCCGAGCTTCAGGAGGCGCTGGAGGTTGATGGCTGCGCAGCGGTGTGCCCACCACAGGCGGTTGCGCTCGACGCCCCGATAGCGCAACCGGCGGTTGGTGCCGCGGGTGAGCCACGCCAGGGTGCGCTCGACCATCGGGCGCCAGCGTCGGTAGATGGCGTCGAACTCCTCGGTGCCGGCCTCGACCCGGGCGGCGGCGAGGTGGCGGTGGTGGGGATGCAAGACGACGACCCGTCCGGCTCTGGCGCTGGTGCAGCGCGCTCGCAGCGGGGCACCGCAGTGGGCGCCGAAGCGGGCCCGGCCCTTGGCGCTGAGGGTGACGGTGATCCCCGCCGGACAGGTCATGGTGCCAGCCTGGGTGTCGATCTCGAAGTCGTCGAGGTCGAAGCCGCCGGGCACCGCCGGCCGCAGCGGCGGCGGTTTGATGACGGCGGTCTTGGCGCTGCGCTCGAGGTGGTCCCGGAACTCACCGGTGCCGTAGGCGGAGTCGCCCACGACCTTGGTGCCCTCGGCCTCGGCGGCGATGAGGCCGGGGGCGGCCTCGACGTCGGCGGTGTTGCCGGGGGTGAGGTCGCAGTCGGTGACCAGGCCGGTGTCGGGCTCGGTGGCCACATGCGCCTTGTAGCCGTCCCGGTAGGAGTGGTCGGTCTTGTGGGTGTGGCGTGACTCGGGGTCGTTGGTCGACACCACCCGGTCCGGCGCGGTGCGGGAGGCGATCCGCCACCGCCCGGGACCGTCGCCGGGCTCGACGTCCTGGCCGGCCACCAGGGCCAGCAGGGCCATCGCGTCCGCCTGCTCGGCGCTGAGCTCCAGGTTCTCGGACGCCCACACCACCTCGTTGGCGTCGTCGACCAGCTCGGAGACCACTCGGTCGATGTCGGCGGGGTCCTCCCAGTCGCATGGTGGGCGGCCGCCCTCGAGGTTGTGCTCGCGTACCCATACCGAGGACAGCTCGGGAACAAGGCGGCGCACCCGTCGGATCTGGGTCACGAGCATGGTGACGGTGTCCTGGCGCTGGACGGCGTCGTCGAGGACCGTCGAGTCCAACGCCCGGCGGGCCTTGGTGGCGATCACCCCCGATGCAGTGATCACCGCCCGCACGGCGTCGAAGATGCGCTGGGGGCGATCGGAGGCCCGCAGCTTGTTGCGCCACAGGACCAGCACGGTGGGATGGAACGCCTCGTCGGTCAGGGCCAACCCCGCCGCCGCCTTCCAGGCGATGTCGGTCTCCAGCCGTCGCACCGCCTGGCGGTCCGAGAGTCCCTCCAGCGCCTGCAGGACCATGACCGTGGCTACGACGTCTGCGGGCACCGACGGACGGCCACGGTTGGTCGGAAACAGGTCGGCGAACAGCTCGTCGGGGAACAGCGCCACCCGGTGCTCGGCCAAGAAGGCGTGCACCGACCCTTCGCCCAGCAGGTGCTGGCACAGCGCCGCCGCGTCCAACAGTGTGCGATCCAGCGGAGACGAACCTTGCATCGGCCCATTGGATCGCGCGCGGCCCGAGATCGCGAATCGAGCGGCTACCCCGGATTGCTCAGCGGTCTCCTAGGTCCCGGTCTCGGTATGCCAGCGCTCGTTCAGACCTGTGCGAGGGCTTTCCCTCCGAGTGGGTCTACCACGACTATGAGTCGGGCCGGTCGCTGAGGGTGCCCCCGTACGCCGGTGCTGTGCAGCCGAGAAGGGTCAGTCGCTTTGACGTCGCGTGTCGCGGCGCGACCGGTTGCGTCGCAGCAGACGGGAGATGGCTCGGAGCAACCTTGCCAGCGGGTCAGGGAAGATGCCCGGCTCACCCTCGACCACCATCGCGCCATCCTCGCACGGCGGCGGGCCCCGGCGAGGTCAAGTGATCGCCGTAGCTGGGTGTCCCTGGTCGTTGCCGGGTCGCTGTCACTTGGCGAAGCTCAAGTGAGTCCTCGCCATAAGGCGCCCGAGACACGCCGAAGCCTCTGGGCACGCACCGCGTCCGTCACCGCCGAGCTCGGTGGTGGTTCCGCGGAACTCTCCAGTGCCAGGTCGTGTCGCAGCTGATCTGTCTCTGTCGCGGTACGAGACGACTGCGCGAGTTCGCGGGGTAGGCCGGATGAGCATGCCGGTTGCACCGTGGCCGACGTAGCCCGCACCCGGATCGAGTCTCGAGCACCCCCGTGCACGGACGCGTTCCTCCGGCGGTCGCTCGGCGAGAGGCTTAGGAGGAGAGCGTCGATCCACCACGCAGCAAGGTGAGCGGCGACTGCTCCCAAGCGCGCCCGGCGCCGGCGGCGGCGAACCCGTTTGCTAGACGCCCGCTAGCCTGGTCGCATTCCCGACAATTTCCCGCAGCCCGCCTCGGGAGAACAGGTTTCCCCCAGGTTTCCCCCAACTCAAGCAACCCACAGCGACACGCTTCGACACGTTGAAAGGAGGAAGAGCCTTTGCGAAACCGCAGGTAGAGGCCTTGTTTGGGGCAAACTAGCAAGCGAGGGGACGTAGCTCAGTTGGCTAGAGCACCTGCTTTGCAAGCAGGGGGTCGCCGGTTCGAGTCCGGTCGTCTCCACACAAAAACCCCAGGTCAGAGGGGGTGCGGACCCTCCAGACCTCGCTTGATCCGCCCGACGTAGCCAGTTGGACGTAGCCTTTCGGGAACTGGCT
>DATAAF010000102.1:0-2524 GCA_036260255.1 Acidimicrobiales bacterium | reverse complement strand
TTTTCCTGACCCAATGCCGAGGGGGGCGCGAGGCGAGGCGCGCCGGCGGACGTCTACCCGGGCGGGAGGACGTCGACCAGACGGCGGCCGCGGCGGCAGCCGAAGCGCACCACACCGGGGGCCATCGCGAAGAGCGTGTCGTCGCCGCCCCGGCCCACGTGCTCGCCGGGGTGGAAGCGGGTGCCCCGCTGGCGGACGATGATGGCGCCCGCCTTCACCGTCCCCCCGTCGAACACCTTGACACCGAGGCGCTTGGCGGCCGAGTCGCGGCCATTGCGGGTGGAGCCGCCACCCTTCGTCTTGGACATCTCAGTCAGTCCCCCCGGTCCCAGATCCGGCGCGGATACCGGTGATCTCGATGGTGGCGTGGCGCTGGCGGTGGCCCCAGTGGCGCCGCTGGTTCGTCTTGTTCTTGTAGGTGAACCCCCGGATCTTGGGCCCTTTGGTCTCGCCCACGACCCGCGCCGTGACCGCCGCCCCGGCCAGCTCGTCCGGCGACGCCAGCACGGTGTCGCCGTCGACCACCAACACCGGCACGAAGGAGACCTCGCCCTCGTCGGCACCGAGACGCTCGACGTCGAGGCGCTCGCCCTGGGCGACGCGGTACTGCTTGCCGCCGGTGGCGATCACTGCGTACATGGGTGCTCAGGGTAGTCGCGGACGGACGGCTTCCCGATCAGAGAAGGGAGTCGTCGAGGACGATGCCGCGCCCCGCGCACGTGGGGCAGGTCATCGAGAAGGACTCCACCAGACCCTCCGACACCCGCTTGCGGGTCATCTCCACCAGGCCCAGCTCGGAGATGTCGAAGACCTGGGTGCGGGTCTTGTCCCGGGCCAGCGCCTCCTTGAAGGTCCGCAGGACGGCCTCGCGGTTCTTGCGCACCTCCATGTCGATGAAGTCGATGACGATGATGCCGCCGATGTCGCGGAGGCGGAGCTGGTGGGCGATCTCCTCGGCCGCCTCCAGGTTGTTCCGGTAGACGGTCTCCTCCAGGCTGGAGCTCCCCACGTTCTTGCCGGTGTTGACGTCGATGACGGTCAGCGCCTCGGTGCGCTCGATGATGAGCGATCCGCCCGAGGGCAGCCACACCTTGCGGTCGAGAGCCTTGTGCAGCTGCTCGTGGACGTGGTGGCGCTCGAAGAGCGGGAGGGTGGGATCGTCGTACAGCTCGATCCGGTCGGCCAGCTCCGGGATGAGCGACGCCACGTAGTCGTGGACCTCCCGGTGCAGGTCGGGGTCGTCGATGATCACGCCCCGGTAGTCCCTGTTGAACTCCTCGCGGATCACCCGCACCGCCAGAGGAGGCTCGCGGTAGAGAAGGGCGGGGGCGCTCTTGCGACGGGAGAGCTCCTCGATCTGGTCCCACTGCCGCCGGAGGCGCTCGACGTCCCGCCGCAGCTCCTCGGCGGTGGCCCCCTCGGCGGCGGTGCGGACGATCAGCCCGTGGGCCTGGGGGCGGACCTCGTCGAGGATGCGGCGCAGCCGGCGGCGCTCCTCGTCGGGCAGCCGCTTGGAGATGCCGTAGGTCGTGCTGCCGGGAAGGAGGACCACGAACCGGCCGGCCAGCGAGACCTCCTGGGTCAGCCGGGCGCCCTTGGTGCCGATCGGGTTCTTGGTCACCTGGCACAGAACCGTCTGGCCCGCCCGCAGCATGTGCTCGATGCGGGCGCCGTTCTTCTCCTCGACGTCCTCGGGGTCGTACTGGACGTCGCCCCGGTAGAGCACCGCGTTCTTCGGCGTGCCGATGTCGACGAACGCCGCCTCCATCCCGGGAAGGACGTTCTGTACCCGCCCGAGGTAGATGTTCCCGTGGATCTGGGTGGTGTCGTCGGCCGGTCGGGCGACGTAGTGCTCGGTGAGCGAGCGTCCTTCGAGCACGGCGATCTGGGTGGCATGGGGCGTGCTGTGGACGCACATCAGGTAGCGGCCGACGGGGCGGCCCTTGCGCTCCCGTCCCCGGCGGCGCTCGAGGGTCTCGTCGTCCAGGTCGACCGGCTCGTCGAGGTCGAGGACGGCACCAACGGCGCGGCCGGCGCCGCTGCGACCGCGCCCTCCTCGGCGCCGTCGTCGCCGCCCGACGGCGGGCGCGGCCTCACCCGCGGCCGGCGGGGAGGCCGCGTCGGCGCCGGCGTCGGGAGCCGGTGGCGACGGTGGGACGGGCGGGGCGGGGCGGGTGTCGCCGATCTTCGGGCGCCGGACGGTGGCCCGGTCGGCTGCCTCGGGGGACGGGCGGCCATCCCGCAGGCGTTCGGGGAGCTCGGGCAGGGCGTCGTCGACGGGGGTCTCCGAGGGAGCGGTCGGTGCCCCCGCCCGCTCACCCCGGGCGGCGGGGTCTCGGCGGCGGCCCCTGCCCGCTCCTCCGGTCGCCACCTGGCCGGCGGCCTCGGGCGGGCCGCCGGGCGCATCCGCCCCTGCGCTGCGGCGGCCCGAGGCAGGGTCGTTCCCCGCCCGCCCTCCTGCGGCGCGCCGGGACGCCCGTGGCGAGGTGCCGGCCGCCGCGGTCTTCGTGCTGGGCGGCGCCTC
>DATAAF010000101.1:0-27778 GCA_036260255.1 Acidimicrobiales bacterium | reverse complement strand
GATGGCCTCGTCCTTGCCTTGGATGACGGTGGCCACGTTGGCGACGATGGCCTCGAAACCCTGGGAGAAGGAGCGCACGGAGCGGGTGACGGCCCGTGACGTCGACACTGCTCGGGGAGAGCCTCCTCGTGGTGCGGCGATGGGCCAGCGTACAGCGGGGGGTCGCGATGGCCGGTCGCAGCGACGCCGCCGTCTACGGTCGGAAGATCGAGGTTGCGCTGGCGATCGACGTAGGAGGCACCAAGCTGGCGGCCGCCCTGGTGACGGCCGACGGCGAGGTCGTGGCCACCGCCCGGGCGCCCACCCCGAGGAGCGACGACCCCGAGGCCGTCTTCGGCGCGCTGCTCGCCGTCGTCGACGCGGTGGGGGGCGACGGCGAGACGGTCGTGTGCGGCGTCGGCTGCGGCGGGCCCATGGCTGCAGGCGGCGAGCAGGTGTCGCCGTTGAACATCCCGTCGTGGCGGGACTTCCCGCTGCGGCGCCGGCTGGCGGAGGCCACCGGCCTACCGGTCCACATCGACAACGACGCCAAGGCCCTGGCCCTGGGGGAGGGCTGGCGCGGCGCCGCCCGCGACCACGACAACTTCATCGCCATGGTCGTGTCCACCGGCGTCGGCGGTGGCATCGTGCTCGAAGGCCGCCTGTTGGAAGGCGCCGAGGGCAACGCCGGCCATGTCGGCCATTTGATCGTGGAGCCCGACGGGCGTGAGTGCCCGTGCGGGGCGCGTGGGTGCCTCGAGGCGGAGGCGTCCGGCCCCTCCATCGCCGCCGCGACGGGCCGCCCCGCCGAGGAGGCGGGGCCGGAGACCGTCGCCCGCACGGGGACCATGGTGGGGCGGGCGGTGGCATCGGTCGCCAACCTGCTCGACCTCCGCCTGGCGGTGGTCGGCGGCGGGGTGGCCATGGGTTTCGGGGAACCCTTCTTCGCCGCCGCCCAGGACGAGCTCTCGCGCCGGGCCCGGCTCGACTTCTCGGCGGGGTCCCGCATCGTCCCCCTCGGGCTGGGCGCCGACGGCCCGGTCGTCGGGGCGGCGGCGGTGGGCTGGCGCGCCCTCGGTCGGCTGTGAGGGGTCGGGCGGCCCGGCTGTGGCCGGTGGCCCGGGCCGTGGCCGCCCGGCCCCGGCTGTGGCCCACCGCGGCGGCACAGGCGGCCCGGTTGGCTCCTTCGGGATGGTGGCGGCGGTGGCCCCCCCTTCCCACCCCGGACCGGGCGTACTTGGAGTTCCGGGTCCGCACCGCCTACGGCGACGCCCACCGGCCGGTGGAGGCCGCCGACGTGGTCGCCTGGCTCGAGTGGTGCCGGGACCAGGGCGCTCGGTTGCGGGCCGGGTAGGTTGGCGAAGCCGGGTAGCAGTGGTGCGCTACCCTCGGCGCCGATGGTCGAGCCACCAGCACCCCTGCGACCAACGTCAGGACGGCGATCGGGCCGCTGATGTCGAAGGCACTGGTGCTGAACGCGACCTTCGAGCCGCTGTGCGTGGTTCCGGTCCGGCGCGCCCTCGTGCTCGTCCTCAAGGAGAAGGCCGAGGTCCTCCACGCCACCGAGCGCGAGTACCACTCCGAGCGTGCGGTGCTGCCGGAGCCCTCGGTCATCCGCCTGACGTACTTCGTGAAGGTCCCGTTCCGCGCCCGGGCGGCGCTCAACCGGCGGGCCGTTTTCGCCCGCGACGACCATCGCTGCCAATACTGCGGGTCGGCGGCCGAGAGCATCGACCACGTCATCCCCCGGAGCCGGGGCGGGCTGCACAGCTGGGAGAACGTGGTGGCCGCCTGCCGCCCCTGCAACACCCGCAAGGAGGACCGCCTCGTGCACGAGGTGGGGCTGACCCTGCGGCGAAGGCCGATCGCGCCCCAGGAGGTCACCTGGATCATCGTGGCGGTGGGCACGGTCCACCCCCACTGGGAGCCCTACCTCCGGTCCGGGGCGGCCCTCTCCGCCTGAGCTCGGCGCGCTGGGACGTCGACCGCTGGCGCGGGCCGGCCGACGAGGCGCATGGCCGGCCGTGGCCCGAGTCGCCGGTCCCGGCGGTTCGTCTGGTCGAGGTGACCGGCCCCGCCCTCGTGCTGGGAAGCACCCAGGGGCTCGACGTGGCTGACGGCGCGGCGGCCGCCCGTGCCGGCGTCGCCGTGGTGCGGCGCCGCAGCGGCGGGGGAGCGGTGCTCGTCCGGCCCGGCGAGGTGGTCTGGGTGGACGTCTTCGTGCCGTCGGGCGACCCGTTGTGGGGTCCCGACGTGGGCCGGGCGACCCATTGGCTCGGCCGGGCGTGGGCCGACGCGCTGAGGGCCCTCGGCTGGTCGGCCACCTGGCACGACGGGCCGCTGGTGTCGACGCGGTGGTCGTCGCTCGTGTGCTTTGCCGGCCTGGGCCCGGGCGAGGTCCGGGTGGGCAGCGCCAAGGTGGTGGGGGTCAGCCAGCGGCGCACGCGCGCTGGTGCCCTCTTCCAGTGCGCCGCCCTGCTGCGGTGGGCGCCCGGCGACCTCCTGGAGCTGCTGGCCGTTCCCGACGACCGCCGCCGCCAGGCGGCGTCCGATCTGGCTGGCGCCGCCGTCGGGATCGACGTGGAGGGTCGGGCGCTGGAGGACGCCTTCCTCGCCCGCCTGGCCGACGCATAGCCTCGACCCGATGCCCGCCACGCGACAGCTCTATTTGGACGACGCCTACCTGCGGTCGTTCACCGCCCGTGTCGTCGACGTCCGTGACGAGACGCAGGTCGCCCTCGACCAGACCGCCTTCTATCCGACCGGCGGGGGCCAGCCCTACGACACCGGGGTGCTGGGCGACCGCAGGGTCGTGAGCGCGCGTAAGGAGGGCGACCAGGTGTGGCACACACTCGACGGGCCGGCGCCCGACGTGGGCACCGAGGTCTCGGGCGAGATCGACTGGGACCGCCGCCACGCCCTCATGCGCACCCACACCGCGCTGCACGTGCTGTGCGGCGTCATCTGGAATCGCTGGGGCGTCCCCGTCACGGGCGGGAACATGGAGCCGCTGAGCGCCCGCATGGACTTCGAGTTCGACCCGCTGCCCGGGGGGTTCGGTGCCACCGTCGAGGAGCTGGTGAACGCCGAGCTGGAGGCCGCCCGGCCGGTCGAGGTCGCGTGGGTTCCGCGGTCGGAGGCCTTCGCCGACGCCGACCTCATCCGCACCAAGGTCAACCTCATCCCCGAGGGCGTCGACCCCATCCGCGTCATCGACATCGTCGGCCTCGACAAGCAGGCCGACGGCGGACTCCACGTCCGCTCCACCGACGAGGTCGGCCGGGTGAGGGTGGTGAAGACCGAGTCCAAGGGCAAGGGCAACAAGCGCGTCCGCCTGGAGGTCGTCGACTCGACGTCGTGACAGGGCCCCTTCGAGACATTTACTCGGCGTACGCGACGTCCTCGTCGGGGCCCCAGCCGTCGGCGCCGGCGGCCGTCGCCGGCCCGGGCGTGTACACCCCGAACGACGTGGGGTGGGGCCGGTAGACGTCGGTGGGCAGCGGTTCGGTGACCACCCGCGGCGGTGGGCTGTCGGGGGGCGGGCGGAACCACACGCAGGCGAGATCGAGGCGCTCGCCGCTGGGATGGCTGTAGGTGGCCGTCACCTCGAGATGGTCCGGTGGGGCGGGCCGGCCTGAGCCGGTGAGGCGGCGTCCCCGGCGCGCCATGCTCACCAGCTGGCGGGCGTGGGAGAGCGACACCCCGCACTGCCAGGCCACCCACTGCTCCGCCGAGCGGATCCCCGCCCCCGCATAGGAGCCGTTCTCCAACGCTTTGGCGATGAGCTCCACCTGGCGGGCGGCGGCCAGGTTGGCCGTCCCGCAGGCCCGGGCCAGCTCGGCCTCGATCTCGGCCCCCTCCGCCTCTCGGTCCTCTACCTCCGGCCGTCCCGCCCCGTGTCCACATCGAGATGCTAGGCGAACGCCTGTTCGATGGTAAGTACGCCCTCCAAGTTCGCTACAAAGGGCCCCCTCCCGACATGGAGGTTCGAGTGGAAGGAGGCTCGCATGGGCCCCGTGTTGGATTCGATCGTGGTGGAGCGGCAGCTCGCCGCACCGGTTGGGCGCGTGTGGGAGTGGTGGACCGACGAGGAGCGCGTCCGCTCGTGGTTCGCCCCGGCGGCCCGCGTCGGCGCTGAGCCCGGAGAGCCGTACGAGCTCTTCTGGGAGCCCGACCATCCGGAGCGCAACAGCACTGCCGGCTGCCGAGTCCTGGATTCGGCTCCGACGGAGCGGTTGGCCTTCGAGTGGAAGGGGCCGGAGGAGCACGCAGCGGTGATGAACCTGGACCCGCCGCCGACCGCGGTGCTGGTCACGTTCACGGCCCTGGACCAGGAGCTCACTCAGGTCCGGGTGGAGCACACCGGCTGGGGCGAGGGCCCGGAGTGGGAGGCGGCCCGCACCTGGCACGTCCAGGCCTGGGAAGGGGTGCTCGGCCAGCTCGAGAACCAGCTCGGTCGACCCGGGGACAGGCCGGCGACCGCCTGACATCCGTGCGAGCGCCCACCGAGCGCAATCCCGTTGCCCCGCTTCCTCGTATCCCGCTCACGCGGAGAAGGAAGGAGCGGGTCCCCATGAAGTTGTCGTTGCGGCGCCCTCGGGTGTCGATGTTGCTGGTCCTTGTCGGCGTGGCCTCGGTGATCTTCGCCCCCACGGCCTCCGCGGAGGTCGAGACGTTCATCCGGTTCGAGGAGAACGCCACCGCCAACTGGGTGGTCGCCCACCAGTGCCCCGACGGCACGACAACGCAGTTCCGCGTCACCGTCATCGCCGGTCGTGAAATCGAGTCCCCGGACCTCGAGGACGTGAACACCTTCGCGACCGTTCTCATCCGGGGCATCGACTGCGAAGGCAACTTCATCGGTGCCCGCGGCTCGGGTCCGGCGACCTACACCAGCTCACCGTCCCTCAAGGAGGCCCACGTCACCGCGACAGTCCCGTTGACCGGCGGGCGGGTGGCGACGGTCGACGTGACCTGGGAAGCCACCGGCGGCCTCGAGACGACGGTGAACCAGACGCAGTTCGACGGCTTCGTGGGCATCTTCATTTCCAAGTCCCGGGATGCGGTCGCCACCGGGACGGTGGTGCTCGACGGGGTCACCCTGGTGTCGGGCCCGAGCACGAGCGCCGAGATCGAGACCCTGGAGGACCGCAACAAGACCTTGCCCTGACCCGAACGCGCCAGCCGCGGCGGCCCCGGTGACAGGCTGCCGCATGGTGGATCACCAGACCTACACGGGCGACGGCCGCGACCTCGGCGCGCTCCGCCTCTCCGCCGACGAGATGCGCAGCCTCGGCTACCGGGCGGTCGACCTCGTCGTCGAGCATCTGGAGGCGCTCCCGACCCGATCGGTGGGCGGGCCGACGCCGCGAGGCGAGCTCGAGGCCGTGCTTCGGGAGCCCTTGCCACGGAAGGGATCGGGCTGGAGGGCCGTCCTGCGCCAGGTCGAGGACGACGTCCTGGCCGCTGTGCGGCATCTAGACCATCCCCGCTTCTTCGCCCAGGTTCCCGGCCCCGGCAACTTCGTCGGGGCGGTCGCCGATCTCGTCGCGTCGGGGATGAACGTGTTCAGCGGGACGTGGATCGAGGCGTCGGGGCCGGCCCAGGTCGAGTTGGTGGTGGTCGACTGGCTGAGGGAGGCCTGCCGCCTCCCACCATCCGCCGGAGGCCTGTTCGTGAGCGGCGGGTCGCACGCCAACCTGACCGGCCTGGCACTGGCCCGCCACGCCGTCCTGGGGGGGCCCGACCCGAACGCGGTGGTGTGCTGCTCCGACCAGGCCCACTCGTCGGTGCCGCGGGCCCTGGGAGTGCTCGGCCTCGGCGCCGGCCAGATCCGCGCCGTCCGCTCGGACGAGCTCGGCCGCCTCACGGTCGGTCCACTCGTCGATGAGCTCGACCGCGCCGCGGGCGAAGGGGGGCGTCCCTTCTGCGTGGTCGCCACCGCCGGCACGACGAACACGGGCGCCGTCGACCCCCTGAGGGACGTCGCTCGGGTCTGCGCCGACCGGGGCCTGTGGCTCCACATCGACGGGGCCTACGGGGCGGCCGCCGCTATCACCTCCCGAGGGCGGGAGCTGCTGGCGGGCATGGAGCTGGCCGACTCGCTTGCCCTCGACCCCCACAAGTGGCTGTTCCAGCCCTACGAGGCGGGGTGCCTCCTGGTACGGGACCCGGCGCTGCTGCGTGATGCCTTCCGGGTGACGCCCGAGTACCTCCGTGACGTCGCCGCCGGTCCCGAGGAGGTCAACTTCTGCGACTACGGGCTCCAGCTCACCCGGCGGTTCAACGCCCTCAAGCTCTGGATGTCCTTGAAGGTCTTCGGCGCCGACGCCTTCGCCGAAGCGGTGGAGCGGGGCCTCGCCCGGGCCGAGGAGGCAGAGTGGTTGCTCTCGTCGTCGCCGCGCTGGGAGGTCGTCACCCGCGCCCAGCTCGCGATCGTCACCTTCCGGTACGTCCCCGAGGCGGGGCAGTGGTCTGCCGACGAGCTCGACCGCCTGCAGCGGCGCATCGCCGGGCGGCTCAACGCCGACGGCCTGGCCACCATCGCTACCACCACCTTCGGCGACCGCTCGGTCCTCCGCCTCTGCACCATCAACCCCGCGACCACCGGCGACGACGTCGCCCGGACGCTCGACGCCCTGGAGCGGTTCGGCACCGAGGAGGCGGGTCGGGCCCTCGGGCACGGGACCGACTGAACGCGTGACGACCGTCCCCCGCGCCGAGCAGCTCCGCATCCCGCCCGAGTACGGGAACCCGAGCCGGCTGTTGGAATGGGGGGTCGTCGAGACACGCCTGGCGGACGCCCCCCATTACTGGCTCGCCACCGTCCGCCCCGACGGGCGCCCCCACGTCGTTCCGTCGGACGGGCTCTGGATCGACTCGCGGTTGTACTTCGGCGGGAGCCCGAGCACCGTGAAGCACCGCAACCTCCTCGCCGACCCCGCGCTCGACGATCCATCTGGACGACTCCGAGTCGGCGGTGATCGTCGAGGGCACCTGCGCGATCGAGACGCCGTCAGCCGGGCAGGCCGAGGGCCTCGTCGCCGCGTCGAACGCCAAGTACGGCTACGCCCCACCCGTCGACGCCTACTTGCAGGGCGTCTGGGCCCTCCGACCGGAGCGGGCCATGGCGTGGACGGACCTCACCGTCGACGCCACCCGGTTCCTGTTCGACTAGAGCTACGCGTCCACGCGGCCGGCGGTACCCGACAGGCGGAGGACCTTGTAGGACTGCAGCTGGCCGGTGGGCAGCTCGGGTGCGAACGGGGTCTCCCGCCTCGTCACGACGGCGACGGTGCGCACCCGCTGGGGCTTGCGTCCGGCCAGGTTCACGGGGGGCACGACCAGCACCAGGCTGGTCGTGTGGGAGTCCGGCACCACCTCGATGTCGGCCGTCACCAACCGACCCAGTGGGCTCCGGGAGACCTGGAGCTCGTCGGGGCCGAAGGTGAGCGGCTCGCCCCCGTCGTCGTACGTGAGCTGCGGCTGACCGGTGATGCTCGCCGTCGTCCAGCCGATCATGACGCCGCCGCCCTTGAGGTCGAACAGGTTCGGTTCGACTCGCCGTCTCGCCACGGTCGCAATCTATTTCCCGCGGTGGCCTACCGTCTCGTGCCGATGGTGACGCGATCGCCGAGTACTCAGGAGAGAGGGGACACGCTCGCGATAGGGATCGCCCTGGGGACGGCCTCGGGTCTCGCCTTCGGGACGGTAGCGATCTTCGCCAAGCTCGCCTACTCCAAGGGAGCGTCGGCCCTGCCGGTGCTCACCGGTCGGTTCGTCGTCGCCACCTTCCTCCTCCTGTTGTTCGGGTTGGCGACCCCGAGGACCTTGCGCGCCCCGCGCCCTACGGCGCTCAAGCTCTTCGCCCTCGGCGCGGTGGGGCTGGCGTTCGAAGCACTGCTCTTCTTCGCCGCCCTCGAGCGCGCGCCGGCGGCGGTCGTCGGGCTGGTGTTCTACAGCTATCCCGCCTGGACGACCCTCGGTGGGTTCGCCTTGGGCCTGGAAGCAATCTCCGGTCGCACCCTGCTCGCCCTCCTCCTCGGCTCGGCCGGCGTGGTCGCCGTCTTCAACGTGCCGGACGGCGGATCGAACGGCCTCTGGATCGCGCTGGCCGCGGCGCTCGTCGTGGCGGTCTACCTCCCCGTGGCCCAACACGTGACCAGAGGCCTCGATCCCTATGCCGGAGCCGTCTGGACCGCCGCCGTCGGCGCGAGCGTCGCGCTGCTGGCGGCGACCGCCGTCACGGGAAGCTCGGTGCCTTTGCGGGCGACGCCCGAGCTGATCGCGCTCGGGGTCGCCACCGCGCTGGCATACGTCCTGCTGTACCGAGCCCTGGGCCTCATCGGCTCGGCACGCGTGTCGATCGCGATGATGGTGGAGCCCGTCGCCACCGTCGTGCTCGCCGCCATCGTGCTCGACGAGTCGATCACGCTGCGGGTCGCCCTTGGGGCGGCCCTGGTCGTCGCCGCGCTGCTGCTCCTCGCGACGCGACGACGAACAGCTGCGCTGGTGGAGGTCTAGCGCAGATGGCACGAGCACTGACCGATCCCGTCGTCGCGTTCGAATCGCAGGCGGCGTGGGAGGACTGGCTGGAGGAGCACCACGCCACCGCGAACGGCGTGTGGGTGAAGATGGCCAAGAAGGCGTCGGGCATCCCGACGGTGACCCACCCCGAGGCGGTCGAGAGTGCGCTCTGCTACGGCTGGATCGACGGCCAGCGCAACCGGTTCGACGACCGCTGGTTCATCCAGCGCTTCACCCCCCGGCGGCCGCGCAGCAAGTGGTCGAAGATCAACCGGGCCGCCGCCGAGCGGCTCATCCGGGACGGCCGGATGCGGCCCGCAGGGATGCGGGAGGTCGAGCGGGCGCGGGCCGACGGCCGCTGGGACGCCGCCTACGACGCGCCGAGCGCGGCCACCGTCCCGGACGACCTCCAGCGGGCGCTCGACGAGAACCCCGACGCGGCCACCTTCTTCGCCACCCTCGACCGCCGGAACCGCCTGGCCGTCATCTACCGGGTCCAGGACGCCAAGCGACCGGAGACGCGAGCTCGACGCATCGAGAAGTTCCTCGCCATGCTCAACGCCGGGACCAAGCTGTACCCCTGATGCCGACCGAGCCCGAAGAGGTCGAGTTCCGCGCCTCCAACCGCGACGACGTGGTGGCGAGGATGGCCGCCCTGGCCGCCGACCGCAGCGGCTGGGTCAACTTCCTCCCCGGTATCCCCGACGACGTCTACGTTCCGCGACAGGGCCTCCTGCGCTTCTTCGGGGCGCGAGGTCCCGAGGCCCTCATGGCCACGTGGGTGCCCGGGGCCCAGACGCGGTCGGGGACCGAGCCCACGACGGTGGGCATCCAGCACGCCGCCGGGCGCCGGGTCAGGGCCGACCTGGCCGCCGCCGGGCTTCCCGTGCCCGCCGAGTGGCGGGTGCTGCAGGACCACTCCTGGCGCGGCCTGGTGGTCGCCGTCCCCGACGACGCCGACCTCGACCACCTCGTCGGGTGGTTGCTGGCGGCGACCGAGCAGGTCGCCACCTTCCCCCTGACGGGATCGTGGAAGGCAGCCTTCTACTCGAAGCGCTGAAGGTCGGGGCGGGGGGCGGCCGCCGGCGAGGGCCACCAGCCGGCCGCCATCCCGGCGAAGGCCGCCGCGCCCCGGGCCACCGCCTCGCCGGCGGTCGAGCGCCACACCGGTACCGGCACGCGCTCGGCCTTGGCCGCCACCCAGGGGTCGCTCTTGGCGCCGCCGCCGAACACGACGACGCGGTCGGCGTCGCCGAGGAGTCCGGTCACCTTCTCGACCGCTTCGGCCGTGCAGACGGCCAGGGCGTCGAGCAGCGTCCTCCACACCGCGCCGGGCGGGCCGTCGGGCAGGACGGGAGGGTCGCGGCGGTGCAGGCTGTCCAGGAGGCCGGGCGCGTCGAGAGGCGGGCCGGGGGTGCCGGCCGCCAGCTCGTCGAGCTCGGCCGGGCTGCGGCCCAGCGCGTCGGCGGCGGCGGCGATGGCCAGCCCCGCCCGGGCTCCGCTGGCCAGCGCCGCCCACCCGTCCGCTCGGGGGAAGACGGTGAGGGCCACCCCCCGGTCGAGGGCGGCGCCCACGTCGGGCACGTCCGCCGACCGTCCCACGACCGTCTCGGCGGTCCCCACCGAGTTCACCAGGTCGTCCCGTCCGGCCCCGCTGCCGACGACACCGGACAGGTGGTCGTGGCCGGCCACGGTGACGGGGACGCCGGCGGGCAGCCCCGTCCAGGCGGCGCCCTCCGCCGAGACCCGTCCCATGTCCTCGCCCCCCGACCGGATCTCGGGGAACACGGTCGGGTCGAAGCCGGCGGCCTCGGCAACCTCGGGCAGCCACCGGCGGCGCCCCACGTCGAAGCAGCCGGTGCGGGCGGCGAGCGACCACTCGGTGGCCTGGGCGCCGGTCAGGGCGTGGAGGACGAGCTCGGGGACGCCCAGCCACCGAAAGACGCCGGTGACGCCGTTGTCGAGGAGCCATCCCAGCTTGGCCACGGTGGCGACGGACCTGACCTTCTGGCCGGCGGCCCGGGCCAGGTCGGGGCCGAAGCGGTCGTCCAGGCGGTCGGCCACGTCTCCGCCCCGGCGGTCGTGCCAGGGGATCACCGGCGCGAGCGGGCGGCCGGCGCGGTCGAGCGGGGCGCCGCTCTCGGCCATGCCGGCGACGCCGACGGCGGCGACCCGCGGCCGTCCGTCGCCGAGCTCGGTCACCGCCCGGACCACCGCGTCGAGGATGTCGGCGGCGCCCGCCTCGACGCCGTCGGCCGTCTCGACGAAGGGAGTGTGGACCGCCGCCGACCCCGACTCGGTGCCGTGCTCGTCGACGAGGAGCGCCTTGACCCGGCTCGAGCCGACGTCGATCCCGAGGAGCAGAGGCCCGGTCATCGATCGCCGCTCGCCAGGGCGAGCGCCGTCGACCGGCCCAGGAACCGGCCCACGTCGGCCGCCTCCCGATCGAGCGGCGGCAGCAGGGCCGGGCCCAGCGCCTCGAACGGCTCGACCACGACGCGCGTCGACGACAGCCGCCACGTCGCCACCACCCGGCCGTCGACGACGAGCGTCGGGTGGATCCACCCACCGCCGGGCCACACCCGGCGGGCGTGGCGGTCGTCGAGCTGCCACTCGCGCCTGCGGTAGCCGAGCAGGTAGGTGTCGAAGGCGGGCAGGAGCCGCACGCTCGGCCCCCGGCCTCCGGTGCCGCCCGCGGCCCGCCTCCCCGAGAGCACCCACGCGCGCGCGCCCTCGACGGAGACCTCGGTCAGCTCGCCGGCCAGCAGCTCCCATGCCCGCCGGGCCCGGGCGACGGGGAGGCCGGACCAGGCGGCCAGGTCGTGGGGCCCGGCCGGACCGTAGGCCGTGAGGTACCGGCGGCCCAGCTCGGCGAGCGCGGCGTCTCCGGCGAGGGCGGGACGGCGCCCGGGCGGCAGCCAGTCGTCGACGAGGACATAGGCCTCGTCACCGTCGCGGTCGGGGCCGACGCAGAGGAGTCCCTCGAGGGCGGCCCGGCGCACCAGGTGGGTGACCACCCGGCCCCCGCCGTCGACGGGGAGGCCGGCGGCCCGCAGGTCGTCGGCCAGCTCGGCCCGCGCGCGCGAGCCGTGGCGGTCGAGGGCGTGGACGACGGCGCGCACGCCGCGGGCGCACTGGTCCTCGTCGAGGCCCAGCTCGGCGAAGCGGCGGCGGCCGGCGGCGACGAAGACCGGTCCCAGCAGGGCCATGAGCCAGCGCACGTCCTCGGCGGCGAGGAGGTGGAAGGTGCCGCGCATGGCCCATGTCCGCACGAGCGACCGCTCGGCCACCTGCTCCCGTTCCACGTCGCCGACCGTCAACCCGGCGGTGCGGGCGCGGACCGCCAGGGCGGCGGCGCGGCGGTCCTGGGCCTGGACGCCGCACACCGCCTCCACGACCGGCGCCACGCCCTGCTCGTGCGACGCCGCGCCCCCGGCCAACCGCTGGGACCGAGCGCGGAGACGGCGGACGTCGTCGAGGGAGAGGCGGGTGCTCGTGGTGGACGCCACTCGCCGAGTCTTCCCGAAGCCGACCGGCCGTCGCGCCCCAGCAGGGGCTACGGTTCGAAAGCGGGAGGCCGGCAGGCGGCCGAGGCGGGAGGGGAGAGGCGTGGACTACAGCAAGGTGAGCCCGTCGTTGGCGGCGGCGTTCGACGACTACCAGGAGCAGGGCCGCCCTGCCCTCGCCGCCCACCAACGGACGCTGGGCGTGGTCTCGGTCGAACCCACGGCCAAGCCGGCGCGGGTGGTCGCCTTCCTCCACGCCGCCGGCGGGGCCAGCCTCGACCACCTGGCCGAGCTGGGGGTGGAGGTCAACGAGGGCGAGGGGCCGATCCGCACGGGCATCGTCCCGTTGGACGTGCTGAGCGAGGTGACCGACGACCCCGCCCTGGCACGCATCGTCCCCGCCCGCCGCCTGCGACCGGTGATGGACGTGGCCACCGTCAAGGTCAACGTCCCCCAGCTCCGGCGGACCTCCCGCCTCTCCGGGCGAGGCGTGGTGGTCGGCACCGTCGACACCGGGATCGAGCCGACCCACCCCGACTTCGCCGGGCGCATCCTGCGCATCTGGGACCAGACCCTCAACGGGCCGGGCGTGCGGGAGGGCGCCTATGGCGCCGAGCTCACCGGCGACCTCATGCAGGTGTCCCGCGACACGATCGGGCACGGAACCCACGTGGCCGGCATCGCCGCGGGGGACGATCCGACCTACGGCGGCATCGCGCCGGCCGCCGAGCTGGTCATCGTGAAGTCCGATTTGCTCACCGCCCACATCGCCGACGGCGTCCGCTACATCGTCCGGGTGGCCGCCGAGCTCGGCCGCCCGGCCGTCGTCAACCTCAGCCTCGGCGGCCACGGCGACGCGCATGACGGCACCGACTCGCTATCGGCCATCGTCGACGCCGTCTCCGGTGCCGGCCGCATCGTGTGCTGCTCCGCCGGCAACGAGGGCAACGACAACATCCACGCCGTCGCCCAACTGCCCGCCGGCCGGCTCAGCTTCACGTCGATGCCAATGGCCCTGCCGCCGATCCCCGCCGGCCAGCGCTTCCCGGTGGCCGCGCTGAACGGGTGGTACTCGGCCGAGGACGACATCCAGGTCGCGGTGGCGTCGCCCGCCGGCGCCCAGACGCCCTTCCAGGGCGTCATCGCCGAGGGCTCGCCGGCCCGCACGTACCAGCTCCCCGACGGGGCGGTGCGGATCACCACGCCCGGTCCCGACCCGGCCAACGGCGACATCAACTTCTTCGTGCAGTTCCAGCCGGCGCCCACGCCTCCCGGCCCGCTGCCGCCGCGGGCGGGGGCGTGGCGACTTCGCCTGCGGGGGCGGCGGGTGCTGAACGGTCGGGTCGACGTCTGGAGCATCGACGAGTTCGCCGCCCAGCTCACCGGCCCGTCCGTCCAGGACAACATGAAGATCGGGTCGCCCGGGGCGGCGACCCGGGCCATCACGGTGGCGTCCTACACGACCAAGGTCGAGTGGCAGGACATCTTCGGCAACCCCCGACAGACGGGGCTCGACCTCGACGACATCTCCGAGTTCAGCAGCGAGGGACCGCGGCGCGACGGCGAGCAGAAGCCCGACGTGGCCGCCCCGGGCGCCATGATCGCGTCCGCCCTCTCGGTGCACTCCCCGGTGAACCCGGCGTTCCTCGTCGACGACCTGCACCGGGTGATGGCGGGGACGAGCATGGCCTGCCCGTTCGTGAGCGGACTGGTGGCGCTGCTGCTCGAGCGCACCCCGACGTTGCGCCCGGAGGCGGCCAAGAGGACGCTGCGCAACCACAGCGCCATCCCCGGGCAGCCCAAGGGCGCCTTCGACATCAAGTGGGGGTACGGCCTCATCGACGCCGCCCGTCTGGCGCCGAGGCCCAAAGCGGTGAAGAAGGCGGCCAAGACGGCGGCCAAGACGGCGAGCAGGTGACGCCGACGGACCACGCCAAGCTCGACGCCGCCCTGGCCTCCGCCCTGGAGGACGTGCCCGCCGCCGAGGCCCGGGTGCTGCCCGTCTTCGTGGAGGTGGCGGGGGAGCTGCCGGAGACCGCCCGCTCGGTGCTGGCCGAGCTCGGGGTGGCGGAGACGATCGGGAACGTCGCCACGGCCACGCTCTCCGCCCGCCAGGTCGGGGAGCTCTCAGACCAGCCGTGGGTCCGGTACTTGCGCCTCTCCGGCCGCCTGCGCCTGCTCGACGAGCCTTGACGCGACGGCACTGACGGGTGCGGGTCGTTGTCACCGGCGCCACCGGCAACCTCGGGACGAGCGTCCTCGCGGCGCTGGCCGAGGAGCCGGCGGTCGAGTCGGTCGTGGGAGTCGCCCGGCGGCGCCCGGACGTGGCGTGGCCCAAGGTGGCGTGGCGTTCGGCCGACGTGACCGGTGCCGACCTGTCCGCCCTGTTCGCCGGCGCCGACGCAGTCGTGCACCTGGCGTGGATCGTGCAGCCGAACCACGACGAGCGGGCGCTGCAACGGGTGAACGTGGAGGGCACCCTGCGGGTGCTCGACGCGGTGGCGGTGGCGCGCGTGCCGGTGCTGGTGAGCGAGTCGGCCTTCGGCGCCTACTCCGCCGGCCCCTCCGACCGGGTAGTCGACGAGTCGTGGCCCACCCACGGGTTGGCGGGGTCGTGGTACTCCCGCCAGAAGGCGTACGTCGAACGGGCTCTCGACGCCTTCGAGCTCGCCCATCCGGAGGTCCGGGCGGTGCGCTTCCGCTCCGCCTACGTCCTGAAGCGCGAGGCGGCGGCCCAGGCCCACCGCCTCTACGGCGGCCCCCTCCTGCCGCACCGCCTGGCCCGGCCCGGCCGGCTGCCCGCCATTCCGTTCCCGTCGGGGATGCGCTTCCAGGCGGTGCACTCCCTCGACGTCGGCCAGGCGTACCGGCGGGCGTTGGTGGCCGACGTCCGCGGCCCCTTCAACCTGGCCGCCGAGCCGGTCCTCGACGCCGCCGCGGTGGCGTCGGCCATGGCCGCCCGGCCCGTGCCGGTGCCACCCGGGCTGGTGCGGGCGGCGGCGGCGGCGGCCTGGCACCTCCGCCTGCAGCCCACCTCGCCCGACTGGGTCGAGCTCCTCGTCCGCCCGACGCTCCTCGACGCCCGCCGCGCGGGCGAGGAGCTCGGGTGGTCGCCCGTCCACACCGCCACCGCCGCCCTCGCCGAGTTCCTGGACGGCGTGGCCGACGGCGCCGGGGGCGACACACCGCCGCTCCTGCCCCTCGACCGGGCTCGCCCGTCCTTCCGGCCCTGAGCCCGGGCCGCCTCCGGTTGACAGCGCGCCGGACTCAGGCACACTGGCGCATGAGCAAGCTCGCCAACGTGCGCCTCCGGGCGCTGGGCGCCGCCCTCCTGGTCGCCCTCCTGGTGGGGCCGGCGGCGCCGTCGCCGGCGTCCGCCTCGCACCTCCCGTCGTGCTTCGGCTACACGCCGACCATCTTCGCGGCCGCCTCGGGCGGGGTCACCGCGGGCACGCCCGGCGACGACGTGATCCTGGGCACGCCGGGTGCCGACCGCATCAGCGGCGGGGGCGGCGACGACATCATCTGCGGGCTGGGCGGCAACGACGACATCGCCGGGGGCGACGGCGTCGACGAGATCGACGCCGGCGGCGGCAACGACCGAGTCACCGGCGGGGGCGGCGAGGACCTCCTCTCGGCCGGCGCGGGCAACGACCAGGTCGCCGGCAGCCCTGGCGACGACCTGGCGAGGGGCCAGGACGGTCTGGACGCGGTGAGCGGCGGTCGGGACCTCGACGCCTGCGAGGGCGAGAGCGTCGCCGGCTGTGAGGGGACGCCGCGCCCGCGGCTGGTGGTGGGGGAGACGTTCGCCATCCCCACGACGAACCCGGCGGTCAGCACCGCCGGGTCGGTCCACGCCTACTGGGAGATCATGTACAACGGCCTGCTCGCCCTCGACGAGGAGGGCAACCCGATCCCCGAGCTGGCGATCGAGGTGCCCACGGTCGCCAACGGCGGGATCCTCGACGGCGGCGCCACCTACATCCTGCGCCTGCGCGACGACGTCTTCTGGCACGACGGCCATCAGTTCACCGCCGTCGACGTGAAGTTCACGTTCGAGAAAGCCCTGCTCGTGCACCACGCCCGCACGAGGAACATGGCCACGGCGCTGGCGTCGTGGAACCCCACGACCCAGACGGCCTCCATCGACGTCCTCGATCCCTTCACCGTGCGCTTCCGCTTCGCCCGGCCCTACGCCCCGCTGCTCCAGCAGCTGAACGTCACCGAGGCGCCGATGATCCCGGCCCACCGCTACGTCGGCCTCCCGGCGTCGGCCTACGACGCCAACGGCAACCCGACCCTGGCCACGCTCAACGCCAACAGGGTGGGGACGGGCCCGTTCATGTACGGCGGCGTGACCGCCACCGAGGCCAGGGTCGTCCGCAACCCGCGGTACTTCCGGGCGCCCGAGCCCTACCTCGAGGAGATCGTGATGCGACCCCTCATCGACGACGCCGCCCGGATCAACGCCCTGTTGACCGGCGCCGTCGACTTCGTCTGGGACGTCCCCAACCCCGACGTGGCGTCCCTCGCCGCCAACGCCGCCTTCCGCACCGCCGCCACCCAGTCGCTCGGCGGCGGGCCCAACTCGATCGACCAGCTGATCTTCAACCTGACGATGCGCGGCACGGGGACGCCGGCGGCGCCCAACCCCGAGGACCCCGCCCGCTGGGGCCAGGTCGGCAGCCCCCACCCCGATCGGGTGGCCCCGCCTCACCCGGTCCTCGGCGCCCTCGACCTGGTCGACCCCGACGGGCCGGGCGGGCCGGCGCCGGCGGAGCCCAGGGGCCTGCTGGTGCGGCGGGCGATCTTCCACGCCATCAACCGTCAGGCCTATCTCGACGTCGGCCGCAACGGCATCGGCACGGTCGCCACCGCGCCCATCTCCAGCGAGCTGCCGCAGCACGCCACCGACATCGTGCTCCCGGCTCACGACCCGGCCGCGGCCAACCGCCTGCTCGACGCTGCCGGCTGGGACGGGCCGCGCACGCCCGACGGGTTCAGGACGTCACGGGGTGTCCCCGGGCTGCCCGACGGCACGCCCCTCCGGCTGCTCATGCTGGCGCCGTCGAACATCTTCACGGCGCGGATCGCGTTGCTCGACGCCGACCTGGCCGCGGTCGGGATCGACCTGGTGGTCGAGGTGGACGCGGCGAACGCCAACAACCGGGTCTTCGTCCACCGCAACTTCGACATCTTCCTGCTCAACTACGCCCAGGGCTTCGACCCTCACATCGGCGTCCGCCGCCAGTACCACTCCGACCAGGTCAGCATCTTCGGGACGCCCAACAACGCCCCGGGGTACAAGAACGCGCTGGTCGACGCCGCCTTCGACCAGGCGGTGCAGACGATCGACCCGGTCGTGCGCTTCGAGCTGTACCACGCCTTCCAGGTCCAGGTCGCCCGCGACCTGCCCTACGTATGGCTCATCGAGACGCCCAACGTCCGGGGGTGGACGGCCAAGTGCTACCACTTCAAGGTGTACACGGGCCTCTTCGCCGAGCGGGCCTACTGCAGGACCTGACGCCGACCTGACGGGGGCCGCCCTCCGGCGGTTTGGCCACGCCGAAGGCGGGGAGGAAACGGTGGATGACCTCCTCGGCGCCACCGGCGCCGGCCTGGGCCCCCACCCAGCAGTGCCCGCCGGCGGGAGCGATTGGCGCGCCGCCGGAGCCGTCCTTCGGTGCCCGTTTCGGCGCCGAGCTGGCCGCCCGCCCGGGGCGCGCCGTCTTCGCGGTGGTCGCCACGCTCGCAACCGTCGCCCTGCACATGCTCGTCGACGACGTTGGTGCCCAGAGCGGGACAGGGGGGACGGCGACGGCCGTGGAGGCGGCGACCGGCGCGCGCGGTGGCGATGCCCTGGGGGCCGCCGACCTCGAGCGGGGGCAGTGGCGGGCCGACGCCGAGGCGGCGGCGGCCACTTGCCCCGGGCTCCCCCCCGACGTGCTGCTCGCCATCGGCGAGGTCGAGACCCTGCTGGGGCGCTACTTGGGGCCGTCGTCGGCGGGCGCCCGCGGGCCGATGCAGTTCCTGCCCGGGACCTGGTCGGCGTACGGCACCGACGGCGACGGCGACGGGACGGCCGACGTCATGAACCCCCGGGACGCCCTCCACTCGGCCGCCCGGCTGCTGTGCGCCAACGGCGGCGCCGACCCCGGGCGCCTGCGCTCGGCGGTGTGGAACTACAACCACTCGACCGAGTACGTGGACCGGGTCGTCCGGGCCGCCGGCCTGCCCCGCTGACGCCCGCACGGGCCGGGGAATCCCTCTGGCCGGCTCGGCCGTATAGCCTGCGTGAGCTGTCGGGTGGGGTCGCCGCGCGCGTGCGCGGCGGCGGGGCCGGCTTCTAGGTGCGACGGGCATCTATTGCCGTCGCCGGGCGCCCGGCGCGAGCCTTGGCGCTCCGGATTGGTAAGAGCAGCGGCTCGGCCAGGTGGGTGCGCGTGACGTGTCCACCCGTCGGCACACGGTGGGCGGGGCCCGGACGGGGAGGATGCGCATGAGATTGAGGCTCGCGGTGACGTTCGCGGCGGTGATGGCGGTGGCCTCCGCCCTGGCGCCGGGAGCACCGGCCCAGGTCGCCGGGCCGGAGATGCTGGCCCGCAACCTCGGCGTGCGGACCGTGGTCGGCGGCCTCGACCAGCCGACCAGCATGGCCTTCATCGGGCCCGACGACATGCTCGTCCTCGAGAAGGCGACCGGCCGGGTGCAGCGCGTCCGCGGCGGCGCGGCGCAGGGGACGGTCCTCGACCTGGCGGTGAACTTCGCGTCGGAGCGCGGGCTGCTCGGCATCACCCTCCACCCCGACTTCCCCGAGGACCCCGGCGTGTACCTGTACTGGACTTGCCGCACGCCGGGCCCGTCGGCCGACCCGTTCTTCCCCGACCGCCGGGAATGCGACGAGAACGGCATGCTCGGCGACGACACCGGTGACGTCTCGGCGGTGCCGCTGCTGGGGAACCGCGTCGACCGCTTCGAGTGGAACGGCTCGGGCCTCGAGTTCGACCGCAACCTGATCTCGCTGCGGGCGTTCCAGCACGACGGCGCCCCCGTCCCGCCCAACCAGGGCGACGCCGCCCAGCCGCCGCGCGGGAACCACGACGGAGGTGTCATCGACTTCGGGCCCGACGGCAAGCTCTACGTGATCATCGGCGACGTCGGCCGTCGCGGCCAGATGCAGAACCTGCCTTCGGGCCCGACGCCCACCGGGCTCGGCCCGACCGTGCCCGACGACCAGTTCGGCGGGCCGGAGCCCGACGACGCCCACCTGACCGGCGTGATCCTGCGGCTGAACGACGACGGATCGACGCCTTCGGACAACCCGTTCCACCGGGTGGGCGCCGCCCGCGGCGGGGAGGTCGGGGCCAACATCCAGAAGATCTTCGCCTACGGCGTGCGCAACAGCTTCGGGATGGACTTCGACCCGAAATCGGGGCGGCTGTGGGACCAGCAGAACTCCGACGACGCCTTCGACGAGATCAACCTGGTCGACCCCGGCATGAACGGTGGGTGGGTCCAGATCATGGGGCCGGTCGACCGCATCGGCGAGTTCAAGAGCATCGAGGTGGGCCGGCCCGGCGGTCTCCAGCAGCTCCGCTGGCCGCCGACCAACATCGCCGACTCGCCGGCGGAGGCGCTGTCGCGGCTCTTCCACCTGCCCGGCTCCTTCTACAGCGATCCCGAGTTCAGCTGGCAGTTCGCCGTCGCCCCCGCGGCCATCGGGTTCGTGGGCGGGCGGGGGCTCGGTGCCCAGTACGAGGGCGACCTGTTCGTCGGGGCGGCCCGCCCCATGCCGGAGAACGGCTACCTGTTCCACTTCGACATCAGCGCCAACCGCACGAGGGTCGGCGTCCGTGACCGTCGCCTGCTCGACCGGGTCGCCGACAACCGAGAGCGGTTCGGCATGACCGAGAGCGAGACCCTGCTGATCGGGCGCAATTTCGGCGTCGGCACCGACATCGAGGAGGGGCCCAACGGCAACCTCTACGTGGTGTCGCTGAGCAACGGGGCGGTCTACGAGATCTTCTCGACCGCGAGGCGGCCGCGGTCGCGCTGAGCTCGGGATGCGGCCCGTCCGGCGGCCCTACGGACGGGGTGTCGGGCGACCGCCGGGAAAGGCCAACCGCGAGACGCGGAGCGATCGGGCCCCTCCGGCGCCGTACCCGACCCTGCCCGGCATCCAGGCGTGGTACGCCATCCAGAGCGCCCCGTCGGCGGCGCCGAACAGCTCCTGGCCGCCGGGGCCGGCGGCCGCCCCGCCGGTCGTCATCCACGGCCGGGTGTTGGTGACCTTGAGGAAGGGGCCGAGAGGCGCCAGGCCGATCGCGTACCCGATGGCGTAGTCCGCCGACTCCCACCACCTGGCCGAGTAGAAGAGGTAGTAGACGCCCTTCACCCTGACCATGGCGGGGGCCTCGATGAGCGGGCGCTCCCAGTCCCGGTCGTGGCGCAGGAGCTCGGTGGGAGCTCCGCTGAGGCCCAGACCGTCGGCGTCCAGTGGCTGGCCCCACAGGACGGTCGGCCGCTCGAAGGCGTTGTCGTCGCTCTTCCAGAGCAGGCAGGCGGTGCCGTCGTGGTCGACGAAGGGGCTGGGGTCGATCGACCCGCCCCGCTCGAGCTGGAAGACGAGGGGCGCGGTTGTCGTGTCGGTGAACGGCCCCGCGGGCGTGCGGGCGGTCGCCACCGAGATGCACTGGCGGTCCGAGGTGGGCTCGCGGACGGTGTAGTAGAGGACGTAGCGGTCGCCGCGGGGCAAGACGGCGGGCGCCCATGTCCGTCCCGGCCCGGCCCAGGAGGGCAGCTCGGGGAGGGCGTCGGGCAGCGCCTCCCAGCGGGCCAGGTCGGCCGAGCGCATGACCTGCACGTTGGCGCCGCCGGCATTGGTGGCGTAGGCGAAGTAGGTCGACCCGACCCGCAGGACGTAGGGGTCGGGGAAGTCGCGGTCGTCGACGGGGGGCCCACCGGTGTGGGGCTTGGCCGCGCCCGCCACCAGGCGGAGGTAGTGCAGCCGGAGGCGGTCGGCGAGGTTGCCGAGGACCGGCACGGCGCGACCTCGTCAGCTCCCGGCCGAGGCGGCCCGCAGCACCAGGTCGGCCGCCCGGTGACCGGATCTGACCGCGCCCTCCATGTGCCCGCCGCCTTCGGCGACTGTCTCGGCGCCCGCCCAGGCGAGGCGTCCGCCGTAGAGCGGCCGGGCGAAGGCGGGGTGGCCGTAGTCGAGGATCGGCCCGTCGACCCACCAGACCTCGTCGTTGGTGTTGGGGTCTCCCGACCAGTCCCGCTCGGTGTACTGCACGGGGTCGCCGGCTCCGGGGCCGAACAGCCGGCCCAGCTGCTCCAGGGCCCGCTCGGTCCGCTCCTCGGGGCCGATCTCCCGAAACGCGTCGAGCGGTGAGACGAAGCCCCAGAGGGCGGCGACGGCACCGTCGTCGGTGCAGGCGTCGTGCACCTCGCGCAGCGGGCCCACCTCGCTGAAGGCCCGGCCCGACAAGCCGGCGCCGCGCCAGAAGGGCGACTCGTACACGGCGACGCACTTGATGGCGCTGCCCATCCACGTCGGCGTGGCCCGCATGACGGCGAGGAGGTCGTCGGGCAGGGCGGGGGAGAAGGTGATGTCCTGCTGGGCCAGCCGGGGTGGGACGGCGACGACCGCGAACCGGGCGCCGACCTCGGAGCTGCGCCCGTCGGCGGCGGTCACCGTGGTGACGACCCCACTCTCCTCCCCGGCGATGGCGGTGACCCGCTGGGCGTAGGCCACGGTGTCGTCGGGGAGCCCGTCGGCCAGGCCCTCGGCGAGGGGCTGGGTGCCGCCGACCAGGCGGTGCTCGGCGGGCACGGGCGGGGGGACGTCGACCGGAGCGGGCGGTTCTCCCTCGATCTCCTCCACCACGGCCTGGCCCCGGGCGAACTGCGGGAAGGCGGAGAGGCCCAGCTGTCGCACCAGGGCGCGCACCTGGGGCTGGTCGTCCCAGTACCAGGTGGCGCCCAGGTCGAGCCAGCCCCGTCCGTCGGCGCCTTCGTGGGCAATGGTCAGCAGGCGGCCGCCCACCCGTCCCCTCGCCTCGATCACCCGCACGGAGAGCCCGCCGGCGTGGAGCCGGTGGGCGGCGGCCAGCCCGGCCAGCCCGGCTCCCACCACGACCGCGTCTACTTCCACGTCGCCGTCCACCGGCCGAGGCGGGGGAGTCGGAGGCGGCCCCGACGGGCGGCCGCCATGCGCTCGGCGCGGAGGTCGTCGACCTCGGCGTCCTCGAGCGGCTCCAGCGGGCCGACGACCCACGACAGGACGAGGTCGGCCAGCGCCGGGTTGCGGGCCAGGACGGGGCCGTGCAGGTAGGTGCCGAGCACGCGGCCGCTGACCACGCCCTCGGTGCCGTCGCCGCCGTCGTTGCCGTGGCCCACCACCACCCGTCCCAGGGGGCGGGCGTCCGGGCCGAGGGTTGTCACCCCGGCGTGGTTCTCGTAGCCGGTGAGGGGCGGCAGGCCGAGGGCGGGGTCGGCCTCGACCACCAGCTCGCCCACCCGGCGGGGGCCCTTGCCCCGGCTGGTCGAGCAGTCCAAGAGGCCGAGACCGGCATGGGGCGAGCCGTCGGGACCGAGGAAGCGGTTGCCGAGCACCTGGTAGCCCGCGCACACCGCCATCACCGCCGCGCCGGCGTCGATCGCGCGGGGAAGGGCGCCGCTCGCCTCCAGCTCACGGACCGCCAGGGCCTGAGGACCGTCCTCGCCCCCACCCATCAGGTAGATGTCGCACGACTCAGGGACGGGCTCGCCCGTGGCCACCTCGACGACCTCGGCCGGGACGCCGCGCCAGCGCAGGCGCTGGGCCAGCACGGTGGCGTTGCCGCCGTCCCCGTAGGTGCCGAGCAGCTCGGGGAAGAGCAGGGCGATGCGGACGGGGTCAGCCACGGGCACCGCCGGCGGGGGCCAGGGCGGCACGCGCGTCCTGGAACGACGTGTAGTTGGCGGCGAGGTCGATGTCGGGCGCCCCTGCCGCCCGCACCGCCTCTCGGTAGCCGGCCACGAACCGGTGCGCGACGTCGGCGTAGCGCAGGC
Source organism: Acidimicrobiales bacterium (assembly GCA_036260255.1). Classification (GTDB taxonomy): domain Bacteria; phylum Actinomycetota; class Acidimicrobiia; order Acidimicrobiales; family AC-14; genus DASZJY01. The sequence continues at coordinate 4,712 of DATAAF010000101.1, read as the reverse complement.
GCACGGCCAGGTCGCGCCCCCGGTCGCCGGTGGCGATCACCACGCGCCCGCGGAGGCGCTCGAACGGCACGTCCCAGAGCCACGACGGGTCACGGCCGTCGGCGATGCGGGCGTTGATCCCGACGACGACGGGCATGGGGGCGGGACGGATGAGGTCGAGCGTCTCCGCCCACCCGGCCGGGTTCTTGGCCAGCAGCAGCCGGACCTGGACCCCGTCGACGGTGACGACCTGGTAGCGGCCCGCCACCGTCCCGACGTCGGCCATGGCCGCCAGCGCCGCCTCCGGCTTCACGCCCAGGGCGGCGGCCGCGCCCATGGCCATCGCCGCGTTGGCCACGTTGAACCGCCCCGGCAGCTGGAGGCGCACCGGGAGGCGCCTGCCGTCGGCGAGCACCAGGCCCGCCCCGTCGAGCGCCACGTCGGGCCGGGGCCGGGCGAACCCGCAGGCCGAGCAGGACCACACGGTGCCTTCACCCTCCGAGGCCACCCACCGGATGCGGCCGCCGCACGCCGGGCAGGCGCCGGCATCCGACCGCCAGCGCTGGCCGGTGGCCACCCACGCCACCTTGCGCCCGCCCGACGCCGCCCATGCCACCAGCGGGTCGTCGACGTTGGCCACCACGGCCACGTCGGGCGCCGCCTCGAGGGCCCGGCGCCACGCTTCGGCGTGCAGTCGGACCTCGCCGATGCGGTCGAGCTGGTCGCGGCTGAGGTTCAACAAGGTCACCACCTGGGGGTGCACGGCGGCGACGGCCTTGGCGAGGAGGCCCTCGTCGACCTCCAACGCCGCGCTGCCCGCGCCGTTCCCGGCTCCTGTCGCCAGCGCGCCGGTCAGCCCCGAGAGCAGGTTGGCACCGGCCGAGTTGGTGGTCACCGGGCCCCGGGTGGCCAGGGCGGCGGCCAGCAGGCGGGTCGTGGTGGTCTTGCCGTTCGTGCCGGAGACGAGGGCCACGTCGCGACCGGCGGCCAGCAGCTCGAGCGCCGAGGGGTCCAGGGCCAGCGTGACCTTGCCACCTATGGACGACCCTTGCCCTGTCCCCACCCGCCTCGAGACCTCCGAGACGAGCCGTCCTGCCGCGACGGCGACGCGGGTGCGCACGGGCAGGTCCATGGCGCACGCATCTTCCCGCATCCAGCTCCTCCGTCGTCCCATCATGGCGCCGTGCGCGCCTACGCCCCGGGGCGGGTGAACCTCATCGGAGACCACACCGACTACACGGGCGGTCTGGTCCTGCCCATGGCCGTCGACCTGGGCACGACCGTCGAGCTCGAGCGGGGCGGTCCCACCGTTGAGCTGGTGTCGGCGACCGAGCCGGAGCCGGCGGTCGTGCCCCTCGACGTGGCCGACGCCGCCCTGGTCTCACCCGGGTGGGCGCGCTACGTCGCCGGTGTGGTGGCGGTCGTCAGGCCGGTCGCCGGCGGCACCGGCCGGGTCACCTCCACCCTTCCGCAGGGCGCCGGGCTCTCCTCCAGCGCCGCCCTCGAGGTGGCCCTGGCCCTCGCCCTTGGCTTCGAGGGGTCGCCGGTCGAGCTGGCGAAGGCGTGCCAGCGCGCCGAGCTTCTCGCCTGGGGGACCCCGACCGGCATCATGGACCAGCTGGCGTCGGCGGCGGGCCGGGCCGGGCACGCCCTGCTCGTCGACTGCACGTCGCTGGAGGTGGGCGCCGTGCCCCTCCCCGACTCGGCCGAGGTGGTGGTCGTCGACTCGGGCGAGCGCCGGTCGGTCGCCCGGTCCGCCTACGCCGAGCGCCGCCGGCAGTGCGAGGAGGCCGCCGCCCTGATCGGCCCCCTCCGGGAGGCGTCCCTGGAGGACGTGGCCCGGTTGGAGGACCCCGTCCTCCGGCGGCGGGCTCGCCACGTGGTGAGCGAGAACGGGCGGGTCCTCGACGCCGCCCGCTGCCTGCGCGACGGCGACGTCTCGGGCGCCGGCCGCCTCATGTCCGAGAGCCACGCCAGCCTGCGGGACGCCTTCGAGGTGTCGACGCCGGGCCTCGACCGGCTGGTCGAGCACCTCCTGGAGACGCCCGGCGTGTACGGGGCCCGGCTCACCGGCGCCGGGTTCGGGGGCTGTGTCGTCGCCCTGGCCCGACCGGGCACGGCGGCGCCGGGGCGCCGCCTGCGGGCGGCCGACGGCGCCCGGGTGGAGGCGTAGCCCGCCAATTCCCGGCGCGCGCCTTGACCCGGTGGGGCCTCAGGGAATACGGTGGCGCGAAGTGGAGCGATCGGGAGTGGTTTGGGTGAGGGCCCGACGCGGTGAGGACCGAGGTGGAGCGGATGTTCCTGGGAGAGCACAGCCACTCCCTGGATGCGAAGGGACGGGTGATCCTGCCCGCCCGGTTCCGCGACCAGCTCGCCGGCGCGTTCGTGACCAGCGAGGTCGACGGGTGCCTGGCCCTGTGGCCGCCGGAGGAGTTCGAGGCCCGCTCGCTGGAGATGAGGGCGAGGATGCGCGGGTCGCGGGCCGACCGCGACGTGGCCCGCGCCTTCTTCGCCGGCGCCCAGGAGGCCAGCCCCGACAAGCAGGGCCGGGTGGCGCTCCCCGCCCCGCTACGCGACTTCGCCCACCTCGAGCGGGACGTCGCCATCACCGGGGCGTTCGACCACGTGGAGATCTGGGACGCCACCACCTGGCGGGAGCGGAAGCGGCTGGGCGAGCAGGGCCTGGCCGGTGACGAGACGGACGGCCGAGGAGAGGAGGAGGTCGACAGCGACGCCCACGCGGCGAGGGAGAGATGACAACCACCCCTCGCTCATGCGCCATCCCCCGACCGGCACGCGGGAAGACCCCCCTCTTCGCCCTGTGTCTCGGGCCCGACCCCGGGCCCTCCCGGTCGGGGGATGCCGGATGAGCGAGGGGCCACGGGTCGGGGCGGATGGGTGAGGTCGGTGGGCCGGGTGGCGGTGACGAGGAGGCGTTCCGACACCGACCGGTGATGGTGGCCGAGGTCACCGACCTGCTGGGCCCGGTGCCGCCCGGCCCGGTGGTCGACGCCACCGTCGGCGCCGGCGGCCACGCCCGGGCCCTGCTGGAGGCGCACGCCCACGTCCACGTGGTCGGCCTCGACCAGGACGCCGACGCGCTGGCGGCGGCCGAGGTCACCCTCCGCCCCTTCGCCGACCGGGTGGTGCTGCGCCAGGCCCGGTTCGACCACATGACCATGATCTGCGAGGAGCTCGGCCATCGGGAGGTGTCGGGGGTGCTGTTCGACCTCGGGGTCAGCTCGCCGCAGCTCGACCGCGCCGAGCGGGGGTTCTCCTACGGCGCCGACGGACCGCTCGACATGCGGATGGACCGGCGCCAGGGCCTCACCGCCGCCACCGTGGTGAACACCTACGACGAGGACGGCCTCACCCGGGTGCTGGCGACCTACGCCGACGAGCGCTTCGCCCGCCGCATCGCCCGGGCGATCGTGGCGGCACGGCCCTTGTCGCGCACGGGCGAGCTGGCCGAGGTCGTGAGGGGCGCCATCCCCGCGCCTGCCCGCCGCCGGGGAGGCCACCCCGCCCGCCGCACGTTCCAGGCCGTCCGCATCGAGGTCAACCGGGAGCTGGAGGTCCTGCCCGGTGCGATCGACCAGGCCATCGACCTGTTGGGCGCCGGCGGGCGCTGCGTGGTGCTCGCCTATCACTCCGGCGAGGACCGCATCGTCAAGGAGCGCTTCGCCCAGGCGGCCTCCGGGGGGTGCGTCTGCCCGCCGGGCCTCCCGTGCGTGTGCGGGGCCCGGCCCCGGGTGCGCCTGCTCAGGCGAGGTGCCCGGCCGGCGGCCGCCGAGGTGCTGGCCAACCCCCGGTCGCAGAGCGCCCGCCTGCGGGCGGTGGAGAAGCTCCCGGAGGAGGTGGCGGCATGAGCCGGGCGGCACCCCACCGGGCGGCCAGCGCCCGGCCCGCGCCCGCTCCGGCTCCGTCTCGCGCTCCGCACCTCCGTGTCGTCCACGACGCCGAGGCGGGCCGCCGCCGCCGGGCCCTCACCCGGGCGTGCACCTTCCTCGCCTTCGTGATGAGCGCGGTGGGGTTGTTCCTCGTCGTCTTCCTCCAGGTGCTGCTCACCCAGGGCCAGTCCGAGCTCGACCGCCTCAACCGGAGCGCCGAGGCGGAGGCCGCCCACAACCGCCGCCTCCGCGTGACCGTCGCCGAGCTCGAGGCGCCCGACCGCGTCGTCGCTGTGGCCCGCCAGCGCCTGGGCATGGTCCCACCGGCGACGGTGACCTACCTCCAGGGCGTGGGGCCCGACGACCCGCTCCCGCCCGTCCCTGCCGGCCCCGCGCCGACGAGCGCGACGACCGCCACCGCCGCACCGACCACCGGGGCTGCTCCTCGTCCCGCCACCGCCCGCACCGCCGCGGCGACGACCATCCCCGGCCGTACGACCACCACCGCCGCCCGCGCCACAAGCGCCGCCAGCGCCGCCAGCCGGACCACCGCCACCACCCTTGCCCGCCGGACGACCCAGACGACGAGCGCCTCCCGCCCGTGACCACCACGACCACGCGGGGCCGCCGGCCCACGCCCGCCGCCGCCGCCGCCCGCCGGGCCCGGACCCAGCCCGCGCGCGGCGCGCCCAGCCGAACCGATCGGGGAAATGGCCGCTGGAGAGCCACTTCGACGGACAGCTCGTCGCAGGGGGCTGTCCGGGGCCGCCGCCCGACCACCCGTACCGCCACCCGGCCGCGCGTTCCGGCCCGGGGCGTTAGCTCCTCCACCCGGCCGGGGCC
>DATAAF010000100.1:0-4614 GCA_036260255.1 Acidimicrobiales bacterium | reverse complement strand
GTCGGCGCGGGGGCCTCCTGCACCGGCGACGACTCGGAGCTCGGCCCGACCGACACGTCCTCCGGGCGCCCGGTCGGGCCACGGTCAGGCCGGGCGTCCTCCGCCGCCGCGGCCGGAGCCGGCCCGGGCGACGCCGCCTCGCCCTGGCCGTCGTGGCGGGCGGCGCCCCGGCGGCCGCGGCGCCGCCGACGGGGGACCTCGCCGTCGGCCCGCGCAGCCCCGCCCCCCCTGGCACCGGCGATCTCCGCTTCGACCGTCTCGTCGGTGGGCGCCCCGGCGACGCGCGCCAGCCCCGGCAGGGCCAGCTCGATGCCCCGCCTCGGCGGGTCGAGGGCCTGGACCACGAACCGGCGGGTCTCGCCCCGCTTGAGCACCGCTTTGGCGGTGCGGGGCGGCGGGTCCCCGAGTCCGCTCACCGGCACGTAGCAGCGGGCCCCGTCGGCCAGCACGAACGCCCCGTGCGACGTGAAGGTCTCGACCTCGCCCTCGACCTCGGTGCCCAGCGGGTGCTCGGCGATGAACGTGATGAACGGCAGCGGCTCGTTGACCGCCTCGTGGCTCGACGGCGCCTTGCCCCGCCGTCGCCCCCGCCGGCCCCCCGACGCCGGGGGAGGCGCCAGGGCCTCGGCGGTGGCCTCGGCGATGGCCTCGACGACGGGCTCGCTGCGAGCCGGCTTCTTGGCCCGCTTGGCGTCGCGCACGGCGATGCGGCTCTTGGGCCCCCGCACCGGCGTGCGAGGGGTGAAGATCCACCCGACACCGGGCACCGGCTTGCCGCCGAGCAGCCGCCCGCTGTCGAACAACCACGGGTAGTCGCCGTGGAACTCCTGGAACGAGTCGTTGGACAGCACGGCGGCGTCGACGCGGTCGGCGATGCGGAGCAGGAAGCCGTCGCCCCGACCGGCGGCTCCGGCGGGCGGCGACACCAGCTCCCCGGCCTCCTCGGCCTCCTCGAACATCTTCTGCTCGGCCTCGTCGATCCGGTACCCGAACGACGCGTCGACGACGACGATCACCTCGTCGTCGGGGTTCTCCGCCAGCCAGGCGCGGACCGCCTCGTCGAGCTGGGCCAGGCTTGGCATCGAGCGGCCCTCGGTGGCGAGGTTCGAGCCGTCGACGACGACGGGGCGACGTGACATTCCGGTTTCAGTCAATCATTCCGATGGCGCCGGAGCGGCGATGGGACGGGCGCTGCAGCTACAGCCCGGCGAAGACTCGCTCGACCAGTTGCTCCTGCTCGTGCTGGTGGACGGTCTGGCTCCCGGTGGCCGGACTGGCCGACGGCGGCCGGCTCACCAACCGCAGGTCGACACCGGGGGGCAGGCGGTGGTGCAGGCGCTCGTGGGCGAACGGCCAGGCGCCCATGTTCTCGGGCTCCTCCTGGAGCCAGTAGACCTCGCGCACAGACGGGTAGCGGGCGACCGCCTCGGCGATCTGGTCGGCGGGCCACGGGAAGAGCTGCTCGACCCGCACCACGGGGACCGCCAGGCCCCGCTCCTCCCGGCCGGCGAGGGCGTCGTAGACGACCTTCCCCTGGGCCATGATCAGCCGGCGGGGCTCCGCCGTGGCGGTGTCGCCGTCGCCGGGCACCGAGTCGACGAGCACCTCCCGGAACGAGCCGCCGACGAGCTCCTGCACCGCCGAGCGGGACACCCGCGCCCGCAGCAGGGACTTGGGCGTGAGCAGCACCAGCGGCTTGCGCGGCCGGCGGCGCACCTGGCGGCGGAGGATGTGGAAGTACTGGGCGGCGGTGGTGGGGTTGGCGATACACAGGTTGTCGCCGGCGCAGAGGGTGAGGAACCGCTCCAAGCGGGCCGAGGAGTGCTCCGGGCCCTGCCCCTCGTAACCGTGGGGCAGGAGGAGCACCAGGCCCGAGGTCTGCCCCCACTTGGCCTCGGCGGCGGCGATGAACTGGTCGACAACGACCTGGGCGCCGTTCACGAAGTCGCCGAACTGGGCCTCCCACGCCACCAGGGCGTCCTCGTGCACGACGGAGTAGCCGTACTCGAACCCGAGGGCGGCGTACTCCGACAGCATCGAGTCGAACACCCAGAACTTGCCTCGTGCGCCCTCGAGCGAGGCCAGCGGGGTCCACTCGGCGCCCGTCTCGTAGTCCACCAGCACGGAATGCCGTTGCGAGAACGTGCCGCGGCGGGAGTCCTGGCCCGACAGGCGGATGTCGGTGCCCTCGAGCAGGAGCGATCCGAAGGCGAGCGCCTCGGCGAGGGACCAGTCGACCTGCCCGTCCTTCCACAGGCGGCGACGCGCCTCCATCTGCTTGACCAGCTTGGGGTGCACGGTGAACCCCGGCGGCGGGCTCTCGAGGGTGCGCTCGACGCGGTCGAGCGTCGCCCGCTCGACGCCGGTGACGACGGGCGGGACGTCGTCCAGCGGCGGGGTGACGACGCGCGCCACGTTGGGATCGGGCGGCGTGGCGTGGCGGGTCTCCTCGAACGCCGTCTGCATGCGGGCCACGAAGTCGTCGAGCGCCCGCTCCGCCTCGTCCATGCTGATGTCGCCGCGACGCACGAGCGTCTCGGTGTAGAGCTTGCGCACCGACCGGCGGCTCTCGATGCGCTTGTACATGAGGGGCTGGGTGTAGGACGGGTCGTCGCCCTCGTTGTGGCCGTGGAGGCGGTAGCAGACGAGGTCGATGACCACGTCCTTGTGAAAGCGCTGGCGGAACCCGAAGGCCAGTCGGGCCACCCGGGCGCAGGCCTCGGGGTCGTCACCGTTCACATGGAGGATGGGGGCCTGCACCATCTTGGCCACGTCGGTCGGGTAGACCGACGAGCGGGCGTCGTGCATCGACGTGGTGAAGCCCACCTGGTTGTTGACGACGAGGTGGATCGTGCCGCCCACGCGGTAGCCGCGCAGGGCCGAGAGGTTGAGCGTCTCGGCCACCACGCCCTGGCCCGAGAAGGCGGCGTCGCCGTGGATCACGAGGGGCAGCACGCTGAACGCCTGGGGGTCGTCGATGAGGTCCTGCTTGGCCCGCACCATGCCCTCGACGACCGGGTCGACCGCCTCCAGGTGCGACGGGTTGGACGCCAGGGTGACGGGGATGGCCAGGCCGGAGCGGCCCACGAACTTGCCCGACGCGCCAACGTGGTACTTCACGTCGCCCGACCCCTGCGTGGTCGAGGGGTCGAGGTCGCCCTCGAACTCGCGGAAGATCTGGCGCAGCGACTTCCCCACGATGTTGACCAGGACGTTCAGCCGGCCCCGGTGGGCCATGCCGAGGACGGCCTCCTCGTACCCCGACCGGGCGGCCTGGTCGAGCAGCTCGTCGACGAGGGGGATGGTGCTCTCCGCCCCCTCCAGCCCGAACCGCTTGTGGCCCACGTACTTGCTGTGCAGGAACCGCTCGAACGCCTCGGCGGCGTTGAGGCGGTCGAGGATGTGGAGCTGCTCCTCGGTGGCGAGCGCGGCGCTCACGCCCTCGACCTGCTCCTGGATCCACCGCTTCTGGTCGGGCTCCTGGATGTGCATGTACTCCACACCGATGCGCCGGCAGTAGGCGTCGCGCAGGATCCCGAGGATCTCGCCGAGGGGCAGGACCGCGGTGCCGGCCAGGCCGTCGGTGAAGAACTCCCGCTCGAGGTCCCAGATCGTGAGCCCGTAGGTCGCGGGGTCGAGCTCGGGATGGGTACGCGGCTCCTTCCACCGCAGCGGGTCGAGGTCGGCGATGAGGTGGCCCCGCACCCGGTACATGTTGATGAGCGTCTGGACGTGGACCTGCTTGGCCGGATCGGCGTCCCGGCCGTCGACCGGGTTGTCGTCGAGCCGCCACTTCACCGGCTCGTAGGGCACGCCCATGGCGGTGAACACGTCGCGGTAGAAGTCGTCCGCCCCCAGCAGCAGCTCGTGGACGCGCTTGAGGAACAGACCCGATTCGGCCCCCTGGATCACCCGGTGGTCGTAGGTGGACGTGAGGGTGATGACCTTGGAGATGCCGAGCTGGCGCATGACCCGGGGGTCGGCCCCCTGGAACTCGGCGGGGTACTCGAGGGCGCCCACGCCCACGATCACCGACTGCCCGGGCATCAGGCGGGGGACGGAGTGGACGGTGCCCAGGGTGCCCGGGTTGGTGAGGGTCATGGTGACGCCGGCGAAGTCGTCGGCCGTGACCTTGCCCGTGCGCACCTTGCGGATGAGCTCCTCGTAGGCGGCGTGGAAGGTCTTGAAGTCGAGCCTGTCGGCGTCCCGGATGCACGGCACGAGCAGGGTGCGGCTGCCGTCCGGTTTCTCCACGTCGACGGCCAAGCCCAGCCCCACGTGGGGATGGCGCACGATGCCGGCCGCCTCGCCGTCGCGGGTGAACGTCCGCCGCATGGCTGGGACGGCCTCGGTCGCCCGGACCACGGCGTAGCCCACCAGGTGGGTGACGCTGACCTTGCCGCCGCCGGTGCGCCCCAGGTAGCCGTTCAGGACCTTGCGGTTGACCTCGAGCAGCCGGGCGGGGACCACCCTCGTGCTGGTGGCGGTGGGCACCGCCAGGCTGGCCTCCATGTTGGCGGCGATGCGGGCCGCCGCGCCGCGCAGGGGCTCGACCTGGCCGTCGGCGGGCGCGGCGGGCCGAGCCGTCGCCGTCCGGGCGGGGACGGCGTCGAC
>DATAAF010000099.1:0-58197 GCA_036260255.1 Acidimicrobiales bacterium | reverse complement strand
CTACCCTCAACATCGGCGTCTCCTTCCTCGCCGGCGTTGCACCGCCGGCGGATCTCGTCTTTGTCAACGAGGAAGGTACGCCGCGCCCTCGAACGGGTGGTCGATCCACAGGTTCTGGTTATAACTCGACCGGCGAGCGTCTCGCGGCGGAGCGCGCTCGCCCACTCTTGGACCTGAGGGCGAACCCGGATGGGGATGCGTCCGACGGTGACCGTGACGAGCGAGATGCTCCTGTCCGGGTCATCCGGTCAGTCCTGGGTGCCCATCGGGCGGTGAGTGAGCAGCGGTAGTAGGGGGGGGTCGCGGTGTCACCCCCTCGGGGACAGTGGACGCCAGCCGCCTTAGTCGGGCGAGAGCGTTGGGGGGGAAGATGACCACCGAGAGCAGCCCGGCGGAAACCAGGGCGGCGGCCGTGACCGACTGGATGGCGTCGATGGCCACGCCAATCTGGGCGGCAGTGACGATGAACGGCAGCGACGTCGCTTGCAGGAGGGCGGCGACGGTGGCGCCGTCGGTGCCGAGCGTCCGGCGGTAGAGCAGCGCCGGTACCCCTCGCGCCAGGAGCAGCGCCAGCAGGAACAGCGGCACCCGCACTAGTGCCGAGGGGCTCTGGGTGAGGGCGTCGACGTCGAAGGTGACGCCGCTCGTGACGAAGAAGACGGGGATGACGAACCCATAACCGATCGCCTCGAGCTTCACGCGGAAGTGCGGGTGGCTCATGGCGTCGTGGTCGACCGAGGCGAGGATGGCGCCGGCCACGAAGGCGCCGAGGATCGTCTCGAGGCCGACGTTGGCGGCCAGAGCGACGAACCCGATGAGCAGCGCCACCGCGATCCTCACACGGATCTCGGCAGTGGTGTCCTGCAGGCGGACGAGCACCGCGTCGAGACGCATGCTGCGACCGACGCGCGCCAGGGCGATGGCCACCACCGCGACCACGGCGACGAACAGCCCGACGGAGAACAGCTTGCTGGCGGTTCCACCCCCGGCCTCGGAGAAGAACAGCGACAGCAGGATGACCGCGGCGAAGTCGGCGACGGTGGCACCGGCGATGATCAGTTGGCCGAGCGGCCGGTCGGCCTCCCCGACGTCTTTGAGGACGGGGACCACCAGGCCCAGCGACGTGGCCGAGAGCACGATCGCCACGAACAGAGGGCTGCTCACCCAGCCGGCGGCGTCGAGGGCGAGCCCGGCGCTGAGCCCGATCGCCAGCGTCACCACGAAGCCGACAAGCGGGAGGCGCAGCAGGTCGCCGTGCAGGCGCGTGACGTCGATCTCCAGCCCGGCGAGGAACAACAGGAAGGCCAGCCCGACCAGCGACAGCACGGCGACGGGCTGGTCGACCTCGACCCAACCCAGCATCGACGGCCCGATCGCGATCCCGGCGAGGATCTCCAGGACGACCGCGGGAATCTTGACCCGCGGGATGGCGTTGGCAGCCAGGGGCGCGGCGACTGCCACCAGCGCGACGACGAGCAAGCCCCCGAACGACAGTCCCTCGGTCGTCACAGTCCGTACGCCTCCAGCAGGCGCAGCCAGACCTCGCTGACCGTCGGGAACGAGGGCACCGCGTGCCACAGCCGGTCGAGCGGGACCTGCGCCGCGATGGCGACCGTCGCCGAGTGCAGGAGCTCCTGGACCCCCGGGCCCACGAAGGTGGCGCCGACGACGACGCCCCGGGCCTCGTCGACCACCAGCTGGCTGCTGCCGGGGAACTGGTTGCCCAGCACGGAAGCACCTGCCAGCCCTCCCGTGGGGTATCGGATCGCGCGGGTGTCGATCCCCGCCTCGCCCGCCTCTGCCTCGGTGAGCCCCACCGCGCACACCTGCGGGTCGGTGAAGGTGACGCGGGGGACGATGCCGTCATCGGCCACGTCGGTCACCTCCTTGCCGAGGATCACGTCGGCCGCGATGCGGGCCTGGTACTTGCCCATGTGGGTGAGCAGGGCTCGTCCGTTGCAGTCGCCGACCGCGTAGAGCCACCCGCCCGGGACGCCTGTCGCCTGCAGGCGGTCGTCGACGTCGACGAAGCGGCCGGGTTCCAGCCCCACCGCCTCGAGCCCGAGGTCGCCGGTGCTGGGCCGCCGTCCGACCGCCACGAGCAACTCGTCGCCCGTGAACTCCTTCCCGTCCTCGAGCACCCCGGTGACCGGGCCGTCGCCCCCTTGGCGGCGGACAGCGACGACCTTGAGACCGGTGACGACCGCGATCCCCTCCGCCTCGAACGCGCCCGCCAGCTCCTCACCGGCGAACGGCTCCTCGCGGGGGACCAGTCGGGGAGCCGCCTCGAGGACCGTGACCTCCTCAGAGCCGAGGCGGCGGAACGCCTGGGCCATCTCCGCCCCTATCGCGCCGCCGCCGAGGACCAGCAGGCGGCGGGGGACCTCCTTGGCCGACGTCACCGTCCGGTTGTCCCACGGCGAGGCCTCACGCAGGCCTTGGATGGGCGGGATGGCGGCGTTGCTACCGGTGGCGAGCACGACCGCCCGCCGCGCCGTCAGCTGGCGCCGGCCTCCCGCTCCGGCCTGGACCGCGACAGCGCGCTCTCCGGCCAGCCGGGCCCGCCCCCGAACCAGCTCGATCCGTTTGTCCTCCAGCCAGGGCAGCTGGCTCGCGTCGTCCCAGTCGCTGGTCATGTAGTCCCGCCGGGCCAAGGCGGCGGCCACGTCGATCCGCCCGGTCACGGCCTCGGCCGCCCCGGGGACGCGCCGGGCGGCGGCGATCACGTCGCCGGGCCGGAGCAGGGTCTTGCTCGGGATGCATCCCCAGTAGGAGCACTCGCCTCCCACGAGCTCCCGCTCGACGATGGCGACCTCCAACCCACCGTCGGCGCAGCGGCCGGCGACGTTCTCACCGGCGGGGCCGGCGCCGACCACGATCACGTCGAACTCGTCCGTCACCGCTCGCCCTCCCTCGCTTCACGCACCATGAGCCCCTAGTGGCTGGCGTACCACGCCGCCCGCACCTCGGGCACGAGCGGGTCGAAGTCCACCTTGACCCGCCGGTGCAGCTCGGCGAGGTCCTCCTACAGTTGGTAGATCGAGGGCCGGCCCCAGAACCAGTAGCCCACGTAGACCCTGTCGATGGCCAGGCCGGGACCCAGCACGAGGGTGTGCGGCATGGTCGCCGGGTGGTGGGTGTCGGTGTACTCCCTGATGTCGAGCGCGCTCTGGACCTCGAGGTCGCTGTCGGGAGAGGAACGTGCAGGACGCCCCCGTCGAGATCCGCAGCTTGTAGGTGTTGGAGGTCGTTGGGCAGCACGGTCACCAGCTCGGTGCGGTAGACGTGGTCGCCGGCGATGGGCGGGGGCCGGAACCCCTGCAGGTGGCCGTAGCTGGGGTCGGTGAGACAGATGGTCCCGTCGCTATTGACCGCGACGTCGTTGGGCGAGTTCAGGCATTGCCCGGTCCAGCCGTCGACGACCGTTGCCACCTCTCCGTTGGTCGGATCGAAGCGGCTGAGGCGGGCGTGCTGGGAGGGTGTCCCCTGTTCGCAGACCACCAGGGCGCCACCCCGGTCGAGGGCCATGCCGTTGGCAACGTTGGCGTCGGCCTTGACGACCGCTTCCCGGTCGCCGCTGACCAGGAAGCGGTGACCGTCCAGGCGCAGTGGCTTGATGGCGACCTGAGGGCCGCGGCGGGCCACGGTGCTCGCCCGGGGCACGGTGGTGAAGTAGAGGGCGTCCTCGTAGGACACGTAGAAGGGGCCTTCGTGGGCGTCCGTCCGGGCCACGAGCTCGAGCCTCGGCGCTTCTCCGACAACCGCCGCAAACGCCGCCGCGTGAGCGTCGAAGTGACCGCGTCGCTCCTCCATGCCGGCACTGTGCGGCGAGGAGGCGAGGTGTTACGCGGGCCCTTCCCCGCGCCTGCGAAACCGGAGGAAGAGGAAGTCGTCTTCCTCGCACACCGACCGTAGCTGCAGCCCAGTGGGCGCGGCCATGTCATCGCCCACGACGATGCGCTTGGAACCGCCGCCCACCAGTTGGGGCGACAGCGTCAGGCACAGCTCGTCGATGAGGCCGGCGCGGGCGAGCTGCCCGTTGAGCGTCGGCCCCCCCTCGGCCAGCACTTGCCGCGCGCCGTGCTCACCCAGCGCGCTCAGCGCTCGGCTCAGGTCCACGTTGCCGTCGCCGGCAATCACCACGTCGGCCACCTGGGCCGCTCGTGATCGATTCTCGGCAGGCGCCTCGGCCACCGTCACCACGATCGGCCGGGCGGCTGCAGCGGCGAAGAACGGCGCCTGCCAGTCCAGATGGCACGACCGCGTGACGACGGCGATGGGCACTGGCGCGGGCCCGTAGCGCTCCGTGCGCACTGTGTCGGCGGCCACGAGCACGACGTCAGCCAGCGAGCGGAGCACCGCGAAGAGGCGCTTGTCGCCGGCGCCGCCGAGCCCACCCGACCTCCCGGCGACCGTAGTGGCACCGTCGACGCTGGCGACCATGTTGAGACGGACCGACGGGGGGCTCTCGACGACGGGCAGGTCGGCGTAGACCTCGAGTGGGTCGACGGGGTCAACCGGCTCGGGGAGCAGCTGGCGCATCAGCAGGCCAGCGCGGCCAGCCGGGTGAGGAAGAAGTCGAGCGCGGCCGCCCGCTGATCGGCGGCGTTGACGAAGCCGCTGAAGGGCAGGATGGCGCCTCTGAACGTCGTGGCGTTCCAGAGCTCGCTGTCGAGGTTTCTGAGTGACGCCGGGAGCACGTAGAGGTAGGGCTCGGGCACCCCGGCGTCCCCCGGCGACGCACCGAAGGTGGCGCGCCTCTCGCGTGCCAGGCAGTCGAACGCGGCGTCGAAATGCTCGGGCCACAGCTGCACCCGCGAGGGGTCCGAGGACTCGGGCTGCGCACGGAGCTCCTCGAGCACTGACCAGGCGAACCCGTACCAGTCAGCCAGGAAGGCGGCGGCGGTGTCCTCGACGGGTAGGTCGGCGTCGGGGTCGCCGGGCGGCGGGACGTCGAACGGCTCCGCCCAAGCGACATCCGGCGCACCGTCCAGCACGAACTTGGCCGCCCGGGCCAGCGAGGTGATCGGCTCGACGGCGGCGGTGTCGCCCTCTTGGCGTACGACCTCGGTGCCCACCACCCGCACCTGCTCGTCGGCTCCGAAGAACGGGGTACCGAACCCCTCCAGCGTCCAGCGCAGGGCGATCTTGCCATTGGCGCGCCGGCGGGCGGGGGAGAGGACGTAGACGGCGAGGCGGTGAAGGCTGAGCCGGGTCTCGACCAGCGCGGCTGGCGCCGCCGGCAGCCGCCGCCGCGCCCCCAGCCAGCGGTCGGCTGTCCAGGAGGCGGGACCGAGATGGGTGGCCAGCCACTGGTCCCAGGTGAGATCGGCGTTGGGCACGGGGCTGACCACGGGGCGACCGAGCGCCGCCGCCTCGAGGGAGACGGGGTCGTCGGCGAACCACGGACCGTCGTGGACGGCGGGCGGCGATGGCTCCAGGACCCTCGCCTCGAATCCGTCGCCCAGCACCTCCTGCGCTTCAGCGCGGGGGTTGCGAGCGTGCATGGCCCTGCAGTGCATCGAGCCGATCGGTCGTTACGCGTAACACCTTGACTCCTCGGCGCACACCAGAGCAGGCAAGGACCTCGTGGAGGGGGGCCGGATGAACGGTTTGGAGGGCAGGACCGCGATCGTGACCGGAGGCAGTTCGGGCATCGGCCAGGCCATCGCCATTCGCCTCGGCCGCGAGGGCGTGAACGTCGCCGTGAACTACGTCGGGCGCCCCGAAGGTGCGGAGGCCACCAGGGAGGCCATCGAGGGCGGCGTCGAGCGGTGCATCAACGAGGTGCGGGCCGCGGGGGCCCGGGCCCTGCTGGTCGAGGCCGACGTCTCCGACGAGCAGGCCGTCGAGGCCATGTTCAAGACGGTCGACGAGGAGCTCGGCGGCGTCGACTTCCTCGTCAACAACGCCGGCATCCAGATCGCCCAGGACTCCGACTCCGTCGCCCCGGCGGCGTTCGACAAGGTCCTGGCCGTCAACCTGCGGGGCTCGTTCCTCTGCGCTCAGCAGGCGATCCGTCGCATGCTGGCCGAGGACAAGCCGGGCGCCATCGTCAACGTCTCCTCCGTCCACCAGCTGATTCCCAAGCCCAAGTTCTTGGGCTACTCGGTGAGCAAGGGCGGCATGCAGAACCTGACCCGCACGCTGGCCCTCGAGTACGCCGGGCGGGGGATTCGGGTCAACGCCATCGGCCCCGGCGCCACCGTCACCCCCATCAACCGGGCCTGGATCGACGACCCCCAGAGGCGGGCGCTCGTCACCAGCCACATCCCGATGGGGCGGGCGGGGGAGGCCGAGGAGATGGCGGCGGCGACTGCCTTCCTCCTCTCCGACGAGGCGGCCTACATCACCGGCCAGACGCTGTTCGTCGACGGCGGGCTCACCCTCTACGCCGACTTCCGCGGCACGTGGTCGTCGGAGTGACGATGACCGCCGCTGTGCAAGAGACGTGGTGGCCGTCGCGCTACGGCCCCGACGACCAGGCCGGGTCGCTCAACGAGGTCACGCCCGAGGCGGTGGTGCGGGCGGCCGGCCTGGTGCGCACCGGGAGGGTGTTCGATCTGAGCCACGTGCTCGACGCCGAGATCCCCGCCTTTCCCGGGCGCAGCTTCCGCCAGTACCTCACCACCTCGGCCCACCAGCTGAACCGGCGGGCCCCCAACGCCGGTCCTCGAGGGCTCGGGCGCAACGACGTCAACTGGATCGTCGAGCAGGTAGCCGCCTGCTCGCAGATGGGCACGCACATGGACGCGCTGAACCACCTCCAGGTCGGCGACCGCACCTACAACGGCCACCGCCTCGTCGACCTGGTGGAGGAGTACGGGACCAACCGCCTCGGAATCGACACTCTGCCCCAGGTCGTGACCCGCGGCCTGCTCGTCGACGTGACCCACGTGCGTGGCGTGCCCCATCTCGGGCGAGGCGACATGGTGACCCCCGAGGACGCCGAGGCCGCCCTCGAGGCCCACGGGGTGACCGTCACCCCCGGCGACGCCGTGCTGTTCCACACCGGCTGGGGCCGCTACTGGGGCGTGGACAACCGGGCTTACGTCGAGGGCGAGCCCGGGCCCGGCATGGCCCTTGCCCGCTGGCTGGTCGACCACCGCGTCGGCCTGACCGGTTGCGACACGTGGAGCTTCGGCCCCGTGCCCGCCGAGGACCCCGACGAGCCGTTCGTCGTGCCCCAGACCCTCAACGTCAAGCACGGCGTGGTGGTGCTGGAGAACCTCCGGCTCGTCGAGCTCGCCGACGCAGGGGTTGGGGAGTTCATGTTCGTCGTCTCGCATGCCAAGTTGCGGGGGGCCACCGGCGCGTGGGTCGCCCCGCTGGCCGTCATCTAGGAGCCACCATGCCCGAGCACTACGACGTCATCGTGATCGGCTCCGGCGCCGGGGGAGGGACCCTCACCTGGGCCCTCGCCCCGACGGGAAAGCGGATCCTGTTGCTGGAGCGGGGCGGGTGGTACCCCCGGGAGAAGGAGAATTGGGACTCCGTCTCGGTCTGGGGCAAGCTGCGCTACCGCAACGCCGGCCGCTGGGTCGACCAGAACGGCAAGGAGTTCAACCCCAAGCAGCACTACTACGTCGGGGGCAACACCAAGGTCTACGGCGCGGTGCTGTTCCGCATGCGGGAACGGGACTTCGGCCCCGTCTACCACGTCGACGGCGTGTCGCCCGCCTGGCCGCTCTCGTACTCCGACTTCGCGCCGTGGTACGCGAAGGCGGAGCGGCTGTACCACGTGCACGGAGAGCGGGGGGTCGACCCCCTCGACCCGCCCGGCGACTCCTACGCCTACCCGCCCATGAGCCACGAGCCCCGCATCGAGGAGCTGGCCCACGACCTCAAGGGGGCGGGGCTGACCCCGTTCCCGTTGCCGCTGGGCATCATGATCGACGAAGCGCAGCCGGAGAAGAGCCCCTGCATCCGCTGCTCCACCTGCGACGGCTTCGCGTGTCTGGTGAGGGCCAAGGCCGACGCCCAGCTCGTCTGCGTGGAGCCCGCCCTGCAACACCCCAACGTCACCCTACGAACCAACGCCCGCGTCACCCGCCTGGAGACGAGTCCCGACGGGCGGTCGGTGAGCAAGGTGGTGGTGGAGCGTGACGGCGAGCGGGAGGAGTACACGGCCGACGTGGTGGCCGTCTCCTGCGGCGCCATCAACTCCGCCGCCCTCCTGCTCGCCTCGGCCAACGAGCGCCACCCGGCTGGGCTGGGCAACAGCTCAGGGGTGGTGGGGCGCAACCTGATGTTGCACAACAACTCCTCGCTCATAGCCATCTCGAAGGTCCCGAACCCGACGGTGTTCGAGAAGACGCTCGGGATCAACGACTTCTACTACGGCGACGGCGAGTGGGACTACCCACTGGGTGCCATGCAGATGCTGGGCAAGAGCGACGCCTTCACGATCTCCCTCGACGCCCCCGACGCCGACGACCCGGCCGACCTGGCTGCCCACTCCCTCGACTTCTGGCTGACGACCGAGGACCTCCCCCGCTGGGGCAACCGGGTCGAGGTCGAGCGGGACGGGCGCGTCAAGCTCACCTACGAGCCCACCAACCTCGAGGCCCACGACCGGCTCCGGGCCAAGTTCCGCTCGCTCCTCGACGCCATGCGCTGCAAAGAAGACGTCATCGACCGCTCCACCTACCTCGGGGGCCGCCTCGGGGTCTCCGGCGTGGCCCACCAGAACGGCACGGTCCGATTCGGCCACGACCCCACGACCTCCGCCCTCGACCCCAACTGCCGCATGCATGACCTCGACAACCTCTACGTGGTCGACTCGAGCTTCTTCGCGTCGAGCTCGGCGGTGAACCCGACGCTCACGATCATCGCCAACGCCCTGCGGGTGGCCGACCACCTCGCCCAGCGACTGGAGTCCGCACGATGAGCCAGCTGCCGATCGCCGACTACGCGCTGCTGTCCGACTGCCGCTCGGCCGCCCTCGTCAGCCGCCAGGGCTCGGTCGACTGGCTCTGCTTCCCCCGCTTCGACGGGCCGTCGGTGTTCGGCCGCATCTTCGACGAGGCGGCGGGCCACTGGGCGATCCGACCGGCGGGAGAGTCGCATGCGACGCGCCGCTACCTCCCCCACACCATGCTGTTGGAGACGACGTTTCGCACTGCCACCGGGGCGGTGGCCATGGTCGACGGGCTCGCGTTCGGGCGCAACGAGCGCGGCCACGAGCTGGGAGCGGGCGCGGTGGGCACCCTGCTGCGGCGGGTGAGCGGTGTCGAGGGCGAGGTGGCCCTCGAGCTGGAGTACGCCCCGCGGCCCGAGTACGGACTCATCCGTCCCCTCCTCGAGCAGGTTTCCGGCGGCGTGTGGGCGAGGGGAGGAGCGGACGTGCTGGCGCTCTCCTCGCCGCTGCCCCTGGAGGTCGACGGCTCCACCGCCCGGGCCCGGTTCACCGTGCGCGCCGGCGACACGGTCGCCTTCGCCCTCCACCACCGCAGCACCTCGGAGGAGGGACCTCGGTTCTGGAGCCAGGCGGAGATCGCCGCCCGCCTGGACGACACCGCCGAGGCCTGGCGGACGTGGTCCGGCCTGCACCAGGGCTACGACGGCCCCTGGGCCGACCTCGTCCGCCACAGCGGCCGGGTGCTCTACGCCCTGACCTACTTCCCTACCGGCGCCATCGTCGCCGCCCCCACCACCTCGCTCCCAGAGACGCCTGGCGGCTCACGCAACTGGGACTACCGCTACGCCTGGGTGCGCGACGCCAGCTTCACGTTGCAGGCCCTGTGGGTGGCGGCCTGCCCGGACGAGGCCGACAAGTTCTTCGACTACCTGGCGGGCACCGCCGCCTCCCAGGTCAGCGGGGGCGCCGACCTCCAGATCATGTTCGGCATCGGGGGCGAGCACGACCTCAGCGAGCGGGAGCTTCCGCACCTCTCCGGCTGGCGCCAGAGCACACCGGTGCGGGTGGGCAACGGCGCCTGGAACCAGCGCCAGCTGGACGTGTATGGCGAGCTCCTCGACGCCGCCCACCGGCTACCCGAGCAGCTCGACCGGCTGGGACCGGCCACCCGTCGCTTCCTGGCCGACCTGGCCGACACGGCCGTGGCCCGGTGGCAGGAGAAGGACCAGGGCATCTGGGAGATCCGGGGCGAGCCCCGCCACTTCCTCTACTCCAAGCTCATGTGCTGGGTGGCGGTCGACCGGGCCATCGCCCTGGCCCACCGCCTGGACGCCGAGGACCGGGTGGACGGGTGGAAGCGGGCTCGCGACGAGATATCCGAGGAGATCCTCCGCCGCGGGTGGAACGAACGCGTCGGCGCCTTCACACAGTCCTTCGGCTCCGAGGACCTGGACGCGTCCAACCTCATGATGCCCATCGTCGGGTTCATCCCCGCCGACGACCCCCGGATGCTGGCCACCATCGAGGCGACCACCGAGCGCCTCACCGACGAACGGGGCCTGGTCTTCCGCTACCTCGCGCACGACGGGCTCGAGGGAGAGGAGGGGACGTTCCTGCTGTGCACGTTCTGGCTGGCCCAGGCCCAGGCCCTCGCCGGGCGGCTCGCCGAGGCCCGGCACACCTTCGAGCGGGCGATCGGCTTCGCCAACGACGTGGGCCTGCTCTCCGAGGAGGTGGACGCCGCCACCGGGGAGCTGCTGGGCAACTTCCCCCAGGCGTTCAGCCACATCGGCCTCGTCAACGCGGCCTGGGCCATCTCGCAGGCGGAGCGGACGAGGAAGGCCGTCTGATCGCGTCCTCAGCGGCGCCCTTGCGGCATCATGTCGAGCGGTGCGGGCGTACAAGTTCCTGACCGCCGACCGACGATCGCCGATCACCGGGTTCCGCTGGCCGGAGTCGGGATGGGTCGAGGCCGCCGGCCGCCTCGAGGCGTGCCGCAACGGCGTCCACGCCTGTCGTGTCGAGGACCTGCCCCACTGGATCGGCGACGAGCTGTGGGCAGTCGAGATCGCGGGGGAGGTGCAGCCCGCGCCCGACGGCGTGGTCGCCCGTCGGGGCCGCCTCGTCGAGCGAGTACAGGAGTGGGCCGACGGCGCCGCCCGCGAGTTCGCCGACGACTGCGCCCGGCGGGCCGAGATCTTGGCGGGCGAGACCGCTACGGTGGCCGATCGGGCCTCCGACGCCACCGCCAACGCTGCCCGGGGGTGGGTGTCGGCGTCGGCCTACATCGCCGCCGTCGTCGCCGGCCAAGCCGGCTCGGGGCGCCTCGCGGGGCCGGTCTACGAGCAGCACTTCTTGGCCGAGCGCGCCCGCCAGGCCGCCTGGCTGCGGGAGCGCCTCCGCCTCTCTCAGGACTGACCGGCGCCGCCGCGCACGCTCCGAAAGGCCGCCAGCAGGTCCTCCACCGGTGCCGGCACGTCCTCCCCGCGCAGGGAGCCAGCGGCTCGCACCGTGTCCCGCAGCTGGTCGAAGTAGGTCATGCACCACTCGCACCAGGCCAGGTGGCGCTCGAGGGCGGCACGGTCCTCCAAGCTGAGGGCGGCGTCGAGGTAGTCAGTGAGCTGCGTCACCGCCAGCTTGCACGGGAGTTCGGCGTAGCTCATGCCAGCACCAAGCCTCGGAAATGCCGGTCCAGTATCGCCCGGACGCGGACCCGAGCGCGATGCAGCAGTACCCGCTGGTTTCCATCGGTAATCCCGAGGGCAGCGCTGACGTCTTCCGGGCTCCAACCCTCCACATCGCGCAGGGCGATGACGTCACGCTGGTTGGGGGGCAGCGACTGGATGGCCTTGATGACGATCGCCCGAGTCTCTGCCTGCTCGAGGTGGTCGGCGACGACGTCGGACCAGGGCCGGGGCGGATCGCTCCAGTGTCCCGCCCACCGATCGGAGGGAGGGCGGAACCTGTCGGGCTCGAGGCCGGGCTCGGCATCCTCGACTTCGACCCCGACCGAGGAGAAGGGAACCGTCCGCCGCTCACGTTCGCCCCGCCGACGGGCCTGGTTGGTCAAGATCCCGAAGATCCACGTCTTCACCGACGACCGTCCCTCGAACCGGTCGATTCCCCGGATGACCACCATCCACGTCTCCTGCGCCACCTCCTCAGCCACGGCCCGGGATCCGACGTAGAAGGAGGCGAGGCGGACCATGGGGGCGTGGTAGGTGGCAACCAGCTTCTCGAAGGCGCCCTCGTCGCCGGCTCGCAGGGCGTCGACCAACCCAGGGTCGTCCACTGCACTCATTCTGTCCGCGCTCGCGACCCGGCGCCGCCGGTTCCCCACGGCCGCCTGCTGGCGATCGCTATCCGAACGCCGCGCGCTCACCATCGAGCTCGCGGCGCGTTGTCCCACACCGCTCGCCCGGGGCCCACCCGCGGTGGAGCCGTCAGGGGGGTCTAGCGCCGGATCTGGTCGCCGAGCTCGACCATGCGTTCCTGAAGGTGCGCGTCCCCGGTCAACTGCATTGCGCCGTTCGGGAGCCGACGCTCGAAGAGTGGCTTGCCGACGCCCAGCACGACTGGAACCACCGGCACGTGCACCTCGTCTAGGAGCTGCGCGTCGGCGAGCTGTGAGGGAACAGCCCTGCCGCCGACTCCCAGAGCACCCGGTCGCCCGCCACCCGGGCTCTCACCTCACGCTGCCGCTTCAGGGCGACGACCAGCTCGGGCAGCGCTGAATCGAGAACGACAGTTGTCAAGTCGATGAGCAGCGTCGAAAGGGCTGCGACCCGGCAGCGCGTCGAGGGCTCCCGCAGGTGCGGCGCAGAGCCCAGTGAGCTCCCCCACCAGGCGCAGCACGACCTGACCGTCGCTCAGGCCGGGGCGACTGAGAACTTTCCTTGCTGGCGGACGGCCCTCACTATGGGTGCGAATCGTGGGCCGGCGCCACCAGCAGCTGCCAGTCAACCACGAGGTCGCGCACCTCGGGGGGAACACTTAGCTCGACCTCAGGCGCGGCCGGCGCGACGCCGGCGGTGCGCACGTCACGCTCGTCGACGGGGATCGCCTGCCGACGACGGCGACGCGCCTCGGCCACGGCCCAGATGACCAACTCGCTTCGTAGGCCGACGAAACGCTCGGTCATCCTGCTCCGGAAACGCCTTGCGCCTCGGCGGTGACCCCGGGGACCGGCGCAGAACTGTCCACGTGGGCAGCTCACTGCTGACCGCTGCCAGTATCGCGCGTGTCAGGTCGCCGGCGAAAGAGTCATCTCAGCTCGTCTCGGTACGGGACGGGATGGTTCAGACCCCGTTCGAGATAGCGCTCGTTGATGGCATGGGCGACCACGTCGTAGTCGAACGACCCGGTGTGCCACCCACCCAGGTAGGCGCGCAGCACTTCGGGTCGAGCGACGCCGCCGAGAGCGAAATACGCGATCCAAAGCTCGTTGATGGACATTCCGACGTCTGCTCGGGCCGTTTCCAGCACGGCGTGCGGGGGCGCCGTCACGGACGCGAGGCCTTGGATTCGGCACGACCTTCGACCCGCAGAACGAACTCCTCGGCGATGTCCCGCAGCTTGCGGTTCTCCCGCTGCGACGCGCGCCGCAGGATGTCGAATGCCTGGTCGCGCGTGCAGGACTGGCTCTCCATGAGGATGCCCTTTGCCGCACCAATTGTCTCGCGGGTGGCGACGGCCTGCCGGAGCTGATCGTTGAGCTGGCTCGAGTCGGCGAGTGCCAAGGCGCACCCCACCAGGATCGTCGCGTGCTCGCCGATGAGCGCCGTGGTGCGGACATCGGAGTCGGCGAAGCCAGCGGTGGCGGCGTAGACATTGAGCGCCCCGATCGCGTCGCCTCCGTTGCGCAAGAGCGGGGTCGAGAGCACGGCCGCAACCCCCATCTCCCTCGCCGCCGCGTCGAAACGGGGCCAACGATCCGTCCCATCGCCGACGCTGATCTCGAGCTGGCGCTTCACCCGCATCGACTCGAGGCACGGACCGCCGCGCTGGTCGTACTGCGCCTCGTCGACGGCCAGGGCCTCCGGGCCGGTGCAGTTCGACGTACGGTACCGGTCGCCCTGCGCCACCGTGACGCTCACCGAGTGGGCGCCCAAGACCGTATGACGGGCCAGCACCGTCAACTGTTGAAGCAGTTCGTGGACGGCGTCGTCGTCGAGGAGCGCTCCACCGAGGCTGACCGCGCCGCCGGGCGCAGCCTGCCGGCTCAGTCCTTCGTCCATTTGTCGTTCTTCCGTTCGTCCTCGTTGGAGGTCAACGGCGAATCGACAGGCCATTGGACTGCGGACTCGTTCGCTGGCTTCCCGGCCGCTTGACCGCTGCAGGGAACACCCACGTTATCTGGTCTCCGCAGGTACCCCGCCGCCTGGGCGCGGGCTACGCCGGCGGCTGCGGTCGTCGTGGCCTCGCGCTACGGCGGGAATCGAACGGGCAGCCAACCCGCCGTTGGCACTCGGCGGGATCTAGGCCCCCGTCTGGATCGCCCTTGTGGCTGTCCCCATTTGGGCGCCGGCCCCTTGCCCGTGAAGCGACCTCCGGGGGCTCGTGACTGAAGATCGGGGTTTGACGGGCGTGAACCCGCGCTCTGGCGAGCTGGATCGACGGCGCCGACGCCACCGGGGCCTCGAGGGACACATTCACGAGCGGGTGGTTGGACCGGACGAGGGCTCGAGCGGTCGCCGAAGGCGGTCCGGCGGGCCCGGGCCAACTCAGGACCCACACCGTCCCGTGAGCTTCTTCCTGTTCCTCGGGGCCGACCGGTGTCGGCCAGACGGAGCTCGCCCGGGCCCTGACCGGCGCACTGTTCGCGGTATCCGGCCCTTCCACTCGGGCGCCCGCACACCCGCATCGTCGATTGCTCGTCTGCCCACCGACGGTTGCTGTCTTTCACACGACGGAAGCCGGTTCGGCGTAATGGCATGCGGTGGGGTGTCCCTGGCCGCGGTCAACCAAGGGGGGCGGATCTTCAACGCATTTCTGTCGCTCGCTGTGGGTTAGGTCACTGGCGAACTTCTGGCACCGCGTCCGGAATCGGCAGCCGCTGGGTGGGTTGGCCGGGCTAGGCACGTCACCACTGACGATGATGCGGGGTCGGGCTCGCTCCCTCACCGGGTCAGGGATGGGTACGGCCGAGATCAGCGCCTGGGTATACGGGTGGGCCGGGTGCTCGAAGAGGCTGTCGCGGTCAGCCAGCTCCACGATCCAGCCCAGGTACATGACCGCGACGCGGTCGGCGATGTGGCGGACGACGGAGAGGTCGTGGGCGATGAACAGGTAGGTCAGATCCCGCTCGGTCTGCAGGTCCTCCAGCAGGTTGAGGATCTGGGCCTGAATGGACACGTCGAGGGCCGAGACCGGCTCGTCGCAGACGAGGAGCTTCGGGTCAAGGGCGATGGCCCGGGCTAGGCCGACCCGCTGACGCTGGCCGCCCGAGAACTCGTGGGGGTAACGGGCTGCATGCTCGGGTGCGAGGCCGACCACCTCTAGGAGCTGATCGATCCTCCCGCCCTCGTCGATGCCGTGGATCTTGAAGGGCTCGGCCAGGATCGTGCGCACGGTCATGCGGGGGTTCAGGCTGGCATAGGGGTCCTGGAAGATGATCTGCATCTCCCGCCGCAGAGCGCGCAGGCGACGGGGTTCGGCGGCGGTGATGTCCGTCCCGTCGAAGCGCACCGTGCCCTCCGTGGGCTCGACGAGACGGAGAACGGAACGGGCGGTGGTCGACTTGCCGCACCCTGACTCGCCGACGAGGGCGAGGGTTTCTCCTCGGGCCACCGAGAAGGACACGCCATCGACGGCGCGCACGACCCCCGACCGGCGCTTGACCGCCCTGCGACTGGTGATCGGGAAGTGCTTGACGAGACCGTCGACCTCGAGCAGGAGGGTGCGGCTCCGGTTCGCGGTCCGAGCTGCAGGTTCACGTGTGGGCAACGACGCCGGGGGGACGGCGACCGGCGCAACCACGGTCCCCGGCGGCGTCGGGTGACCTCGCCGGGGCGAGGCGGTGACGAGCTCGGCGCCGGCGGCGGCCGCGACCTGATCGCTGTTGTGGCAGGCGGCCAGGTGGTCCGTGCGCTCTTGGGCCAGGAGGTCGGGCAACTGGCGGCGCGACGTCTCGGTGGCGAAGCGGCAACGGGGGTGGAACGGGCACCCAGACGGGACGTGGATGAGGCTGGGCGGCTGGCCGGTGATCGGTCGCAGGCGTTCGTCGCCACGCCGGTCGAGCCGGGGAAGGCTGGACAGGAGCCCAAGCGTGTACGCGTGGCGGGGCCGGTAGTAGATGTCCTCCACCTCACCCACCTCGGCCACCCGTCCCGCGTACATGACAAGGACGCGGTCGGCGTGGCCTGCGACCAGCCCGAGGTTGTGGGTGATCAGCACGAGGGCCGTGCCGCGGTCGGCCTGCAGGCGCATGAGCAGGTCCATGATCTGCGCCTGAACGGTGACGTCGAGGGCAGTAGTCGGCTCGTCTGCGAGCAGCACCTTGGGGTCGAGCGCGAGGGCCATGGCGATCATGACCCGCTGTCGCATCCCACCCGAGAACTGGTGCGGGTACTCCTGAGCCCGTTGCGCCGGGTTGGATATGCCCACCTCGCCCAGGAGGTCGACGGCCCGGCGCCAGGCGGAGGCCCGGCCGACCTTCTCGTGGACGAGGACCACCTCGGCGATCTGACGACCAACTTTGAGGACGGGATTCAGAGAGGTGAGGGGGTCCTGGAAGGTCATCGAGATCTCTTTCCCCCGGATACGGCGGAGCGCCTTGTCATCGGCCCGGAGCAAGTCTTGGTCGCCGAAGAGGATGCGCCCGGACGGGAACTCGGCCGGCGGCACGCGTACGAGCCCCATGACCGCCAGGGCTGTTACGGACTTGCCCGACCCCGACTCTCCGACGATGCCCAACGTTTCGCCCCGGGCGATGGACCAGCTGACTCCGTCGACCGCCTTCACAACGCCGGCGTCGGTGTGGAAGTGGACGCGGAGGTCTTCGACGGCGAGCACGGGGCCTTGGTTGGCGAGCGCAGTTGCGTCTGGCGCGGCGCCCCCGGTCATGGGCCCCCAGTCTGGCGTCTCAGTGCGCCAACGATTCTCGCCCGCGTCGGATGCGGCGACCACAGGGTCCCGGCATCGCGCACCTCTGCCAATGGTGGCGTCGGGCACGTTTCGCCGACAGCGTGCCGATCCGTGAAAACCGGTCTTCGTGGCTCCCGGCACAGGTCGTGCGAACGGGATCCTGAGTTAGATTCTCGTCGCCGCGACTCGGCGCGCCGAGAAAATAGGGGACAGCCGTGAACACGACCCGCACCCGCCTCCGTGTCGTCATCCCGCTTCTGGCCATCGCGCTGGTGGCCGCCTCGTGCGGCGACGACGATGACGACGAGCAGACGCAGCAGGCGGCCGAACAGCCCGTGCGCGGCGGGACGCTCGTGATGGCCCTCGAAAGCGATCCTGGGAGCCTCAACCCGGCGGTGACGTCGGGGAATGCCGTGCATGTGCCGGCGGAGCCGATGTTCAACGGCCTGGTTGGCGTCGGCAACGACGGGAATCCGATGCCTGAGCTGGCCGAGCGCTGGCAGATCGAAGAGAACGGTGCCGTCTACCGCTTCACCCTCAGAGACAACGTGAGGTTCCACGACGGCCAGCCGTTCACGTCCGCCGACGTCAAGTACAGCTTCGAGCAGGTTCTCATCAAGTTCCACTCGCGGACGCGCGCGTCGCTCAGCGGCGCCAATCTCACCATCGAGACCCCCAACGCCCGGACGGTCGTCTTCCGGTTCCCCCGTCCCTACGCCCCGCTCCTGTCTCAGTTGAACGTCACCGAGGCCCCGATCATCCCAAGACACGTCTACGAGCCGTGTGGGAACGACGTCGACAAGGCGGCGAGCTGCGCGCCGAACAAGGCACCGGTCGGCACCGGTCCGTTCAAGTTCGTGTCCTACGACGCGACTGAGGTACGGATGACCCGCAACCCCGAGTACTTCCGACCGGGCCAGCCCTACCTGGACAACCTCGTGGGGCGGATCATTCCGGATGCCGGTACCCGGACGCTCGCCCTCCAGCGCAAGGAGGTCGACTGGGTGTGGATCCTGCAGGGGCCGGACGTGGCGACGCTCCGCGGTGACCCGGGCGTCACCCTGGCCGAAGCCACACGCGGCCCTGGGGGTGGCAACTGTGTCCTGACGGTGGTCTTCAACCTCAGACCGCCGGCGGGGCGACCGCCTGTCCTCACCGACCTGCGGGTTCGCCAGGCCCTCGTCGCGGCCACCAACCGGCAACAGGCCGCAGACCAGATTCTCTTCGGGCTGGGAAGGGTCGCCCCCCAGCCGATCAGCACCGCCATCCCCGTGGCGCGGGCCGAGAACCTGAACATGCCCTCGTTCGACCTCAACCGGGCCAAGCAGCTGCTTGACCAGGCGGGTTGGAAGGACGAAGGCGGCACGAGGGTGGCGCGCGGGGTCGCAGGCGTTCCTGACGGCACGCCCTTCAAGATCGACTTCGTCCACTTCTCGGGGCAGCAGGCGGACTACGCCCAGGCGCTGCGCCAGCAATGGAGGGAGGTCGGCGTCGAGTTGGAGACCAAGCAGATGGACAACCCGACGCTGTCCGCCAATATGTTCACCAACCGGACCTTCGACACCGGCATCGTCTCGTACTGCCATGAGAGCGATCCCCAGATCGGCGTGCGGAGGCAGTACCACTCCAGCCAGATCAGCCAGGCCCCCTTCACCAACGGGGCGGGTTACAGCAACCCTGAGATGGACAGGCTCTGGGACGAGTCGGTCTCCGAGGTCGACGAGGGCAGGCGCCGTCAGCTGTTCCAGCGGATCCAGGAGCTGGCGGTACGCGACCTGCCGTACTGGTGGCTGGCGGAAACGCTGAACAGCCGGGCCTACAACTCCAGCTGCCAGGGCTTCAACATCCAGAACACGGGACTGTTCGCCGAGGGCGCGTACTGCAGGCGCTGACCTGCTCATGGGTTGACGGTCGGGACTGACCGTGAGCTGGTCGTACGTCGCCCGCCGGTTGCTCCAGGTCGTGCCGGCGACGGCCGCCATCTTCATCGTCACCTTCGCGGTGGTCCATCTCGCGCCGGGCGATCCGGTCACGGCAATCGCGAGTGGCAACGGCGACCAGGCCTACTTCGAGTTCATGCGCAGGAAGTACGGCCTCGACCGACCGCTCCTCCAGCAGTTCGGGACCTATGTGGCGAACGTCTTTCAGGGTGACCTCGGAGTCTCGTTCGGCCAGGGGCGGCGTGTGTCAGAGCTCATCGCCGAGCGCGTACCGGCCACCCTGCTGCTCATGGGCAGCGCCCTCGTGATCTCGAGCGTCGGTGGCACCCTGCTCGGCATGCTGGCCGCCCGCCGCCCCTTCGGCGTGATGGACCTCGGGGTGAGCACGGTGGCCCTCGTAGGGTATGCCCTACCGGTCTTCTGGCTCGCCCAGCTGGCGCTGTTGACCGTCGCGTTCGAGACGGGGTGGTTCCCGATCCAGGGCATGACGGACGCCCGGGCCGGCTACACGGGGATGGCCGCCGTGGTCGATGTCGCTCGTCACCTGGCCCTGCCTGCGCTCGTGTTGGCAGTCTCCGAGGTGGCTTTGGTCGCCCGGGTGACCCGTACGGGGCTCATCCAGCAGGACGTCGAGGACTACATGCGGACGGCGCGCAGCAAGGGCCTCTCGTCGACCGGCAGCATGACGCGGCACGCGCTGCCCAACGCCCTGCTGCCGGTCGTGACGGTGATCGGCAGCCGGGTGGGCACCCTCTTCTCGGGCGCAGTCCTCGTCGAGACCGTCTTCGGCTGGCCGGGGCTCGGTCGCCTCCTCCTCGACGCCGCCGGCACGCGCGACCATCCGATCCTGCTCGGCCTCGTCCTCCTCGTCGCCTTCAGCGTCGTCCTCGCCAACCTCGTCACGGATCTGGTCTATGGCCTCATCGATCCCCGAATCCGTTACCGCTGAGGCGCCTCCCGCCGAGCTCTCGGCGACGCTGGCCGGCCCTTCGGAGCTGTCGAGGCGCCGGCTCGTTGTCCGACGCTTCCTTCGCCACCGGCCGGGCATGGTCGGCCTGGCGCTCACATTGGTGCTGGTCGGCTTGGGACTGCTCGCCCCTGTGCTCAGCCCTCGCGACCCTTTCGCTTTCAGCGGCACGCCTCTCGCCTCGCCGTCGCGGGGCCACCTCTTCGGGACTGACAACCTCGGCCGCGACCTGGCCGGAGCAGTCCTCCACGGCCTTCGGACCTCGGCGACGGTCGTGGTCTGGGTTGTGCTGATCTCCGCCACGCTGGGCGTCACCATCGGCGCTCTCGCCGGCTACGCCGGGCGCCTGGTCGACGACGTCCTCATGCGTCTGACCGATCTGTTCCAGGCAGTGCCCCGGTTCTTCCTGGTCCTGCTCGTCCTGGCCCTTTTCGGGACCGGGACCGAGAACATGATCCTCATCCTCGGGCTCACCTCGTGGCCGTTGCTGGCCCGGGTCGTGCGGGCGGACACGCTGTCGATGCGCGAGCGCCCGTTCATCGAAGCGGCTCGCTCGCTGGGTGCCTCGCATGTCCGCATCGTGGCCCGTCACATCGTTCCCAACGTGGTCCCGGCCGCCGTCGTGGTCATCGCCCTGCTCGCCTCGCGGGTCATCCTCTTGGAAGCCAGCCTCAGCTTCCTCGGACTGGGCGACCCGAGTGTCATGAGCCTCGGGTTCCTGATCGGGAACGCCCAGCGCTTCATCCGGGTGGCCTGGTGGATGTCAGTCTTTCCGGGTGCGGTGCTCGCTTTGGTCGTCCTCGGCGTCAACCTCCTCGCCGACGGGCTCAACGATGTGGTGGCACCGACCGGTCATGACCGCCGCTAGGCGGTCCGAGACCCGTTCTCGAGCACCGCGCCCTCGTCGACCTCGGAGCCTCGCCTGGAGCACGCAAGCTCGTTGCGGCAGCCGTCCCGGGACTGGCGGTCCGACAGGCGCAGTAGAGCCGGCGGAGGGTAGTCGTGCCGCCAAGTCGACGGGTGGTCGGCCGGACAGCCGAACGTCACCCGCCCGGTGACTACGGCGCAACGGCGAGTGAGGCGCGCCTCGCCCTCGCCGCCCGTCCGGACGGTGCAGTGGGCCGGGTGGGCGTCGCCCAGGGCGAGGGAATCCCCGCGTCGCAGCCGGCGTTCTACAAGACGTCACCATCGCCGGCGATCCCGTCCGATCCGCCCTGCATCGAGGACTCCTGCTGGACGTCTTCGAGGGTCCCATCGAACTGGGCCGGTCTTCGATCGCGTCGTGGGCCTCGACGAGGTGCCCGACGCCTACAAGGCGATGAACGCACGGGAAACGATCAAGGTCACGGTGGAGCTGTGAGGCGCCTCCTCTTAGGACAGGAGTGCCAGCACCGACCACCGCGCCGAATCATGACGGAAGGCGGCCGATGGGCACGTGGACAAGTGAGGACCTCGAAAAGGTCACAACAGCGGACCAGCTGGAGCTCCCGCGCGCAAGACGCGACGGCACCCTGCGAGAGCGGGTGACGATAGGGGTCGTTCGCCACGGCGACCACCTCGTACGTCCGATCCGCGTGTGGGCGCACCTCCATCAGGTGTCGCGGGACGCAGGACCGCCACGAGGGTCACGGCGCTGACGTCCGAAGGACGTTCGTCGTCGAGCCCCACAGCGACGTCAATGACGAGATCGCCGCGGCCTACCGCACGAGTACCACCGCTACGCGGCCAGCTGCGTCGCGCTTTATCGACGTCGAAACGCGCGCCAGGCGACGGTGTACCCGTCCGATCGGTTTCGTCCGAGCGGCGGCGAACCCGTCAGGCTTCCTCGGCCAGCCGAGCGGACGCAGCGACGGAGGTCTCGCCCGGTTGGGCAGAGACCTGCTTGGAGAGGCGCTCGATGAGCGTCAGGCTCAGGACCCCGAGGCCGACGTCACTCAGGAGGTCGAGGACGAGGAAGATCCGGGTGTCGGTCGTGGCGCTGAAGAGCCTGAGCCCGGGCTCACCGAAGAGCCACACGACCTGGTACGCCACTGCCAGCGCCGTGAGGAGGCCGGCCAGGAGTCTGTAGTCGCCCAGGTGCTCGCCGCCTTTGATCTGGCCCTGATGGAGCACAGGGAACCACATCTGCCACACGAGGCAGGCCAGCGCGGCGCCGGCGAGGCCGAACCACACCCAGCGCTCAGCGCTGCTGCGAGACCATGCCTGGAACAGCCCCGCGCTGGTCCAGGCGACGGCGGCGCCGGCAAGTCCACCGAAGAGGCTGGCCCGCAACCGCCGGTCGCCGGGGTTGGCCAGGGGTGGGAGCGCCACCAGGGCGACTGCCACGAACAGCAGCGGCTGGGTGAGGATCCAGTAGAGGTAGTGCGACAGGTAGAAGATCCGGTCGCCAACGTGAATCGCCGTGCGGTCGACCACCAGGCTGTAGTAGGCGAACAGCCCGATCACGCAGACGACCAGGTGAAGCACGCCATGGCTGATGTCCTCCCGCCGCGACGTGCGCAGAAAGGCGCCGATCACAGCGATGCCAACCGCCATGCCGACGACCCCGGCCCAGTACAACGAAGGGGAAACGGGCACCGCCACGAGCACACCTCCAGTACGTCGTCCTACCCGATGCCGATGGGACTATCCCGGTTAGGGCCACCTCTCCGAGGCTCTGATCGCGCCCCGAGCGCGGTGGCTACACGACCCCCGACTTCGTCTCTTTCACTACAAGGTCGACCACATCTTCCAAGCGCTCAGCCCGTCGAAAGGCCTCCCGTTGGCGAGCCGCACCGGGGCCACGGTCGGTGAGGCGCTCGACGAGTGAGCAGACCTCGCTCCACTCTCCGTTCTCCTCGAGCACCGGTCGCAGGTACGACAGAAGGCCTTTCACGAGCTGCACGGCGGGGACCGACCGCCCGTTGCACACGTCGATGAGCTGACCGTCGAGCCCGTAGCGGGCGGCCCGCCAGGTCGCTTCTCTCAGCAGCTCGGGCCGCGGATCGCACATGGGAGTGTCATCCGCCACTTCTGCGTCGCATGTCTGGGTCAAAGCGCGTACCAGGGCGGCGACGGTGAGTGAGTCGTCCACCGTCAGGCCCACGTCGGTGACTCTGAATTCCAACGTGTCGAACCGGGGCGAAGGGCGGACGTCCCAGAAGAGTCTGGCCGGGTCGTCGATGCTTCCGATCTTCAGCAGCAGCTCGACAAAGGAGTCGTATTCCTCCGAGGACGCGAAGGTGTGCGGGGTGCCCGCGGTGGGCCACCGGCGCCAGACCTCGGTGCGGAAGCTGGCGTACCCGGTGTCCTCGCCCAGCCAGAACGGTGAGTTGACAGCAAGGGCCAGTACCGCCCCGAGCCATGGCCGCACGCCGTTCATGATCTGCACGGCGGCCTCCCGGTCGCTCACCCCCACGTGCACATGGCACCCGCAGATCACCTTCTCCCTGGCCAGGCGCTGGTACTCCCGCTCGAGCCCGATGTAGGACTCCTTGGGCGTCACCTCCCCACCGCCCGTGTGCGAGAACGGATGCGTCCCGGCGGCCCCCACCACGCTGTCGGCCCGCTCGGCTGCCTCGATCACGCCCCGCCGCAGGTGGACCAGCTCCGTCCTCAGCTCATCGAGGCTCTGGCACGGGGGAGTGCTTGTCTCTATCTGCGACAGCTTGAACTCCGGCTCAACATGGTCGCCCACCTCCCTCTCCGCCTCCGGGACGACCTCGCCGGACTCCGGACGGAGTCGACGGGTTCTGGGATCGATGATGAGGAACTCCTCCTCCACGCCGATCGTGAACTGCTCGGACGTTCCCATCGCGGGACCTCCCCCTTTCCTCGCGGCTAGGGACGTACCGCGCGTGCTGGGCTTCGGAAACACGTGGTCTGGATACGCGTGATCGAGCCTCCCTGGACCGCCGGGCGCGAACCGGAGACTTGGTCGCGACCGGGCTGCGGCTCCGCCATGCGGCTGGCGGGCGTCTCGGTTTCAGGCGTAAGCGACGTCTGCGTCGTCTCGGCGTCGAGGAAGGGGGGCCGGCGCTGATGTCACGTCGGGAACGCCTACCGGTCAGAACCCCAGGCGCTCCTTGACCAGGATGGCGGTAACGCGGCCGGGGACGATCACCCGGTTGATGATGAGGATGTTGTTGACGCCGCTCGGCACCCCGTACATCCGGCGGGCCCGCTCGTCCTCGAGCGGATAACAGTACTCGTGGATGCGTCGCAGTCCCGTGTCGAGGTCGGCGACGATCTTCTGGCCGCCGACCACGAGGATGACGCTTTCCGCGCCCGAAACGAGTGGGCCGAGCTGGCTGCCGCTCGCCGACGCGATGACAAGCGACCCGTCCTCGGTCACCGCGTGCGCGCTACCGACCACGTACTCGGGCGATGCGGCCAGTGTCCGCATCTCGCGCCGCTGCATCTCCCGGTCCATCTGGTACAGGCGCAGCCGCAGCGGCTGATAGCGGCCGGAGCGTTCGATGTCATCGGCGACACCGATCGCCTCGAGGGTTCGGGAGGTGTTGTTGAACACCTCCGCTCCGTCCACGAGCAGCGAGCGCACCACGCTCCTCGCCTCGGAGCCCGACCCGACGACGAGCGAGCGCACGCCGTTGCGCTCCAAGGCAGCAGCGGCCGACGCCATCCTCTCGTCGGACGCCAGCTCGGAGAACTCCACGGGCAGCGTCTCGGCTCCGTTCGCCAGGGGGGGCGACTCAGCCATCGCCGATCTCGGCAAGCCGGCGGTGCACCAGTGCGACCGCCATCGCCCCCTCGCCGATCGCGGCGGCGCACCGCTTGATCGACCCGTACCTCACGTCACCGGCCGCGAACAGCCCGGGCCGGTTCGTCTCGAGAGGCAGCGGCTGGCGTGACAGCGGCCAGCCATCCACCGCCTCGGCCCGAACGGTCACATCAGTGCCGGTCAGCAGGTACCCCGGGTCGTCGGTGGTGACCCCGAGCCCGGCGGTGCCGTCAATTCGCGGTGTGCCACCGATGCAGATGAACAGTGCGTCCGTAGGCAATCGCATCGTCTCAGGGGCGTCTCCCGATGACACGATGAGCTCGCGCAAGCGACCGTCCGCCTCGACGCCCACGATCTCCGCGCGCGTGCGCACGTCGACGTTGGGGAGGCGCACGATCTGATCGACCAGGTACTGCGACATCGAAGCGCCGAGGTCCCCGCCCCGTACGAGCAGGGTCACGTGCTGGGCGTAGCGCGAGAAGCGCACGACGGCCTGACCGGCCGAGTTGCCGCCACCCACCACGACGACGCGGGAGCCGATGCACGACATGGCTTCGCTCGGCCCGGCACCGTAGTAGACGCCCGCACCGAGCAGGTCCTCGATGCCGGGCACCTGGAGACGACGCCACTCGACCCCGCTGGCGAAGAGAACGACTCGCCCCCGGATCGACGTGCCGTCGGAGAGTTGGGCTACGTACCCCGGACCGTCGGCGGAGACGTCGACCAGGCGGCGGGCCAAGAGGATCTCGGCTCCGAAACGTCGGGCCTGGGCCGCCGCCCTCGTCGCCAGCTCGCTCCCGCTGATGCCGTTGGGAAAGCCGAGGTAGTTCTCGATCATCGACGTGGTGCCCGCCTGGCCGCCGGGTGCTATTGCCTCGATGACCGTCGTGCGCAGGCCCTCTGACGCGCCGTAGACGGCGGCGGCCAGGCCGGAAGGTCCCGCACCGATGATCACCAGGTCGTACTCCGACAACGAGGGCACCGACACCATGCCGAGACCGGACGCAACCGACTCCACCGTGGCGGGGGCGAGCCGGGTGCCGTCGGGAAGGATGCAAAGCGGCAGACGCGACAGGTTCACCTCGGCGACATCGAGGAGTCCTCGAACCGTGGTCGGTTGGTCGACGTCGACCCATTCATATGGGCACCCGTTACGACTGAGGAAGTCTCGGATCGCGTACGCGGCGGCCGACGCCCGAGTGTCCACGAGCACCACCTGTCGCGTAACCGGGCGCGAGTCGTAGTCGAACATCGACATGGGCGTGGGCGGCTCGGTCACGGGTGCGACGGTGCCGGTGGGGCCCCGTCGAGCTCGAACCCGATCTCGTCGACGTAGCACCAGTACCACCCCTCGCCCGGCTCGTACGAGCGGACGAGAGGGTGTGCGATCGCGCCGAAGTGGCTGGTGGCGTGCCTCCCCGGCGAGCTGTCACAGCACCCCACGTGCCCGCACTCTTGACAGACGCGCAGGTGGACCCAGTCGCGGCGTCCCTGGGCGAGACAGTCCTCGCAGCCCCAGGACGACGGCGCGACGGCCTTGATCGCCTCGACATGGGCGCACCCTTCGTTCAGCATGCAGAACCTCCTTGGCTGTCGGTGGGGAACCGCCCGAGGTGCAGCCGCCCTTGACGTTCCAAACGAATTACGACGCGCCCGGGCGCTCGAAGAGCTTCAACAGCGGAAGGGCGGGAGCGTCGAGGCTTCGGGTCTCGGGCCGTCGGCCCTCTCACGCTCGCTCTTCGTGCAACGTCGATGGAGGTGACCCTATCTTGAGCTTCGGCTGGGAGGTCGGCCGTCGCTTGGCGCGGCAAGTGCTCGCCGACAAGGCTTCTGCCACCGCAGCCGGCGGCTGGGTTCACTCCTCCATAGGAGGTACTCGGAACCAGCCCTGCCAATCGATGTGCCCGCGATGAGCCGACTCGTCGACGTGGCGCTGATCGGAAATGGTCGCCAGCCTTTTCCGAATGGCCGTGGTCTCGGGCATCGTGGCCCCCCGTGGAATCCGCCCGACGGCCCGGTCCAGCAGAACCCCGTTCCAGGCAGCAGGGGCGCCCGGCTACGTCGCTGGCACGACGAGCGTGGACACGGGCCTGTGGCCTCCGCTTCCCCGACTCCGCCTTGCGCTCGCGTTCACAAGCGACTAGACACTGCGCTGGTCGCCACAAGGCGCGGCCTTGCCGCCTGCGCCCCCGGTCGCCCCGGCGCACCTCCCTGCGATGATCAGTGGTAGGGAGAGCTGCGCCCGGGCCTGAGGGGGCGGGGCCAATCAGACATTCCGCCGCAGCATCGCCGCGGCCGGAACGAGCTAATCCACAGATTCGGAGCGATCCATGAAAAAGACCCTTTGTTTCGCCGCGTTCTCGGCGGGAGCCGTGCTCGCGGGCACCGGTGTTGCCTCAGCCGAGGACGCCGCCCCGCCCACCGATCAGCCCACCTCGCGGCCCCACACGGTCGCCGCCGGCGAGAGCCTCTCGCGGATCTCCCAGGCCGAGCTGGGCACGTCGCACCGCTGGGTCGAGATCTTCGCCGTCAACCGCGACATCGTCGCCGACCCTGACGCGATCGAGGTTGGCCAGGTCCTCGACATCCCGTTGGTGCCCGTGGCCGTCCCCGCCGACCTGCTCGCCAGCCTCGGTTCCGCCGCTGGGCCTGCGCCCGGGCCGCCGCCCCAGGCGCCGAGTGCCGTTCGCCCGCGAGCGATGCGTACCAACGCCGTCGAGGCCAACCCTTCCGGTGGCGGGGCGCTGTCCGCCATTCGGGCCTGTGAGTCCGGCGGCGACTACCGGGCGGTGAGCCCCGGCGGCCGTTACCGCGGCGCCTACCAGTTCGACCGCCAGACGTGGCACTCGGTGGGCGGCAGTGGCGATCCGGCCGCGGCGTCGCCGGCTGAGCAGGACGCACGGGCCAGCCAGCTCCGGAGCCAGCGAGGCTCGAACCCGTGGCCCAGCTGCGGCTGAGCCGTCTGCAACCACAGCGGCGCTGAACGAGCGCCGGGAAGAGCACCATCGCGCTGCCGGGCGGCGAGCGAACGCAACTTCGATCGCCGCCGGTGGCGCCAAGAGACAAATGATGCGACGAAGTTCGTGGTCCCACCTCTTGCGACCTGTCGCTGTCGACACTCGCTGCGACTGTACGGTCGGCCAGACGTCCAGTGGACGCTCTTCGGTTGCTTGACCTTCGACCGGTGGTTCCGAGAGCACGTCCGGGACGCTCACGGGCTCTCGCTCGAAGCCGGGTTCTCCCCTCCCGAGCAGATCCTCGACTTCCGTTCCGACCCGGCCGGCTGACTCCAGCCGGGTGCGGGGACTCGGTCAGGCGGGGGCCCCGGGCGCCTGATCCTCGTCGACCGCCTGGGCCATGTCGTCGAGCGTCGCCGCCGGGCGGGGCGCCCCTTCGATCGGAGGGCGGCTGTCCTCGGGACCCGGCGCCACCGGCGGCATGGGGTCCATCGGGTCGGTGCCGAGGGGCGGGAGGGGCGGCGCCATGGCGTCCAGCTCCTCGTCCGACGGCAGGTCGGGCTCGTCCTCGGCCAGGTCTCGGGGGATGGGCGGTGGCTGGTCGGAGGTGGACATGCCTCCGACCTACCCCTGGGCCGGTCCGCCTACCCGGCCACCCCGGC
Source organism: Acidimicrobiales bacterium (assembly GCA_036260255.1). Lineage (GTDB taxonomy): Bacteria > Actinomycetota > Acidimicrobiia > Acidimicrobiales > AC-14 > DASZJY01. The sequence goes on along the minus strand of DATAAF010000099.1, from coordinate 30,006 downwards.
GCGGCGCCCGGAGGAGCGCCTGGCAGGAGGACGGCCGGCGGGCGTCGACGACCGAGTGATCAGGCGCGGCTTCTCCGACGGCGCGACGTCCACTGCACCCTCGCCATCAGGCGCGGCCGCTCGTGATCGGCCCGCGGTCAGGCACCCACGGCGGAGACCGCTCGGAGGCGACGGTGGCGGGCGACGAACGAGCTCAGCCGCGATGCGCTCTGCCCCACGCTCGCCGCCCAGGCCTCCAAGCAGGTGAGGCCCTCGGCGCTGATGCGGTAGCGGCGGCGGACGGGCCCTGAGCCCGACTCCTCCCACCACGACTCCACGAGCCCCTCCTCGTCGAGCGCCCGCAGGGCCCGGTACACCGCGGCGGAGTCGACGTCGGCCAGCCCGAGGCCGGAGAGCCGATCGGCCAGGTCGTAGCCGTGCGCCGGCGCCTCGGCGATCAGCAACAGCAGGCAGCAACGGAGGTAGCTGCCGCTGATGACGATCGGAGCGGGCTCCACCCTGCTGCTCATCTCCTGTCTCCTCTCGACCCGCGTTTGTGAACGGATTCACAAGCCTACCAAGACCCTACCAGGCGGCCGAGCGGGCTGGTGGGGATTTGCGGTTACCGCCTCATGAAGAGGAGGTTTCCGGGAAGAGCAGGTCGACGAAGCGCTGGGCCGTCGGCTGGGGCTCGTGGTTGGCCAGACCCGGCTGCTCGTTGGCTTCGATGATCGTGTATTCGGGGCCGTCGACGGCGGGGACCATGAGGTCGATGCCCACCACCGGGATCTCGATGGCCCTCGCCGCCGCCACCGCGACGGCGGCGAGCTCGGGGTGGAGCCGCGGTGTGACGTCCTCGATAGTGCCGCCGGTATGGACATTGGCGGTGCGGCGGACGGCGAGGGAGACGCCCTCGGGCAGGACGGTGTCGGGCTCGTAGCCCCCCGCCCGCACAACCTCCAGCGTCTTGTCGTCGAGGGGGACCCGGGCGGCACCGCCCGTCGCCTCGGCCCGCGACCGGCTCAGCGACTCGACGAGCTCGGCGACCGTCCGTTCGCCGTCGCCGGTGACGATCGGCGGGCAGCGCACGGCGGCGGCCACCACGTCGTCACCGATCACGATGACCCGCACGTCCTCGCCGTCGACCCGTTGCTCCAGGAGGACTTCCGGGCACACCGCCCGGGCCGCCGCCAGCGCAGTCTCGAGGGCCCGGCGATCGGTGACACCCACGGTCAGACCCTGGCCGCCTTCGCCCCGGTCGGGCTTGACGACCATCTCCTTGCACTCCTCGAGGAAGGCGGCGTCGCCGTCGTCGAACGTTGCCAACCGCCCGCGAGGCACCCGCAGACCGGCGTCCTCGAGGACCCTGCGGGTGTGGGACTTGGAGTGGCAGCGCTTGAAGGCGACGGCGGTTGTGAGCGCCGACAGCGACTCCAGGGTCGTCACTCGGCGTCCGTCGTGTGAGAGGACCACCTCGCCCTGGCGCGCGTCGAGCACCTGCACCTCGATCCCGCGGCGGAGCGCCTCGTCGACGATGATCCGGCTGTAGGAGTTGAGCTCGTCGTAGCCCGCGGGACGCGGCAGCTCGTTCAGGCCGCCGCCCCGGCGAGCGCGCCCGCCTCGGCGTCCTCCGTCACCGCCCCGCCCGGATCGACGGACCCGGGCCGGCGGGCCTCCTCGACGAGCCAGCGGAACAGAGTGGCGTTGCCCGGCGGGGTGAGGAGCAGCTCGGGATGCCACTGGACGGCCAGGACCCGCCTGCCGTCGACGCCCTCCACCGCTTCGATTACGCCGTCGTCGGCCCAGGCGACGGCCCGCAAGCCCGTCCCCAGCTCCGCCACCGCCTGGTGGTGCAGCGAGTTGACCCCGATGACCTCGCTCCCGAGGACGGTTCGCAGGAGGGTTCCCTCGAGCACCGACACGTTGTGCACCGGCTCGGCCCACCGGTCGCGGGCGCAGTGGCGGCCGTCGCTGTTGGGGAGGTGGGGCACGAGGGTGCCGCCCATGGCGACGTTCAAGAGCTGGCACCCCCGGCAGGTGCCGAGCATGGGCAGCGCCAGGTCGAGCGCCTGGCGGACCAGGGCGAGCTCGTAGGCATCTCGCCGGGCGTTGACACCTCGGAGCTCGGGGACCGGGTCGCCTCCGTAGAGGGCGGGGTCGACATCGCCGCCCCCGGTGAAGACGATGCCGTCGAGGCAGGCCGCCACCGCCGCCGCCCTGCTGGGGTCGAGGACGGGCAGCACGAGCGGCAGGGCTCCGGCGCGGAGCACGGCCGTCACGTACGCGCGATCGAGCGCTTCGGAGAAGCGGCCCTCGTGGAGACTCGGAGAGGTTGTGATCCCGATCCGCGGCCTCATGGGGTGAACCTAGGCGAGAAACGTTTCCATCGTGTTACCTCTCGGCAAAGGCTGGATGATAGGTGAGGGCCCTCCCCACCGTCACGGGATGTCGTGGCTCTGCAGCCACAGCTCGAGCAGTCCGAGCTCCCAGAGCTTGTTGTAGCGCAGGGTTGTCAGGTCGTTGGGGTGGTCGAGCACGTGCTGGACGTGCTCGGGGCGGAACAGCGCCCGGTCGCTGGCCGCCGGGCTGACGAGGGCGTCACGCAGGAGGTCCACGTAGGGCCCTTCGAGGTGGATCAGCGGGGGCACCGAGAAGTACCCCTTGGGCCGGTCGATCACCTCGCTCGGGATCACCTTGCGGCCCAGGTCCTTGAGGATGCCCTTGCCGTCCTGGGCCAGCTTGAGCTCGGACGGGCACGCCGCCGCCACCTCGACCACCTCGTGGTCGAGGAAGGGCACCCGCGCCTCCAGGCCCCACGCCATGGTGGTGTTGTCCACCCGCTTGACCGGGTCCTCGACCAGCATCACCTGCGTGTCGATACGAAGGGCCCGCTCCACCGGCGTGGCTGCGCCGGGTTGGGCGAAGTGCCCAGCGACGAACTCCCGGCTGACGTCGGTGTCGGGCAGGTACTCCGGGTTGACGACCTCGGCGACGGCGCGGTGGTCACGGTCGAAGAACACCGAGGCGTACTCGTCGACACCGTCGCCCGTCGCCTCCTCGAGCTTCTGGTACCAGTGGTAGCCGCCGAACACCTCGTCGGCGCCCTGGCCCGACTGCACCACCTTCACGTGCTTGGACACCTCCCTGGACAGGAGGAAGAAGGCGACGACGTCGTGGCTGACCATCGGCTCGCTCATGGCTGCCACCGTCGCCGGCAGCGCCTCGAGGACCTCGCTGGTAGGGACCCGGATCTTGTGGTGGTCGGTCTCGAAGTGCTCGGCGACGATGTCCGACCACCGGAACTCGTCGCCGTCCTCCTCGCCCAGGGTGTCGAAGCCGATGCTGAAGGTCGAGAGCTCGCTCTGGCCGCGCTCGCGGAGCAGACCGACGATCAGGCTCGAGTCGAGCCCGCCCGAGAGCAGCACACCGACGGGCACGTCCGCCACCAACCGGCGCTCGACGGCCAGGCGCAGCGCCGCCCCCACCGCCTCGAACCACTCCTCGGGCGAGTCCCAGGCGAAGGCGCCGTCGGGCCGGTGGGTCGGCTCCCAGTAGCGCACCTCGCGCTGCCGCCCGTCGGGCTCGACCTCCAGCATCGTCGCCGGAGCCAGCTTGGTGACGCCCTTGAGGATCGTGCGAGGTGCGGGGACCACGGCGTGGAACGTGAGGTAGTGGTGCAGGCCGACGGGGTCGACGCTGCAGTCGACGTCGCCGACCGAGGTGAGGGCAGGCAGGGTCGACGCGAAGCGAAGGGACCCCGGGCGCTCGGCCAGGTACAGCGGCTTGATGCCCAGCCGGTCGCGGGCCAGCACCGCCCTGCCGGTGTCCCGCTCGACGATGCAGAAGGCGAACATGCCCGCCAGCCGGTCGAGGAACTTGTCGCCCCAGCAGTGGAAGGCCTTGAGCACCACCTCGGTGTCGCTGGTGGAGAAGAAGCGGTAGCCGGAGGCCTCGAGCTCCCGGCGGAGCTCCTTGTGGTTGTAGATGCAGCCGTTGAAGACGATGGTCAGGCCGAGCTCCGAGTCGACCATGGGCTGGTCGCCCTTGCGGGACAGGTCGATGATCGCCAGCCGGCGGTGGCCGAGGGCGGCCCCGCCCGACGCCCAGACCCCAGCCCCGTCCGGCCCCCGAGAGGCGAGCCGCTCGGACATGCGGGCCACCAGGTCGGGCTGGGCCATCCGGCCGTCGAACCGCAGCTCACCGCTGATGCCGCACACGCGACCTCCTCGGGGCGATGGCGGTCCGGGCCGCTGGCAGGGACGAGGGGTGAATCATCTTCGTCACGTTGTGCCCGGCGGTGTGAACACACGATTTCCGGGCGATGAAGAGCGTCGGACGCGGGCCGCGCCCGCATTGACCGTAGCCGACGGCCTGGGCGACCATGGGCGAACGGCCGCCCTTGCCCGGTCGAGGGTGCGGCGCGGTGCCGTGCGCTCGGCGAGGGAACGGAGCCCCAACGGACACCCTGACGCTCGGAGTAGAGGAGGAGTTCCTCGTCGTCGACAGGGCGTCGGGTGCACTGGTGCCGCGTGCCGACCAGGTGTTGCTGCAGGCCGAGCCGGCGTTGGGCGACGCCGTCGCCGCCGAGCTCAACCTGTGCCAGATCGAAGTGGGCACGCCGGTGTGCTCCACGTTGGCCGAGGTGCGCTCCCAGCTGACCCGGTTGCGTCGGGGGCTCAGCTCGGCGGCCGAGCAGGTAGGCAACCGGGTCGCCGCGGTGGGCGCCCATCCCTTCGGCTACTGGGAGGACCAGCGGGTCGACGTGCGCGTCGACCGGTACCGGCGCATGGAGGACGCCTACCAGATGGTCGCCCGTCAGCAGGTGATCTGCGGCTGCCACGTGCACGTCGGCATCGCCGACCGGGAGCTCGTCATCGACACCATGAACCGGGTGCGGCCGTGGCTGGCCGTCCTCCTCGCCCTGTCCGCCAACTCCCCCTTCTGGCGGAGCCTCGACACCGGCTACGCGAGCTACCGCCACCAGGTGTGGCAGCGGTGGCCGACGTCGGGCATGCCTCCGCGACTCGCGTCCTACTCGGAGTTCCAGGAGCTCGTCGCCCAGCTCCAGGCCATCGAGGCGATCGAGGACCCGACGTTCATCTACTGGTATGTGCGGCCGTCCATCCGTTACCCGACTCTCGAGTTCCGCTCCTGCGACGCGTGCCTCGAGGTCGACCACAGCCTCGCCATCGCCGGGCTCGTCCGGGCGCTGGCGTGGACGTGCGCTCACCAGGCGCTCGACGGGGAGCCCGACGGCGGCCCGCGGCGGGAGGTGTTGAAGGCGGCCATGTGGCGCGCCGGGCGCTACGGGTTGAGCGCCGACCTGGTGTCTCCCTCGGCCATGGAGACGCGTCCGGCCGCCGAGGTGGTCGGCGAGCTCCTCGACCACGTGAAGGACGGGTTGGAGGCGCACGGCGACTGGGACGAGGTGAACGAGCTGGTGGGGTGCATCCTGCGGCGGGGCAACGGAGCGTCCCGCCAGCGGGCCGCCTACGCCCGCCGGCGGGACACCCACGACGTCCTGAACGAGGTCCTCGCCGCCACCGTCCCCCCGGCGCAGGCGGCCGGCTGACCCGGCCGGATCGGCGGTCAGCGCCGGCCCACCTCGCCGACCATCTGCACCTCGACGTTCTCGATGCCGGGCACCCCTTCCAGGCGGTCGAGGTGGCCGAGGGTGTCGGCGATCCTTCCGCTCGTCGCCCGCACCCACCCCGCCTGGGGCGCGTAGCCGAGGACCTCCTCGAGGTAGTAGCCGGCAGCGGCCAGCTCGTCGCGATGGGCGTCGGCCGAGTCGCCGTCAGGGAACCGGACGAGGACCCGGCCGGTCGGCACGACCACTCCTCCACCATCGCCCCGGCGGTACACGGGCACGACTGCGGAGGCGTCGTCGATGTCACCGGCATCGAGGGGCCGGACGGCCACGTCTCCCGCTTCGAAGGTGGCGACGAGGTCCTCGGCCAGCTCGTACCGCAGATCGGACCGTTGGCTGCTGTGCGGCACGACCTCGGGAACCGACCCGAGGAGCTCCCTCACGTCCACTGTGGCAATTGTGACGCCGCAATCGCCGAGCGACGCCGAAGCTTTGCTTCGGCGTAAAGAAGAGCAGCCGCCGAGCGACGAGCGAGGCGTCCGTGCAGTTCGGGGGGGTCCACGGGGGGCGGCGCCCCCCGTGCGGTAGCCCGCCGAGCGACGAGCGAGGCGTCCACGCAGTTGGGGGGGTCCACGGGGGCGGAGCCCCCCCGTGGGGAGGGTGCTAGAAAGACCGAGTTTGCGCGACGCGCGGGAGGAAGGGAGCGGGGGATGGTCTCTTGTCGGTTCGGCGGCTCGGCCGGGTTCGAGCTCAACCTGGAGGACGCCGGCGACCTGGTGGTGGTGCGGTCGAACCGCAGGGGCGCCCGCCACGACCAGTCGCCGCTGCGGCGGCAGAGCCGGGCGGCGCGCGCCCAGCTCGCGCCGCTGTTCGGCGTGTCCGCCGCGGGCGTGGGCGTCTACAAGGCGCCACCGGGCGGTTCGCAGGAGCTGTCCAAGGTGATCAACGGCGACCCCGAGGTCCAGTTCGCCGGGCGGGGCCTGAAGGACCAGTTCGGCGCCCCCGTCCTCTACACCGAGAACGTGTTCGTGAAGTTCGAGGAGGGCGCCAGCAAGCGCCACTGCACCGACGTCCTCAAGCGCCTCAAGCTGACGGTCAAGCGTCCCGTCGGCACGTCTCCCACCGCCTACTTCGTGGGAGCGCCCGAGGGGGTCGGTCGTCGGGTGTTCGACGTGGCCGGCGAGCTCCTCGAGCGGGAGGACGTCGAGCTGTGCCACCCCGAGGTGGTGCGCGAGCTGCGGTTCAAGAAGGCGTTCCCCCAGCAGTGGCACCTCCACCGCACGACCGTCGGCGGAAAGCGGATCGACGCCCACGCCAACGTGGCCGCCGCCTGGCGGATGAGCAAGGGCCGGGGGACGGTCATCGCTGTGATCGACGACGGCTTCGACATCGACCACGAGGAGTTCGCTTCGGACGCCAAGGTCGTGGCCCCCCAGGCGTTCGTGCACCCCCGTACCGACAACCCCCGACCGGGGGACGGCCAGAACCACGGCACCGGCTGCGGCGGCGTGGCCTGCGGCGACGGCAACCACGGGGCGTCAGGCGTGGCGCCGGAGGCCCGGCTCATGCCGCTGCGCATGGTGTCCGGCCTGGGCTCCCAGGACGAGGCCGACTCGTTCGTCTGGGCCGCCGACCACGGCGCCGACGTCATCTCCTGCAGCTGGGGACCGCCGGACGGGGCGTGGTGGGACCCCAACGACCCGATCCACGCGCAGGTCGTGCCCCTGCCCGACAACACGCGTCTGGCCATCGACTACGCCACTAGCAAGGGCCGCGGCGGGAAGGGGTGCGTGATCACGTGGGCGGCCGGCAACGGCAACGAGAGCGTCGACAACGACGGCTACGCCAAGTACGAGAAGGTGATCGCCGTCGCCGCCAGCAACGACATGAGCAAGCGAAGCGCCTACAGCGACTTCGGCGACGCGGTGTGGTGCTGCTTCCCCAGCAACAACGGCGAGCCCTCGTTGACTGCTGGCATCTGGACAACCGACCGCAGCGGGCCGGAGGGCTACAACTCCGGCCATCCGTCCATGGGCGACAAGGAGGGCGACTACACCCAGTCGTTCGGCGGCACCTCCAGCGCGTGCCCCGGCGTCGCCGGCGTGGCCGCCCTCATCCTCGCCCGCAACCCCAACGTGCGGTGGGACGAGGTGAAGGACATCCTCCGCCAGTCCGCCGACCGCATCGGCGACAAGCGGGGCGAGTACGACAAGCAGGGCCACAGCAAGAACTACGGCTACGGCCGCGTCAACGCCGCCGAGGCGGTGAAGCTCGCCCGCAAACCACGTATTGGGTGACGAAAGTGGTTGATTCTCGCGCTCTGAGCGCGCCAGAAGGTCGATGACCGTGTCGGACTACGCCTTGAAGCTGAGCGAGGCGGAGCTCGCCCGCTACCGGCTCATGGCCGAGGCGGCGGCGCGCGCCGAAGCCGACCTCTGGACCGCCTGCGGCGTTCGTGGCGGCGCGGTGGTGGCCGACGTCGGGTGCGGACCCGGAGCGATGTCGCTGGTGATCGCGGACCTCGTGGGCCCGACCGGGCGGGTGCTCGCAGTGGACCGCGACCCGACCGCGGTCGATGCCGCCCGGGCTGCGGTAGCACACGCCGGCGCCGGGAACGTGGCCGTCGCGACGGGCGAGGCCGACGACACAGGCATCGCCCCAGGGAGCGTCGACGTCGTGATGATCCGGCACGTCCTGGCGCACAACGGGGGCCGCGAGGACGCCATCGTGAGGCACGCGACCACGCTCGTCCGCCCGGGCGGCTACGTGTACCTGGTGGACATCGAGGCGGGTGGGTTGCGCATCCGGCCCCCGGACGCGGACTTCGAGGACCTCGACGCCCGTTACCGGCGGTGGCACGAGCAGCGAGGAAACGACCTCTCCGTCGGCCTGCGCCTCGCCGAGCTCCTGGCCGCCGCCCGCCTCGAGGCGATAGAGCATCACGGGCGGTACCAGATCGTGCGCCTTCCCCCCGGGATGCGACCGCCCAGCTGGGCCGCCCGTGACGCGCTGGTGGCCGACGGCTTGGCGACGGCCGACGACGTCGAGCGCTGGGCCGCCGCCTTCGAGAAGGCCGACCGGGCGGAGGAGCGACCGACCCTCTTCGCGCCCCTCTTCTTCGCCTTCGGACGCCGCCCGGCCGCCTGAGCGGAGCGCGCCGTTTCAAGCTCGGTTCGCTGGGTAGGGCCGCGGCCGAGCGGCAGAGGAGGAGATGAATGAGCGACGCAGCCGTCAGCAGCGAGCCGGCGCCGTCCGGCAAGCCCATCGGCGAGTTGATGGCCGACATGACGTCCCAGGTCACCGAGCTCATGCGCAAGGAGCTTGAGATGGCCGTCACCGAGCTCAAGGGGGAGATGAGGCAGGCGGCCAAGGCGGGTGGCATGCTCACGGGCGCGGCGCTGAGTGGCTACCTCTCGCTGCTGTTCGGCTCGTTCGGCCTGGCCTGGTTCCTCGACCGCAAGCTGCCCCGGTCTCTCGCCTTCGGTCTGGTCGCGGCGCTGCACGGCACCGCCGCCGCCACGTTGGCCAAGGCCGGCCGGGAGGAGATCAAGCGGGTCGACCCGGTGCCCACCCGGACCATCGAGACGCTCAAGGAGAACGTCGACTGGGCCAAGGGCGAGGTGGGCTGACCGCCATTCAGCGGCCGCCCGGGACGAGACCGGGGACCGCTCCTCTAGGAGCGTGCTGGTCCACTCAGTTCGGGCCTGCGGCCCAAAGCGCCGGCGAGCGGTTACCCAGTCGTCGTTCGCCGGTCGACGCGATGGAACAGCACCCTCCTAGCATGGGCACGGACCATGACCGGACCGCCCGTGCACGTCGTCTGGCTCGAGGACATCGGCGCGGGCGACACGGCCACGGTCGGCGGGAAGAATGCGTCGCTCGGCGAGATGACCCGGGCCCTGTCCGACCGCGGGATCCGCGTCCCCGACGGGTTCGCCACCACCGCCGACGCCTACCGCGCCTACCTCTCCCACAACCAGCTCGAGAAGCCGCTCTCCGAGCAGCTCGACGAGCTCGACCGCGAGGGCACGTCGCTTGCCAAGGTCGGCCAGGCGGCGCGGCAGATGGTGCTTGACGGCGACCTTCCTCCGGCCCTGGCCGAGCAGCTGGCGGCGGCGTACCGGAAGCTGTCCAGCCGCTACCGGTCGGCGGCCGTCGACGTCGCCGTACGCAGCAGCGCCACCGCCGAGGACCTCCCCGAGGCCAGCTTTGCCGGCCAGCAGGACACGTTCCTCAACGTGGTCGGAGAGGACCGGCTGTTCGACGCGGTCAAGCGGTGCTACGCGTCGCTCTTCACCGACCGTGCCATCGCCTACCGCGAGGAGAACGGCTTCGGTCACCTCGACGTCGCCCTCTCAGTCGGCGTGCAGAAGATGGTGCGCAGCGACAAGGCGGGCGCCGGGGTGATGTTCACCATCGACACCGAGCACGGCTTCCCCCGGGTGGTGGTGATCGACGCCGCCTGGGGCCTGGGCGAGATGGTCGTCCAGGGCCGCGTCGACCCCGACGAGCACGTCGTCTTCAAGCCCCTGCTCGGCGAAGCCGACGTGGTCCCCATCGTCGGCCGGACGGCGGGCGACAAGCGGCGCAAGCTCGTCTACGCCGAGCGCGGGGAGTCCTCGACCGCCGAGGTGGACGTGCCGGAGGCCGAACGGCGCGCGTTCGTGCTCACCGACGAGGAGGTGCTGCAGCTCGCCCGATGGGGGTGCCTGGTCGAGGAGCACTACGGCCGCCCCATGGACATCGAGTGGGCCAAGGACGGCGACAGTGGTGACCTCTTCGTCGTCCAGGCCCGTCCCGAGACGGTCCAGTCCCGCCGCCAGGCTCCCGTCCTGACGACCTACCGGCTCGTCGGCGACGGGAAGCGGCTGGTCACCGGGCTGGCCGTCGGAGACGGGATCGCCGTCGGGCCCGCCTTCCTCCTCGGAGGACCCGAGGAGTTCGATCGCTTCGAGGACGGCGGCGTGATCGTCACCGAGATGACCGATCCCGACTGGGTCCCGATCATGCGCCGGGCGGCCGCCGTCGTCACCGACCACGGAGGGAGGACGGCGCACGCCGCCATCGTGAGCCGGGAGCTCGGCGTCCCTGCGGTGGTGGGCACCGGAAGCGCCACCAAGGAGCTGGCCGACGGTCAGGCCGTCACCGTCTCCTGCGCCGAGGGCGACGACGGGTTCGTCTACGAGGGCGCGCTCGAGTACGAGGTGGACGAGACGCCGCTCGAGGACGTGCCAGCCACCACCACCCGCATGATGGTGAACATGGCCGAGCCGGGGGCCGCCTTCCGCTGGTGGCGCCTGCCGGCCGACGGCGTGGGGCTGGCCCGTATGGAGTTCATCATCAACAACGCCATCAAGGCCCATCCCCTGGCGCTCATCCGCTACGACGCGCTCGAGGACGAGTCAGCCCGCCGACAGATCGACGAGCTGGTGGCCGGTGCGGCCAGCCGGGAGGAGTACTTCGTCGACCGCCTGGCCCAGGGCATCGCCCGCATCGCCGCCGCTCACCACCCCAACGCGGTCATCGTGCGGATGAGCGACTTCAAGACCAACGAGTACGCCGACCTCGTCGGTGGGCGGCAGTTCGAGCCGAAGGAGGCGAACCCCATGCTGGGGTGGCGGGGCGCGTCCCGGTACTACAGCGACGGCTACCGGGACGGCTTCGCCCTGGAGTGCCGGGCCATCGGCCGGGCGCGGGAGCAGATCGGGCTGACCAACGTGATGGCGATGATCCCGTTCTGCCGCACTCCCGAGGAGGCCGACCGGGTGCTGGAGACGATGGCCGACGAGGGGCTCGTGCGAGGGCGGCACGGGCTCGAGATCTTCGTGATGTGCGAGGTCCCGTCCAACGTCATCCTCGTCGAGGAGTTCGCCGCTCGCTTCGACGGCTTCTCCATCGGCAGCAACGACCTCACCCAGCTGGTGCTCGGCGTCGACCGCGACTCGGCCGCCCTGGCCCACCTCTTCGACGAGACCAACCCGGCCGTCACCCGCTCCATCACCGACCTGATCGAACGGGCGCACCGGGCCGGCGTCAGGGTGGGGATCTGCGGCGAGGCTCCGAGCAACCACCCCGACTTCGCCGAGATGCTCGTCGAGGCGGGCATCGACTCGATCTCGGTGAGCCCCGACCGCCTCCTGCAGGTGAAGACGCGGGTGGCCGAGGTCGAAGCCCGCCGGTCCTGACGCCCTGGCGCGGCGGTCGTGAGCGCCGGGCTCGTTCAGGCGGCGCGGCGAACGGACGACGGCGTCCGCACCGGAACGGCCAAGCGATCGAGCGCGGCCGGCGGGCGGCCGACGAACGCCCGGTGCACCAGTGCCGCGGCCAGGGCGACGACAGCCACCACCGCCCAGGCGCCGAGCATGGCCAGCGGGAGGACGAAGGGGTTCACGTAGGGGATCAACGGTCTCACCTCCCTTCGCAGGGCGGACGGCTCGTACGCTCTGGTCAACACGGTAAACTTTAGTTTTATGCCAACTAAAGTAAATAGCCAAGGGGCGACTCGGCGGCGAGGCCGCCCCCGGAGCCCGGCCGCCGACGCCGCCATCCTCGATGCCGCCGCCCGCGTCATGTCCGAGCGGGGATACCGGGGCATGACCGTCGGGGCGGTCGCCCGGGCGGCCGGCGTCAGCGAGCCCACCGTCTACCTCCGCCACCCGACCAAGCACGACCTGGCCGTCGCCGCCATCGCCCACCTGCCGGGGCTCGTCCACCCGCCCGACAGTGGCGACGCTCGACGGGACCTGGTCGCGCTTCTCGATCGCCTCGTTGGCGACGCCGAGCGGGTTGGCTTGTCGCTTGTCGGCGGGGTGCTGGCCGAGGAGCCCGACCACCCTGAGCTGCTCGAGCAGTGGCGGACGCGGGCGGGTGCGGCGGTGGTCGACGCCATCCACGCCGTCCTCGACCGGGGGATCACCCGAGGGCAGGTGCGGCCCGACGCCGATCTCGAGGCCACCGCCGAGCTCCTCGTGGGCGCCTACGTAGGCCGCTACACCACTCGGGGGGCGCCGTCCCGCGGCTGGAGCCGGCGGGTGGTCGCCGTCGTCTGGCCGCACCTGGGAACCGCTTGACGTCCCCGGGCGGGCTCATGGTGTCCCGGCTGCCCGGAAGGCGACGGACAGGAGCGGTAACGTCCGAGCCGGTGGAGAACCCCGACCTGGACGTGCTCAACCTGGTGTACGAGGCGCTGGCGACGGGCGACTTCGTCACCGTCATGAGCTACCTGTCCGCCGACGTGGTCGCTCACGTGCCGGGGAGCAGCCCCGTGGCCGGGGACTACCTCGGCAAGGAGGCGGTCGCCGGGTACGTGACGACCCTGGCGGAGCTCTCCGGTGGGACGCTCCGGTTCGAGCCCCACGCCGTCATCGTCACCGGACGGCACGGGGCCGGGCTCGTGCGCGACCGGGCCGAGCGGGAGGGCAAGGCGCTGGACATGAACAACGTCCACGTCTGGCACATCGTCGAGGGCACGCTCACCGAGGTCTGGATCTATCCCGGCGACCAGTACGCGTGGGACGACTTCTGGTCCTGAGACACGGTTGGGCTCGGCGCGAGGAGGGGTCATGGCCGAGACAGGGGTACGGGTGACGGCGAGGAGACGGTTCGGGCAGTTCCTGATCACCAGGCCTGCCAACGTCGAGATCGACGGTGTCGCGGTCGGGGCGGCCCGCTGGGGGAAGCCGACGTTCTTTCCCGCCGCCGCCGGTCGGCACCGGGTCACGATCTTCTTCCGCTACCTCGGCCGCCAGAGGACGGGCGAGGCGTCGGTCGACGTCGACCTGGTCCCCGACCAGTCCGTCGACGTCCTCTACCGCTCGCCCTGGATCGTCACCAACAAGGGATCGTTGACGGTGAGGAGCGCACCCGCCGCTCAGGCCGGGTAGCCCCGCCCCGTCGTCGCCAGCCTCCGCGCCTCGTGGGCGCAGTGCGCCACGAGGGCGGCGACGAAGAGGGCCAGGACGACGAGGGCGACGACGTCGGCGGCCACCGAGTCGTACTGGTCGGGGATGTTGCTCACCGAGTCGGGGGCCCACGGCCCCACGTGCACGGCGAGGATGAACACCGCACCGCCGCCGGCGAGAATTGCCCAGAACCGCGCGCCGACGCGCCCCCGGCGGGACAGCAGCAGCCCGGCCGCGATCACCGGGTAGACGACGAGGCTGGCGCTGAACGGGTTGAACCCGCCCCCGAAGGGCCAGCCGGTCACGTCACGGAAGACGTGGTCCACGTGGTGCGCCAGGCTCAGCGCGGTGATGACGAGGACCAGCCCGTAGCCGGTGGGGGTGAGGCCCCTCGGCGCCGGCGTCACTGCGGGATGCGCAGGAGCTGGCCGGGGAAGATGAGGTCGGGGTCGTTGATCTGGTGGCGGTTGGCCTCGAACAGGACCGGGAACCGCGACGCGTCGCCGTAGAACTGCTCGGCGATCGAGGACAGCGTGTCGCCCGGCTCGACCCGGTACTGGGCGAAGCCGATGTAGGGGTCAATCAGCGCGCGCCCGAAGGTGATCGGCACGACGACCTTGTTGATCTCGGTCCCGTCCTCGGCCGACCGCTCGAACGCCTCCAGGGAGCCCTGGGCCGAGGTCGGCACCACCCCGACGGCGACCTCGACGGCGAAGTTGCCGAGGATGCCGGTGCCGCCGGCGGTGACGAAAGTCTCGGCCAGCGGCGCCCCGTCGGCGTCGCGCACACGGAGCTGGAAGGTCGCCTCGAAGCCGGCGCCGATGCCGCACACGTCGATCGGGTCGTCGACGATGTCGAACGCCTGCGGTTGGCGGACGGTGATGGGGGCGAAGCCCTCGAGCTCGTCGAGCAGGGTCCTCCACGTGAGCCTCCCGACGATCCCGTCGGCGGCGAGGTGACGAGCCCGCTGGAACGCCCGCACGGCGGCGTCGGTGCGGGGCCCGAAGTCGCCGTCCTCCACCAGCCGGGCGTCGGACACGGCGTTGAGGAGCGCCTGCAGCTTCTCGACGGTCGCACCCCGGCTCCCCTGCCGCAGCACCGAGAGGGTGACGTTGACGGTGACCTGGGTGGGCATGGGCACCTCCTGGAGGTAAGGAGCGAGGGTCTGGCGGATGCGCCGGCCGCACACCGCGCAGAACGGAAAGCCGAGCGCCCGCATCTTGCAGTCGAACTGCGGCCGGTAGGCACCGCAGTGGTAGTACCGGGCCCCCTCGTAGGCGCCGACGGTGTCGGCCGGCAACGGGTTGGGCTGCGGGTCGCACTGGGCGCAGTCGGCGTTGCCGGTCGTCGGCACCGGCGTGCCCGGTCGCACCAGGTCCCGCCACTTCAAGGTGGCGGGGTCGGCATCGGTGGTGACGTTGGGCTCCGCCGGCTCGAACGGCGGGTGCCGGTCGCGGTCGGTGTCCACACCGCAGCCGGCGAAGTACTCGTACTCGTCCGCCAACCCGAAGGCGGTGTGGCCCATTTCGTGGAGGGCGATCTCCTCGGCGCCGCCGGCCAGCGAGTACACCGCTACACCTCCGCCCGAGCCCCCGTAGACGCTCGAGTTGACCACGACGAGGATCATGTTCCACTGGGGGACGGCGTCACCGGCGACGGTGAAGGCGGTCAGGTCGTCCACGACGAGCAGCCGCCGGATGCCGGCGGTGCAGAACGTGGCGTCGAAGTACGTCCGCGGGGCGGCGCCGGTGCCACCGCAGGAGACCGGGTCGTCGGCGCCGCTGTCGGTGGAGGCGACATCCACGCGGTGCACGTTGACGGCGCCCCCGAGCCGGTCGAACGGCGGAGTGGCGAACAGCCGGTCCACGAACCGCTCGACGGCCGACGCGTACTCGCCCAGCTCCGCCTCACGGAAGCCGTCGCCGAGCATGACGAGGTTCCAGCGCCGGCTCGGCGGGCCGCTGTCGACGACGGTCGTCGTCCCCAGCACCCTCCCGTCGGACGTCGTCATGACCCGGCCAGGTCGACCCGGACGAGCTCGCGCACCTCTGCCGCGGCGGCCGCCGGACCGGCGGGCTCGGGCGCGGCGAGCAGCGCCACGTGGTCGGCGCCGGGGAGCTCCGGGAGCAGGACGGCGAACGCCCCCCTCGGGCGCTCGACCGGCGCACGGGCCACCGACGGTCCCGGTTCGGGACCGAACACCTCGACGTCGGGACGGAGGACGTCGGGGACGGCACGACGATCGAGGACCTGCCCGTCGACGTCCCGCACCTCCGCCCACACCCGGGCGGCCACCTCGCCGCCCGCCGGACGCTCGACCGGAGGGGTCACCATGTCGACCTGTTGGCGGGAGACGAGGCGCAGGTCGCCACCCTCGTAGGCAAAGATGAGCCGGACCGCCACGCCCGGCCAGGTTACGCACGCGACCGCGCCCCGGTGTGGGCGGCCCGGTACTAGAGAGAGAGCATGCGCGCCTGGGTCGTCCGGTCCCCGCGGCCCATCGACGACATGCCCCTCGCCTTCGTCGACCGGCCCGCTCCTCGGGCCGGCCCCGGCGAGGTGCGGGTTCGCGTCTCGATGTGCGGCGTTTGCCGCACCGACCTCCACCTGGCCGAGGGTGACCTGGCGCCCAGGCGTCCGGACGTGGTCCCCGGGCACCAGGCGGTGGGGGTGGTGGACCAGCTGGGGCCGGGGGCCTCCCGCCTCGGCGTCGGCGAGCGCGTGGGCATCGCCTGGCTGCACCGGTCCTGCGGGTCCTGCCGGTTCTGCCGCCGGGGGGACGAGAACCTCTGCCTACAGCCCCTCTTCACCGGCTGGGACACCGACGGGGGCTACGCCGAGCACGCCGTGGTGCCAGAGGACTTCGCCTACCGGCTGCCGGACGAGTTCTCCGACGAGCAGGTGGCGCCCCTCCTGTGCGCCGGCATCATCGGCTTCCGCGCCCTGCGGCGGGCCGAGGTGCCGACGGGTGGCCGTCTCGGCATCTACGGCTTCGGTGCGTCGGCGCACCTGGCCGCCCAGGTGGCTCTGGCCGACGGGGCGACGGTCCACGTCATGACCCGCTCTGAAAAGGCTCGGCGCCTCGCCCTGGAGCTCGGGTGCGCGTCGGCGGGCGACACCTACGACCGACCGCCCGAGCCCCTCGACGCGGCGATCATCTTCGCCCCCGCCGGCGAGATCGTGCCCGCCGCCCTGGAGGTGCTCGATCGGGGGGGAACCCTCGCCATCGCCGGCATCCACCTCACCGACATCCCGTCGCTGCGCTACGCGGATCACCTCTTCCAGGAGCGCCAGCTGCGCAGCGTCACCGCCAACACCAGACGCGACGGCGAGGAGTTCCTGGCCAGGGCGGCGACCATCCCGGTCCGGGTGCAGACCGTCCTCTACCCCCTCGAACGAGCGGCCGACGCCCTGGCCGATCTGGCCCACGACCGGGTCACCGGCGCGGCGGTGCTCCACATCGGGCCAACACAACCGTGACCGTCCTCAAGACGGTTCCCGGGGCGGTCGATATCTGCCTCGAGCGACGATCTGCGCCGGCCATCCGGGAGGGCAACATGGGCACGCGCCGTCGAGGAGCGAACGGGCGATGATCCTCTTCAGGCCGCGATCCAACGGCATGGGGCCCGAAGCCCGAGACGTTGGAACGGCTCCTGCCCAAGGCGGCCGGCCGTCGGGCGCGGCAGTCCTGGCCGCGGCGCTCAGCGTCGGGGCCGGTCTCATCCATGCCGTTGCCGCCGGCGCCCACGGTGGCGACGCCACCATGGTCCTGCTGTTCGCCGCCTGCGCCGTGGCCCAGGTGGCCGTCGGCGCCGCCGCGGTCGCCGGCAAGGGGCGTGCCGCGCTCGTGTCCCTCGCCGCCGTGAACCTGGGCGCCGCCGCCGCCTGGGTTGCCTCTCGGACCACCGGTCTTCCCGCCGTCCCCGGGCTGCGCGACGCCGAGGCGGTCGGGAGGCAGGACCTCACCGCCGCCCTGATGGCCGCGGCGGCGGCAGCAGCGGCGCTGGCGGCGCTGGTGACCGCACAGCGCCGCCCGGCCACCCGGCGCGTCCTCTCCCCCGTCTGGGCGCTGGCGGTGGTGCCGACGTTGCTCGGCATGACCGCGGGCCACGTCCACCACGAGGCCGAGGGCCTCGCCGCCCACCCCATCTTCGTCGGCGCCGACGCGAGCCATGCGTCGGAGGCGCAGCTGGTCAGGGCCAAGGAGCTCATCGAGCGCACCCGGCAGGTCGTCCACCGGACGTTCCCGGACGTCGACTCGCTGATCAGGGCGGGCTACCGCTCCATCGGCGACGGGTTCCCGGTGACCCCCTATGAGCACTTCATCCAGCCCGACTACCTCCACGACGGGCGGGAGCTCGACCCCGAGCGCATCGAGTCGATCGTCCTCCAGGGCATCGGCGACAGCACCCGCATCGTCTCGTCCATGTACATCCTCGAGCGGGGCAAGACCATGGCCGACGTGCCCGACATCGCAGGAGAGCTGACCACGTGGCACGACCACGAGAACCTGTGTTGGGATGAGACCGGCACCTACCTCAAGGGGTTCATCAAGTTCGGCCGCTGCTTCCCCAGTGGCGAGCTGAAGCCGACACCGCCCATGCTGCACGTGTGGCTCCAGGAGCACGAGTGCGGCCCCTTCGCCGGGCTCGAGGGCCACGGCGGCGGCTGCGACCACGACCACTGAGGGCGCGGGGCCGGCGCCGCCCTCCCGCCGCGGCGCCCCTTGCGCCCCTGGTCCGGAAAGGCGCAGCGCTCAGGGCGGGAGGCGCTGGCCCCTCCGGCGCACGAGGAGCCACCGGTAGCCGTAGCCCTCGAGGGTGAGCTCGAACTCGGGCCGGTCGAGCTGGACGCGCTCGCGGCCGAGGAGGTCGTCGAGCCCCACGACGTCCTCGTCGCCCTGGAGCGGGACGTGAACGCGGGAGGGCTCGGGCGAGAAGTTGTGGACGGCGACGACCGTGGAGCCGTCCCAGTCGCAGCGGTGGGCGAACACCGCCCGAGGCTCCGTGGGGATCACGCGCCACTCGCCGAACCCGATCGTCGGCAGCTCCTTGCGGCGGCGGATCAACCGCTCGAACCAGTTGAGGAGCGAATCGGGGTCCCGGCGCTGGGCGGCGGCGTTGACGGCGAGCGGCCCGTACTCCCCATCCGGCAGCCGGGCCGGGAACCGTGAGGGATCGGCGGTGGAGAAGCCGCTCCCCGGCTCGTCGGACCACTGCATCGGCGTTCGCACGGCGGCGCGCGCCTTCTCGGCCAGGTTCTCGCCCATGCCGATCTCCTCGCCGTAGAAGAGCACCGGGACGCCGGGCAGGGAGAACATGAGGCTGTAGGCCATGCGCAGGCGGCGCTGGTCGCCGCCGAACATCGAAGGCAGGCGGCGGCGCAGGCCCCTCCCGTAGACCTGCATCTCGGGGTCGGGGCCGAAGGCGTCGAACACCTCCTGGCGCTCCGAGTCCGAGAGCTGGTCGAGGGTGAGCTCGTCGTGGTTACGCAGGAAGTTGGCCCACTGGGAGTCGAACGGCACCGCGGGCAGAGCGGCCAGGGCGTCCTCGACGATGCGCGCGTCACGGCGGGCGAGGGCCAGGTAGATGCGCTGCATCAGCGAGAAGTTGAAGACCAGGTGGAGCTCGTCGCCGTCCTCGTCGCCGAAGAACTCCCGCTGCTGCTTGGGAGGAAGGTTCACCTCGCCGAGGAGGATGGCATCCCCCCGGCGCCGCTGGACGAAGGCCCGTAGCTCCTTGAGGTACCGGTGCGGGTCGATCGCGGGGGCTCCGGTGATGCCCTCCAGCTCGAGGAGGAACGGGACGGCGTCGACCCGGAAGCCGCTGACCCCAAGGGCCATCCAGAACCCGAGGATGCGGGCGATCTCCTCGCGCACCGCGGGGTTGGCGATGTTGAGGTCGGGCTGGTGGGGATAGAACCGGTGGAGGTAGTACTGCCCGGCCGACTCGTCGTAGGTCCAGACCCCTCCCTGCTCGCCCGGGAACGTCTCCGTCAGCGCCGGGTCGTCGACCGGCTCGTCCGACCACACGTACCAGTCCCGGAACGGCGACTCGCGGTCCGCCCGGGCGGACTGGAACCACGGGTGCTTGTCCGACGTGTGGTTTACGACGAGGTCGATGATCACCCGGATGCCGCGGTCGTGGGCTGTGCGGACGACCTCGACGAACTCCCCCAGCGTCCCCAGCCGGTCGTCCACCCGGTAGAAGTCGGTGACGTCGTACCCGTCGTCACGGTCGGGCGTCGGGTAGAAGGGCATCAGCCACATGGTCGTGACGCCCAACCCGGCCAGGTAGTCGATCCGCTCGCTGAGCCCGCTCAGGTCCCCCATCCCGTCGCCGTTCCAGTCGAGGAACGTCTCCACGTCGAGGCAGTAGATCAGCCCGTTCTTCCACCACTGGTCGCTCGTCGCCCGCAGGCTCATGAGACGAGCTCCGGGAGCACCTTGGCGCCGAACGCGTCGATGAACGGGCCCTGCTCCTTGGGGACGTGGTGCACGTAGAGGTCGTCGGCCCCGGCGTCGAGGATCTCCCCGAGCCATCCGGTCAGCCGGCCCAGGTCGGACGTCACCAGCACGCTGGTCCGCATGTCCTCGGGCCGGACGTGGCGGGCCGCCTCCTCGAACTGCTCGACGCGTTCGAGGTCAGCGGCCAGCGTGGAGTCGAAGATGTTCGTGCGCCACTGGTCGTGGGCGGCGGCCAGGGCCTCCTCCTCGTCGGGCGCCCACGCCACCTTGACCTGCAGGTGCACGGGCTTGCCCTCTCCCCCGCCGTCCCGGAAGGCGTCGATGATCCGGCCCAGGCGGTCGGGCGGCTGGTTGACGGTGATCAGCCCGTCGGCCCAGCCCCCGCACCAGCGGGCGGTCTCGACGCTCAGGGCGGCGCCGACGATGGGCGGCACGCGGGCGGGCAGGGTCCACAACCGGGCCCGGTCGACCCGCACGTGGCCGTCGAGGCTGACCTCCTCCCCTCGCAGCAGGGCGCGGGTCACCTCGACGCACTCGAGCAGCCGCTCGTTGCGGACCGGCTTCTCCGGCCACCGGTCGCCGGTGACGTGCTCGTTCGACGCCTCGCCCGACCCCATCGCCACCCAGAGCCGGTCGGGGAACATCTCAAGGAGGGTGGCGACGGCCTGGGCGATGATCGCCGGGTGGTACCGCTGCCCGGGGGCGTTCACCACACCGAACGGCAGGCTGGTCACGTGCATCGCCGCTCCCAGCCACGACCAGGCGAACCCCGACTCGCCCTGCCGCTCGCTCCACGGCGAGAGGTGGTCGGAGGAGGAGATCGCACCGAACCCGGCCTCCTCGGCCAGCCGGACGTCGCGCAGCAGCCGGCTGGGCGGGTGCTGCTCATGGGACGCGTGGTAGCCGATGACGGTCACCATCGGCTTATTCCCGTACCGAGCGGCCCGTCACGGCGTACGTTGTACGAACGTCAGGCAACCGATCAGTTCCCCGTCGCCGCTGCGTCTGAACGGGACGGCCGAGAAGGAGCGCGCCCATGAGTCTGTCGACCGAGCCCGAGCGACCCCGACCCGCCACCACGACCTCCCGGTTCGCCCGGCTCGGGTCCTGGTGCTTCCGGCGGAGATGGCGCGTCCTCGGGCTATGGTTCGCCGCCCTCGTCCTCGTCGGGCTGGCGTCCAGCTCGGTGGGGTCGGGGTTCAGGGACGAGTTCAACCTGCCCGACGTCGAGTCGAAGAGGGGCTTCGACATCCTGGACGAGCGGTTCGGCGGCCAGGGGACCGGCCAGACGGGGACGATCGTCTACCGGGCCGAGCAGGGCGTGAACGATCCCGGCGTCCGGTCGGCGATGCAGTCGCTGTTCGACCGAGCGGCCGGGATCCGAGACGTCGTCCGGGTGGTGAGCCCCTACACCGAGGAGGGGGCTCGGCAGATCTCGTCCCAGGGGCCCGAGGCCGGCAAGATCGCCTACGCCAGCGTCGAGCTCCCCGAGGACATCGACTTCACCCGGGCCAACGAGATCGGCAAGGAGATCCTCGCCGCCGCTCCCGACGTCCAGGGCCTGCGGATCGAGCTGGGCGGCTTCGTCTTCGCCGAGTTCGAGGAGCCGTCCTCGGAGATCCTCGGAGTGGCCTTCGCCGTCGTCATCCTGATCCTGGCCTTCGGATCGGTGCTGGCCATGGGCCTCCCCCTCGGGGTGGCCCTGGCCGGGATCGGCATCGGCACCATGATCATCACGCTGCTCAGCCAGGTCCTGGCCATCCCCGACTTCACGACGTTCCTCGGGATCATGATCGGGCTGGGCGTCGGCGTCGACTACGCCCTCTTGATCGTCACCCGCTACCGCGAGCAGCTCCACCTCGGGCACGGCGTGCACGACTCCGTCACCGTCGCCCTCGACACCGCCGGGCGGTCGGTCCTCTTCGCCGGCACGACCGTCGTCATCTCCCTCCTCGGGATGCTGCTCATGGAAGTGAGCTTCGTGGAAGGGCTGGCGGTAGGCGCCGCGTCGGTGGTGGCGGTGACCGTCATCGCCTCGTTGACGTTGCTGCCGGCCCTCCTCGGCTTCGCCGGCGAGCGCGTCGAACGGACCCGTTGGCGCGGCCTGATCGCCGCCGGTCTCGCCGCAGTCGCCCTGGTGGGCATCGGGCTGAAGATCACGGTGATGGCGGTCGGGTTCCTTCTCGCCGCCCTCGTGCTGATCGCCGGGCTCTTCTTCCGCCCGCTGAAGCGCGAGGTTCGCCACCGCCCGCCCAAGCCGCTCCCCCAGACGCTCGCCTACCGCTGGAGCCGGGGCATCCAGCACCGCCCGTGGGCGGCCGCCGTCGCCGGGGCCCTCATCCTGCTCGTGCTGGCGGTGCCCGTGCTCGGGTTGCGGCTCGGGTTCTCGGACGAGAGCAACTACGCCGAGGACACGACGACCAGGCAGGCCTACGACCTCCTGGTGGCCGGGTTCGGCCCCGGCTTCAACGGGCCGCTGCTGCTCGTCGCCGAGCTGCCCGACGGAATCGACGACGGCGACCTCCAGGCGGTCAGCCGGGCGGTGTCGGACGACCCCGGGGTGGCGTTCCTCTCCCCCGCCCGCCCCAACGACCCCGCCGATCCCCGGGCCGTGGTCTGGACGCTCGTCCCCAACAGCGGTCCCCAGGACGAGGCGACCACCGACTTCGTCTACCGGCTCCGCGGCAGCGTGCTGCCGCCGGTGGAGCGGGCGGTCGGCATCGACGTCGCCGTCACCGGCACGGTGGCGGTGAACGTCGACTTCTCCGAGTACCTCACCGAGCGCCTGCCGTACTTCTTCGGGGTCGTCCTGGCTCTGTCGTTCCTGCTGCTGATGGTGGTGTTCCGGTCGCTGCTGGTCCCGATCAAGGCGGTCATCATGAACCTGCTCTCGATCGGCGCCGCCTACGGCGTCGTCGTCGCCCTCTTCCAGTGGGGCTGGCTGAGCGACCTCACCGGGGTGCAGCCGGCCCCGATCGAGCCGTGGGCGCCGATGATGCTGTTCGCCATCGTGTTCGGGCTCTCGATGGACTACGAGGTGTTCCTGCTCTCCCGGGTGCGGGAGGAGTGGCGGCGCAGCGGCGACAGCCGCACGTCGGTCGCCGACGGCCTGGCCGCCACGGCCAAGGTGATCACCGCCGCCGCCGCCATCATGGTCTTCGTGTTCGGCAGCTTCATCCTGGAGAAGGACCGGGTGGTCAAGCTCATGGGCACGGGCCTGGCGACGGCCATCCTGCTGGACGCCACCGTCGTGCGGCTCCTGCTGGTGCCGGCCACCATGGAGCTCCTGGGTGACCGGAACTGGTGGCTGCCCCGAGTCCTCGCCCGGCTCCTGCCCAAGGTCGACGTCGAGGGCCGCCACGACGCCCTGCCCGCCGAACCCGAGCGGCAGCCGGCGGGAGTGGACGTGGGCTGAGGGCGGCGCCCCAGCGAACTGGCGGTGGTTGTGCGGGGTATGGGCCGTACAACCACCGCCGGTTCGGCGACGCTCCTCAGACGAGGTACCGGTTGAACCACTGCAGGAGGGCCTGGTAGGCCTCCTGCGCCGCCTGGGGGTTGTAGCGGGGCCCGGTCTCGTTGAAGAAGGCGTGATCGGCGCCGGCGAACGTCCGGACCTCGTGGGGAAGGCCGGCCGCCTCCAAGGCGGTCTTGGCGCGGTCCCGGCTCTGGTTGACCCGGGCGTCGAGCTCCCCGTACACGGCGAGGACGGCGGCCCTGGCCCGGCGGAAGTCGGCGTTCTCGGGCGCGGGCCCGTAGAACGGGGCGGCGGCGGCCAGGCGGGCCTCGCCGGCCTGGAGCAGGTTCCACGTCATGCCGCCCCCGAAGCAGAAACCGACCACGCCGACCTTGAGGCCGGGGTGACGGCGCTGGAGCTCGTCGATACCGGCCCGCAGGTCGGCCAGCAGCCGGTCGTCAGGGGCGGCCGAGAGCGCCGCCGGCGCCGCCGCCGGGTCGGTCAGGGCGGCGGTGCCGCCCTGCGACGACAGAAGGTCGACGCACAGAGCGGCGAACCCCTCGCCGGCGAAGCGCTTCACGACGTCGTGGAAGTGCGGCGTCAGCCCCCGGTTCTCGTGGATCACCAGCACCGCCGCCTTGGTGCGGCCGGGCGCGGCGTAGGCGGCCTGGAGCTCACCGTTGGGCCCCCGGAACCGGATGACGTCGGCCTGGTCGCCGGCTCCCGGCCGGCTGGTCGGGGGCGCGGCGGTGGGCAGGGTGGCCACGTCGCCGTCGCCGCCGTCGCCGCAGGCGGCGAGCAGAGCGCTGGCCCCGGTGAGGCTGAGCCCGAGCAGCCCGAGGCGCCGCAGCGCCTCCCGGCGCGTCAGGAGCCCGTCGGCGAAGTCCTGGGCCACCTCACCGGCGAGGTAGTCACGGAGTGCCATCGCGGCACGTTATCCAGAGGGCCCCCCGGTTTTCGGTCGGGGTGCCCGCCTACGCGGCCGCCCGCCGGGCGGGGTGGCCGGCGACGGCGGCCGTCAGTCCCAGGCCGATGTAGGCGGCCCCGGTCAGCTGGGCGCGCCGGCGAGCGGAGCGGCGGTCCCCGTGGAGCCGGCGGCTCATCACGCTGGCGGCGAAGGCGTAGGCGCTGTCGCTGCAGACCCCGAGGGCGATGAACCACAGTCCCAGCACGACCATCTGGGGCGCGGCGGCCCCTGTCGGGTCGACGAACTGCGGCAGGAAGGCGAGGAAGAACAGAGCCGTCTTCGGGTTGAGGATGTTGACGACGACGCCTTGGGCGTACACCCGGCGGAGGCCCGGTCGGAGGCTCTCCCGTCCGCCGCCGCGCTCGTGCCGTCCCGCCGTCAGGCGCTGCACCCCCAGGTAGATCA
Organism: Acidimicrobiales bacterium; assembly: GCA_036260255.1. Classification (GTDB taxonomy): domain Bacteria; phylum Actinomycetota; class Acidimicrobiia; order Acidimicrobiales; family AC-14; genus DASZJY01. The sequence goes on along the minus strand of DATAAF010000099.1, from coordinate 5,244 downwards.
GGTACGCGGCGCCGGCCAGCTTGACCACGCCGAACGCCGCCGCTGAGCGGGCCAGCACCGCCGAGACGCCCAGCGCTGCCGCCACCACGTGCACGACCGATCCGGTGTGGATTCCGAGGACCGACACCAGGCCTGCCCGCCGCCCCTGGCCGACGGTCCTGGTGACGATGTAGAGCACCGCCGGGCCGGGGGTCACCAGCAGGACCAGAGCGGCGACGGAGAACAGGGCGAGGGTGGACGCCGAGGGCATCGGCCTCGACCGTACGGCGCGTCGACGCCCTTGGTCGGCGATTTCCCGGCTCGGGCCCGGCGGTGGGGCACAATGGAGGCCCCACCTCGGTGGGTGGTGTGCCGGGAAGCCTGGTCGGCTGCTGTCGTCCGCAGACACAGGAGCTCGACATGGCCGAGACGATTCCCGAGAGTCCCCCGCCTCCCCTTCCCGGGCGCCGCCTGCCCCGGATCGTGCGCCAGTTCCTGCGCACCGAAGCGGCCGGCGGCATCGTCCTCCTGGTCGGCGCCGTGGCCGCCCTGCTCTGGGCCAACTCGCCCTGGCGTGAGTCGTACGGGACGCTCTGGGGGACCGAGCTCTCCGTCCGGGTGGGCCGGTTCGTGCTGGCCGACGACCTGCGGCACTGGGTCAACGACGCCCTCATGGCGCTCTTCTTCTTCGTCGTCGGACTGGAGATCAAGCGGGAGCTGGTAAGCGGGGACCTCCGCGACCCGCGGACCGCGGCGATGCCGGCCATCGCTGCCGCCGGTGGGATGGCGGTGCCCGCTCTGCTGTTCCTGGTCGTCAACGCCGGGACCGACGGCGCCCGAGGCTGGGGGATCCCCGTCGCCACCGACATCGCCTTCGCCATCGGAGTGCTCGCCCTCCTCGGGCCAAGGGTGCCCGTGGCGCTCAAGCTGTTCCTCCTCACCTTGGCGATCGTCGACGACATCGGGGCCATCGCCGTGATCGCCGTGTTCTACAGCCGGGAGCTCGAGCTGGGGTTCCTCGCTGCTGCCGCCGGCCTGGTGGCCGTCATGGTGGGGCTGCGGCGGGCCGGCGTGATGTGGTCCCCGCCGTACGCCGCACTGGCGGGCGGCGTCTGGCTGGCGACACAAGCGTCCGGTGTCCACGCCACCATCGCCGGCGTGGTGCTCGGCCTGCTCACGCCGGCGCGCGCCCCCACCCCCGGCGACGTTGCCCGCGAATGGGCCGCCGACCTGGGCGACGAGCCGACCCCGGGCGAGCTCGACGCCATGACCCGGCTGGCGAGAACCTCCGTCTCCCCCGCCGAGCGCCTCGAGCACATGCTCCACCCCTGGACGAGCTTCCTCGTCGTTCCCGTCTTCGCCCTGGCCAACGCCGGCGTGGTGATCGACGCCGGCGCCTTCGACGCCCCGGGGACGTGGACGGTGACCGCCGGGGTGGTCCTCGGCCTGGTCGTGGGCAAGGTCGTCGGCATCACCGCCGCCGCCTGGTTGGCCGTGCGCGCCGGCGTGGGCCGGCTGCCTCACGGGGCGACCTGGCCGATGCTCGTCGGGACCGGGCTCGTCGCCGGCATCGGCTTCACCGTGTCGTTGTTCATCTCCGAGCTGGCCTTCGAGCCCGGCGCCCTCCAGGACGCGGCCAAGATCGGCGTCTTGGGCGCGTCGACGGTGGCCGCCGTGTTGGGAGCCGCCCTCCTCGTCCGGGCATGCCGGCGGCGCCCGGACTGACCGACGTCAGCCGCCGTCGGCGCCTAGCCGCTCGGCCAGGTGCCGCGCTTCGAGGTCGAGGCGCTGGAGGAACCCGGCGAGGATCCGCCTTTCGGCCGTCCCGCCGACCAGCGGGACGCGCACCTCGATCTCGCCCCGCAGGGCCCACACGGTCTCGCCGCCCTCGCCGTGCAACGTGAACCGGGCGAGGCCGTGGAGCCGGTCACCGCCGCCCTCGACGGCCAAGGAGAGGTGGCCGTCACCCGTCACCCGGTCGACCGCCAGCTCCTGCACCCACGCCAGGCGCCGGCCGCCGAGCAGGCGTGTGACGATGGGATCGACCTGTCCGACGTAGGCGTAGCGGAGCGACAGGAGGGCGGCTTTGCCGTCGTCCCGATGGTCGACCACGTCGAGAAGCTCGAGGTCGGGCAGCCGGAGCCCGCGGTGGAACCCCGGGTCGACGAGGAGCTCGGCGACCGCCGGCACGGGCGCGGCGAACCGGTGCTCGACCTGGAAGCGCACGGCGGCATGCTCGCACGGCGTCGAACCCCCGACGCGCGCTTGTCTCGGTGGTCAGGGCCGGGCTGGCGCCGTCGCCCGCCGTCGCCTCCGCTTCCTTGCACACCGCACGCTCGGCCGTCCTGGTGATCAGCTCGATGACGTCGTCGACGGCGAGACCCCGGTCGGTGTACAGCAGGTCGAACGCGTCGACGCTGGTCAACACCCACAGCGTTGGCGGGACCCTGACGCTCACGTCGTCGCGGAGCACGCCGTCCTCGGCGAGGCGGCGGGCAAGAAGCTGCATGCCGCCGGAACGTTCCGAATTCATCCTCTCCACCGCCGCGCCCACCGAGCCGGGATCGAGCCCAACCAGAGAATTGAGGACCCGGCGCCGAGGCCGAAGCTCTCGCCCCTACCGAGGCGGTAGGTAGCCCGTCGGCTTCAGGGACGGACTTCGACGAAGCCCGCCGCCATGAAGTCTCCGCCGAACGCCAGCGCCTCGAGAAGGCCGCGCCGGCGCATGACCGCGAAGCTGGTGGCGTCGACGAAGGAGTAGGGACGCTCGTCATGGCGGTCGAGCCAGCGCCACGCGTCGTCTTCTGCGTCCTGGGATACATGGATGACGTCGACCGATGCCGAGCGTTCGATGAGGCGATGGGCATCGCGAGCGGCGGGGTGGCTGTCTCCGACCTCAGCGGTGTCGCCGCTGACTGATGCTCCGAGTGGTCCCATCACTGGCGAGTGGGTGGTCCCATGTGCTGGCGAAGCTCACCAAGATCTCCCGTGTTGCTGGCGGGCGACAAGGGGTGTCCGGTCGGCCAGGTTGTTGGCCGAAGCTCAGGGTGTCGGGGTGCTCGGGCCGAGCACGCGGCAGTGGACGACGTACAGTCCGCGCTGGGACTCAAGACTCTTTGTTCAACACCGCCGCCTCGTGCCGGGTGTGGCTAGCGGCTCGACCACCGACACCTGCTCTTGATCGACGACTCGCTGAGATCGGCGAACTTCTCGGACGTCGCCGAGGCAGCGAATGTCAGGACCACCGGTCTCCTCACGCCAGGTGGCACGCGCCCTTCGATCGACGGGACCCCCTCCTCCTGGTCCTCGACCACTCTCGACAACCGCCGCCGTCTCACTGACCGCGTTACGCATGCGGGACGCCGTTCGCCGTTCGGCTTTGGGACAAAGGCGAAGGCCACGGACACCGGCCGCTCCGACTGCCGTTGACCTTGACCTACCCATCAGTTCAGTTGGGCCGGGAGGGGCGGACGGAACACGACCGCGAAGAGGCGACGACGCGCTAGGGTTTCCGGATCTCCCACGGCGAGGTGGCAGCGGTGAGACGAGCGGCGGTTGTCCGCACGGCACCGGCACGAAAAGGTTCACCCGCCGTTCGTCGGCGACCTGGCACTCGCGTACGAGGCTTGGAGGGCCGCCGAACCTGGTCTCACTCGCACTCTACATCGCCGAGCCCGGCCACCATCCGCGGACGCGCTCCCCTTACTCGCCTCGTGGCTGTCTCCGAAGAAGCGGGGTCCGCCGGCGCCAAGCCGTCGAGCGACGGAACCTTTGCTGATCGGGAGCCCGTCGAAGCCGGCTCAAACACGCGCCGCGCGGTAGAGCCGTGGGTCAGGCGCTCGCGCCATCCAGCGCGGCCGAGAGCATGAGCAGAACCGTCCGATGACCCCGTGGCCGTCGGCCGCAGACGAACGACCGTGGACGCCGGTCTTGCCCTCGCCGTGCACGCCGGTGCCCGAGGGTTCTCGCCCTGACCCCGTAGCCGTCGGCCGCCTCCGAGCGCCCGTGCACCGCGTCAGCTTCGCGGGTCGCGCCGGAACAGTCCGGGGCTTCCCGCCCAGGCGGCTAACCAGAGGCGCGGTCGAGATCGGGGGCATACACTTCGAGCGTCGTTGAAACGACGAGGAGGTGGCGGACACGTGAGACGGAAGCTCCGGTGCATTGCGATTGGGATCAGCGTCGCTCTTGTCGTCTTGGCGTCCCCATTATCGGCGTCGGCGGAGAGCAACCAGCGGGTCACGATCGGATTTCATATGCAGATCATAGGACCGAACTCCGCCGCCGGGACCTTTTCGGCGGCTGGTCGCGTTAGCGACTCTGGCGCTGCTGCCGCCACCTTCAGCGTGACGCCGATCCGTGGCGACCGCGCCAGGCTCGAAGGAGACCACACCCTTACCGGTTCCGGCGGAGTGATCTCCATTCACTTCAGGGGAACCACCTTCCCGGTGAATAGCCCCCGTGCGCTCGGGGATGGTCGGTTCCAGATCACCGCCGGGACCGGGGCCTATAGCGGGCTACGGGGACATGGGACCTTCGTGGTGGTCGCCGACTTCACCACCTTGACGGTGACCGGTACGTATGACGGCAGAGTAAAGCAGTCTTAGTCGACGTGTCGGAACGAGATAGCGGGGCAGGCGATAACAGGCTCTTCGCGTTGAAGTGGGGACTGTGACGTAGCCGACCATCCACCACGCGGGCCAGGGGCCCCGCCATCTTCGTGGCTGTTCGAAGGTCACGAGGACGGGAGACCCCTGACGATGAGCGACGGTACCGGGCTGGCCGAGGCACTTCTGGGACTCGACGTTTCCGGGTGCTCGAGGTGACCGAGACGGAGTCGGAGGTGGTGATCATCGTCGAGACGACCGCCGACGTCGTAGGCTGTTGGCGCTGCGGGGTGCGAGCGGAGGGCCGCAACCGGATCCTCCTACGGGTCCCGTTTATCGATCGCCTTGCGGGACGAGACCCGTCGACGCGAGCGGCGAGCCCACGGGTCTCCGGCCACCTGTCAGTCCGCGCCGCGGCAAGTAAGCAGTTCCCGTGACGTCGGCCGGGTGACTCGACGCGGCGACGAGGCCAACGCTCACGTCGTGCGATGCCTCACTGCGACGCGCCCCTGCGGCGACAGAGGTATGACCTGAAGTTGTGGATCGGCCACTCGCCGGGAGGCGCGGCGTACCTTCCTCGTTGACCACTCGAGGAGCCGCCGGCGTTGCAGCGCTGGCGGAGGAAGGGACGCCAATGCTCAGGGTAGTGATCGACGGCGAG
>DATAAF010000098.1:0-37417 GCA_036260255.1 Acidimicrobiales bacterium | reverse complement strand
CCAGCAGGTAGGCCAGCGCCTCGCCCACGACCGGCCCGGGCGGAACGCCGAGGCGGGTCATCACCTCGTGGCCGTCGAGGTCGGGGCGGATGGCGGCCAGCTCCTCCCGAGCCCGGAGCTCGGCGATGCGGGCCTCCAGCTCGTCCATCCGCCGGTCGAGGGCGCGGGCCTTGCGCTCGTTGCGGGTCGTGCAGTCCGACCTGGTCAGCTCGATGAGCTCGTCGAGCTGGTCGCCGGCGTCCCGGACGAACCGGCGCACGGCGCTGTCGGTCCAGCCCATCTTGTAGGTGTGGAACCGCAGGTGCAGGAACACGAGCCGGCTGACCCGCTCCACGTCGTCGGTCGGGTAGCGCAGCGCCTGCATCCGCTCCCTGGTCATGCGGGCGCCGACCACCTCGTGGTGGTGGAAGGTGACCCCGCCCGGCCCGATCGAGCGGGTCTTGGGCTTGCCCACGTCGTGGAACAGCGCGGCGAGGCGGGTGATGCGGTGCTCGGGCCGCACCTTCTCGACGACGGCGATGGTGTGGGCCAGCACGTCCTTGTGGCGGTGGACGGGGTCCTGCTCGAGGGCCAGCGCCGACAGCTCGGGGAGGAACTCGTCCGCGAGTCCCGTCTCGACGAGGAACCACAGCCCCTTGGCGGGGTGCTCGACCACCAGCAGCTTGTCCAGCTCCTCGCGGATGCGCTCGGCCGAGACGATCTCCAGCCGGGACCGCAGGGCCCGGACCGCTCCGACCAGCTCGGCGTCGGGAACGAGGTCGTAGCCGGCGATGAGCCGGGCCGCCCGCAGCATGCGCAGGGGGTCGTCGCCGAAGGACTCCTCGGGGGCCAGCGGCGTCCGCAGGCGGTGGGCGGCGAGGTCGCCGACGCCCCCGAAGGGGTCCACGAGCACGGCTTCGGGCAGGGACAGGGCCATGGCGTTGACGGTGAAATCCCGCCGGGACAGGTCGGCCTCGACGGCGTCGGCGAAGGCCACGTCGGGCTTGCGCGAGTCCGGCGTGTACGCCTCGGCGCGGTGGGTGGTGATCTCGTAGCGCCGCCCCCCACGGGCGGCGCCGATGGTGCCGAACCGCTCGCCCTGGGTCCACACCGCCTCGGCCCAGCCGTCCAAGAGCGCCCTGGTCTCGGCGGGCCGGGCGTTGGTCGTGAAGTCGAGGTCGATCTCGTCGAGGGGGCGGCCGAGGATGGCGTCGCGCACGCTGCCGCCCACCAGGTACAGCCGCCGTCCGGCGCCGGCGAAGCGCTCGGCGAGGGGAGCCAGCTCCTCGAGAAGCGGCAGCAGCCGCTCGGGGACCACAGAGTGAGGCTACGACGAGCGCAGGTCGGCGGCGGCGTCGACGACGTCGATGCCCGGGCCGCCCGAGGTCGGGGGCTCGGGGCGGCGGTCGACGCCGACCAGAGCGCCCACGCCGGCCTCGGTCCCGCCTCGTAGGGCGTCGAGGTCGAGCCGCTCGATGCCCTCGAGCACGGCGTCGAGCCGCTCCGGCCGCTCGGGGTGGCCGGGGCCGGCATTCTGCTCGGCGAAGGCGGGGTGGGTCCCGAGCAGCACGGGCATGCAGACGCCAGGCTAAGGGGCCCCCATCGGCCGAGCGCCCGCCACCGTGGCGCCGAGCGCCTGTCGGTAATCTGGCCCCGAGGTGGCCTCACGTGCGAAAAGCAGGGCCGACGTGCTGACGTCCGGCCGCGAGCGGGTTCGCACCGGACCGTGGCGGGGGGACGGTCAGGTGGCCTACCTGGCCCCCGTCGCCGACGCCCCGCCACCCTCGACCGGATTCCTCCAGCGGTGCCTCGGCGAGCTGGCCGGCCGGGGCTTCACCAGCGTGATCACCGCCGCCCTCGCCGCTCCCGAGCGCCACCCGTTCTACGCGCTGGGGTTCAGCGACCAGGAGCACCTCCACCTCCTCATCCACGACCTGCGGGTGCTGCCGCCGGTGCCCGAGGCGCCGCTGCGGCGGGCGCGGCGCGGGGACCGCCTCGCCGTCCTGACGGTGGACTCGCTGACGTTCTCGCCCTTCTGGCGGCTGGATGAGCTCGGCCTGGAGCAGGCCATCACCGCAACGCCCAGCGCCCGGTTCCGGGTGGCGGTGGTCGGTGGCGAGGTCGTCGGCTACGCCATCACCGGGCGGGCCGAGGCCGACGGGTACGTGCAGCGCCTGGCCGTGCACCCCTCGCACCAGCGGGTGGGGCTGGGCCGGGCGCTCGTCCTCGACGGGCTCCACTGGCTGGACCGCAAGGGAGCCCGGCGGGCGGTGGTCAACACTCAGGTCGGCAACGACGCCGCCTACCGGCTCTACCTCCGCCTGGGGTTCCGCCCCCAGCCGTCGGACCTGGTGGTGCTGCGGCGGGAGTTGGGATGAGGGAGCGGCGGGTGGTGCCGGCGATCGTCGCCGGGCTCGCCGCCCTCGTCGCGACGCTCTCCCCGGCCGGGGCCCAGCCGAGGGGTTCGGACAACGGGTCGATGGCGTTGTCGTCGCAGTCACCTTGGGTCGGCGCCGGCCCCGACTTCGTGATGCGGCTACGCATCCAACGTCCGCGGGGCCCGTCGAACCTCGAGGTCGCCGTCACCGTGTACCCGGCCGTCACCACCCGGTCGGAGTTCGCCGAGACCCTGCGCGACAGGACCGCGAAGGCACCGCTCCTGCCCGTCCAGGTGTTCCCCCTCGGCGAGCTCCAGGCCGACGCCGGCGGCGACGTCACCGTCGTGCTGCGCCTCCAGGACCGCCTTTCCCTCGGCCGCGACGACGGCGTGTTCCCCGTGCGGGTCGAGCTGCGCGAGCGGGGCTCGGGTCGGACCCTGCACCGTTTCACGACCCACGTCGTCCACCTCCCCAACCAGCACGCCGGCGCCCGGCTCGGGCTGGCGCTGGTGCTGCCGGTGCACGCCGCCCCCAGCCTGCAGGCCAACGGCGAGCGGCGGGCGCCTGCGCTCGAGCAGCTGACGGCGGTGAACGCCGCCCTCGAGACCGCCGGAGAGGCGCCCGTCGCCGTCGCCCCCACCCCCGAGACGTTGGCGATGCTGGCCGCCGGCGGGGACGAGCGGACGGGGGCGGCCTTGCGGACGTTGCAGGAGCGGGCCGCCTCCACCGAGGTGCTGAACCAGACCTTCGTCCCCACCAACCTCCCCGGTCTCGTCGCGGCCGGCCTGGAGCGCGACGCCTCCACCCAGGTGACCTGGGGGGCCACCGCCGCGTCGGACGTCCTCCGCGTCCCCCCCGAGGGTCGCCCGTGGTTGGCCGAGGGGCCGCTCGACGAGCGCACGCTGGCCATGCTCGGCACCCGGGGAGTCGAGCGGCTGGTGATGGTGGACGGCAACCTCGAGCCCATCGCCGGGCACAACCGCACCGTCACCCAGCCGTTCCAGCTCCGGGACGGCTCGCGCCCTGTCCCGGCGGTGGCCGCCGATCCCGGGCTCGCCGCCCACTTCGACAACGCCTTGCCCCCGGCGCTGGCAGCGAACCACCTGCTGGCCGACCTGGCCGTCATCTACCTCGACCAACCGGGCGCCGACCCTCGGGGCGTCGTGGCGGTGGCGCCCCGGTCGTGGCGCGTTGACCGGTCGTTCGTCGAGATGGTCGTTGCCGGGCTGGCCCAGCACCCGGTGCTCGACGCCATCTCGCTCGACACCCTCTTCACGTCGGTGGCGCCGCTGCGCGGGCCCGACGGGCGACCGCTCGTGCGCCGCCTGGCCCGTCCGGGCAGCGACGGGCTGACCGAGGCGGGGTCGCAGCTGCGGTCCGCCCGCCGTCGCCTCGACGCCCTCGGCTCGGTGCTGGGGACGACCAGCCCTGCCAATGTGCAGATCGAGCAGCGGCTCCTCCTCGCCGAGTCGCGGGAGCTCCGCACGGTCCGGCAGCGCCAGCCCTACATCGACGCCGTCCTCGACGGCATCGACGCCCGGCGGCGCGACATCCGCATGCCCGAGAACCGTTCGATCACCCTCACCGACCGCAAGGGCGAGATCCCCGTCACCTTCCAGAACCGCACGGGCGTGCCGGCGCGGGTCGTCGTGAAGGTGCAGAGCGACAAGCTGGACTTCCCCCGGGGGACGAGCCACACACTCGACCTCACCCGCCGCAACACCACCGAGCGGTTCACCGTCGTCTCGCGGACGTCGGGCGCCTTTCCTCTGCGGATCACCCTGGAGTCGCCCGACGGCAACCTCGTCATCGCCCAGACCCGGCTCACCGTAAGGTCGACGGCCGCCTCCAGCGTGAGCCTGATCGTGTCCCTCGGGGCGGCTCTGTTCCTCGCCGTATGGTGGGGCCGCCACGCGCTCCGGGGCCGACGGGCGAGGAAGCTCGTGCCGCAGTAGCGAGTGACCGGCTCGACGAGGAGGCCGCCATGACCGAAGCCCACAGGGGGAAGTGAACGTGCCCGTCGCCGTCGTCACCGACAGCAGCTGCGACCTTCCCGCCGACCTGGTCGCCCAGCACGGCATCGAGGTGGTCCCCCTCACCATCCGCTTCGGCAACGAGGAGCTGGTCGACCGCCAGGACCTCACGCCCAAGGAGTTCTGGGCGCGATGCGCCTCGTCGGCAACGCTGCCGGAGACGGCCGCCCCCTCGCCCGGCGCCTTCGAGCAGGCGTTCCGCCGGGCCGCCGAGCGCGGCTCCGACGGCGTGGTGTGCGTCAACATCTCGGCGAAGCTCTCGGCCACCATCCAGGCGGCCCAGGCGGCGGCGCAGGCCCTGGAGGGCGAGGTGCCCGTACGGGTCGTCGACTCCCGTTCCGTCACCATGGGCCTCGGCATGATCGTGCTGGGCACCGCCCGGGCCGGGGCCGCCGGCGGCTCGGTCGACGCCGTGCAGGCGGTTGCCGAAGGCCTGTCCGACCGCACCCGCGTCTACGGCACGCTCGACACACTCGAGAACCTCAAGAAGGGCGGCCGCATCGGCGGAGCGCAGGCTTTCCTCGGCTCGCTGCTCTCGGTCAAGCCATCGATCGAGGTGCGCGACGGCGCCGTCGAGCCGGGCCCGAAGCTGCGGACCCGCGCCAAGGGCCTCGCGTGGCTGGCGGAGCGGGTCGCCGCCGACGAGCCCGCCGGCGAGGTGGCCATCGTGCACGGCGACGCCCCCGACGTCGACCAGCTCACCGCCCTGCTCGCCGACAAGGTGCCGCCCGAGCGCGTCGTGATCGCCGACCTCGGCCCGGTGGTGGGCACACACGCCGGCCCCCGCACGATCGGCGTCGCCTACCAGGTCGGCTGACACACCGGGCCCGACCTTCTTAACTTGCCGAGGAACTCCGCTTCGGAGGCGACCGAAGCCGCGGAGGAGGTCCAGGTCGGGCGCGGTACGGTTGCCGAAGTGCCCGAAGCGCCCCGTCACGTCGACGCCGAGCGCGTCCTGGGGGGGCGCTACCGGCTGGAGCGGCGCATCGCCAGCGGCGGCATGGCCGAGGTCTGGGAGGCACAGGACGAGGTCCTCGGGCGACGCGTGGCCACCAAGGTCCTCTACCGGCACCTGGCCACCGACCAGTCCTTCCTCGAGCGGTTCCGCCGCGAGGCCATCGCCGCCGCCCGCCTCGCCCACGCCAGCGTGGTGGCCACCTACGACACCGGGGTTGACGACGACGTCGCCTGGATCGTCATGGAGCTGGTCGAGGGGCGGACGCTGCGCGAGGAGCTCGCGCAGCGGGGCGCCCTGAGCCCGGCGCGCGCGGTGCACATCGCCACCCAGGTGGCCGACGCCCTCGACTACGCCCACCGCGCGGGCGTCATCCACCGCGACGTCAAGCCCGGCAACATCCTGATCACCGAGGACGACCGGGTGAAGGTCGCCGACTTCGGCATCGCCAAGGCCGCCATCGAGGCGGCCGAGGACGCCTCGGGAGCCGGCGCCGTCGGTGACCTCACCCGGAGCGGCGACATCGTCGGCACGGCCAAGTATCTGTCGCCTGAGCAGGTGAACGGCGACGCCGTCGACGGGCGCTCCGACGTCTACGCCCTAGGCGTCGTCCTCTACGAGATGCTGTGCGGCCGGCCGCCGTTCACCGGGGAGACCGAGGTGGCACTTGCCATGCAGCACCTGCAGGCGGCCCCCACGCCTCCGCGCCAGGTGCGGGCAGGCATCCCCCGCTCGCTCGAGGCGGTGGTGCTGCGGGCCATGGCCAAGTCGCCGGACGAGCGCTTCCCGACCGCCGGGCAGCTCCACACCGCCCTCCTGTCCGTCGACCTGCGCCCCGACGACGCCGACCCGGTGGTGGTGCGCCAGGACACCCCACCGGGCGGCACCCCGCCCACGTTCGCCCAGAGCGAGCGGTCGTGGATGGTGCCGACACTGGTGATCGTGGTGCTGGCGGTGACCCTGGGCGTGGTCGGCGTCCTCTTCGCCCGCTCGAACACCGGCCAGCGCCTGCTCAACGATCGCCAGCCCGAGCCCGCCGAAGGCGCCCGGGCGCTGGCGGTCACCCACTCGGCGTTCGACCCCCAGGGGGACGGCCACGAGCACGACAGCGACCTGCCCCGGCTCACCGACGGCGACGTGGCCAGCGTGTGGGAGACCGAGCGCTACAGCAGCCGCCAGTTCGGTGGCCTCAAGAGCGGAGTGGGGGTCGTCCTCCAGCTCGAGGGGAGCCAGCGCCTCGGGCAGCTCGAGGTGAGCTCGCCCAGCCGGGGGTGGAGCGCCCAGGTCTACGTCGCCGACGCGCCCAAGAGCGCCGCGCCACCCGCCGAGTGGGGCGAGGCGGCCGCCTCGCGGACGGGCATCGACGGCGACGCCCGCTTCGACCTCAACGGCCGGCAGGGCGCCGCCGTGCTCGTCTGGATCACCGACCTCGGCGACGCCAACGCGGTGTCGGTGGGCGAGGTCCGCCTCGTCGCCTAGATGACTGCTGATCTAGTTGGGTCGGGCCTTCGGCCCGAAGCGCTGACCAGCAGCTACGCAGTCATCCTCGCTGGTCAGCGCGATAGAACAGCAGTCATCTAGAGGAGTGGGGGCGGGTGGACCGGCGCAGCGACGACCAGCTGGTGACCGCCGCCCGGCAGGGCGATCGGGCAGCGACCGACGCCCTCCTGCGCCGCCACTACCCCCGTCTGCGTGCCCTGTGCGGGCGGCTCACCGGTGACCCCTCGGACGCCGACGACGCCTGCCAGGAGGCGCTCGTCGCCCTTGTGCGGGGGCTGCCACGCTTCGACGGTCGGTCGTCGTTCGCCACCTGGGCCTACCGGGTCACGACCAACACGTGCCTGGACGAGCTGCGCCGGCGGCGCCGGCGCCCGCTTCTCCGGCCGCCCGAGGAGGACGCCCAGCCTTCGATGGACGGGCCGCCCGCGGCGGGCACCGACGTGGCCGACCGTGTCGCGGCGCGCCTCGACCTGGACGCCGCCCTGGCCGAGCTGGCTCCCGAGTTTCGCGCCGCGGTCGTCCTCCGGGACCTGTGCCAGCTCTCCTACGACGAGATCGCCCACGTGCTCGACGTGCCCGTGGGCACCGTCCGCTCCCGTATCGCCCGGGGCCGGGCCACCCTGCTGCCGCTCGTTGCCGGGAACCCGGTGACCGGAGCCGAGCGTCGAACCCCGTGAGCATGACGCCGCACCCGAGCTTCGAGGACCTCAGCGCGTACCACGACGGCGAGGCCCCGGAGTGGGCCGCCCACGTGGCCGCATGCGTCGAGTGCCGGCGCCGGCTCGACCAGCTGGCCGCCCTCACCGCCGCCGTCGCCCGGCCCCTCGAGGCGCCGGCGGTGGGAGAGGTGGCGGGGGAGGTGGCGGTGGAGGTGGCGGGGGACCCCGTCGCCCGCGCCCTGGCCGCGGTCGACGAGGCAGACCGAGCGGTCGCCGGCCCCCGAGGCCCGGTCGCGCCCCCGGCGCCCGCCCGTCCGGCCCGCGGGCGGTGGCTGCCCTGGATCACCGCGGCGTCGGCGGCGGCGGTGCTCGTGCTCGTTTTCGGCGTCCTCGCCGTCGTCAACCGCTCCGACCGGAACGGGACGGCGGGATCGGCGCTGACCGAGGGCGACCGCCCGACCGCCGTCTCCGGCCCCCCGCCTGCCGACCAGGCCGCCCCGACCCCGGGCCCACCGCGGGCGGCGGCGGCCGGGGGCGACCTCGGGGACATCGCCGACGCCCGCACGTTGCTGGCGCGGGTGCGGCCGGCGGTGGATGGCGCACCGGAGGCGGCCGCCGCCCCCCGAGTCGTGGGGACCTATCCGTGCGAGACCGAGGCCCGGGCCGCCGACCCCTCCCTGGGGCCGGTCGTCTACCACGGCACCGCCCGGGTGCAGGGCACGCCGGCGGTGGTGCTCGGGTTCACTCCCCCGGGCCAGCCCGGCCCGCTCACGGTCCAGGCGCGCGCTCTGGCGGACTGCCGGCTCCTGCTCTCGGCGTCTTCGCCCTGAGGGCGGCCGCCGCCGCGCCCAGCGCCACCGCCAGCCAGCCCTCCGGATCGACGCTGCCCAGGTCGTGGTTCTCGGCGATCCACGCCGCCCACACCAGCCCCACGACGGTCAGGACGGTGCTGACCCCGACCGGCCCACGGCCGCGCGCCCCGGTGGCGCCGACCACCGCCTCGGCCACGAACAGACCGAAGAGCACGCCGGCCCCGAGGACCACCAAACCCGAGAACGGGTACTCGCCCAGGATGACGGCGCCGAGGGCCGCCACCGCCGCGCCGGCAAGGACGCCCAGGACCGGTCGGGGGCGCATCGGCCGCAGAGTAGCGACGGCTCGGGTCTCGCCGGCCGTGCTGCCAGCCACCGGGGCCGGCGCCAGACCAGTTCCCGATCAGTTCGCCGACACGGCCGCTGGAGCGCCAGCTTCCGATCCGATCGGGGAAACGGTCACCCACGCACCACCGAGGAGCAGGTGAGCCCCTGGGCCGCTCGCTAGCGCCACCCGACGGCGGTCACCTAGGCTCCGTCGGATGCAGCCGCAGGTGCCCGCCGGCGGGGGCCGGCCCTCGGACCCGGCCACCGCGTCGGCCCCGGCGACGACGCCCGACTGGGCCGTCGGTGCCCTCGACCGCCTCGATGGGCTCATCGCCAAGGTCCGCTCGGCCACCACCGAGCGCCTGGTCAAGATCGCCCGGATCGTCGTCTACGGGCTGCTGGCCGCCATCATGGGCCTCACCGCGCTGGTGCTCGGCGTCATCGCCGCGGTGCGCGCCCTCGACCGGCTCATCCCTGGCCCGGTGTGGAGCGCCTACCTCCCCCTCGGCGCAATATTCACCATCGCCGGGGCGTTCCTCTGGTCCAGGAAGACGCCTAAGCCGGCGCGGCGCTGACCCCGCCGGCACCCCGGTACTGGAGAGACGTGTCCGAGGTCCGCGACGTGCTCATCATCGGCTCCGGCCCGGCCGGCCTGACCGCCGCGATCTACACCGCACGGGCAAACCTGCGGCCGCTCGTGCTCGAGGGCGAGCCCTCCTCCACCAGCGACCAGCCCGGGGGCCAGCTGATGCTCACGACCGACGTGGAGAACTACCCCGGCTTCGTCGACGGAATCATGGGCCCCGACCTCATGCGCCGCTTCCGCGACCAGGCGGCGCGCTTCGGCGCCGAGTTCCTCACGGTCAAGGTCACGCGAGTCGACTTCTCGTCCCGCCCGTTCAAGGTCTGGGCGCGCGACGAGGAGTTCCAGGGCCGGGCGGTGATCGTCTCCACCGGTGCCCAGTCCAAGATGCTGGGCCTCGAGGCCGAGCGGCGCCTCATCGGCCACGGCCTGTCGACCTGCGCCACCTGTGACGGGTTCTTCTTCCAGAACCAGCACATCGCGGTGGTGGGCGGCGGCGACTCGGCGATGGAGGAAGCCATCTTCCTGACCCGCTTCGCCGACAAGGTGACGGTGATCCACCGGCGGGACAGCCTGCGGGCGTCGAAGATCATGCAGGAACGGGCGATGAAGAACGACAAGATCGAGTTCCTCTGGAACTCCGTCCCGGTCGACGTGCTGGGCGACGGCATGGTCGAGGGGGTCCGGGTGCGAAACACCCAGACGGGTGACGAGTCCACGCTCCCCGTCACCGGCCTGTTCGTCGCCATCGGCCACACGCCGAACACGGGCATCTTCGCCGGCCAGCTGGACATGGACGAGGCGGGCTACATCCGCACCCACGACGGCTCCAAGACGAACGTGGAGGGGGTGTTCGCCTGCGGCGACGTCCAGGACCGCGTCTACCGCCAGGCCGTCACCGCCGCCGGGTCCGGGTGCATGGCGGCCATCGACGCCGAGCGCTGGCTGGAGACCCAGCCCCACGAGCAGCCCATCGTCGCCACGCCCACTGAATGGTGAGACCGGCCCGGGCGGCGGCCGGGCGGAATGGCCGACCGGCTGAGGACGTTTCACACGCGAGGAACCGCTATGGGTTCCGTTTCCGGAAAGAGGCGACAACCATGACGACGGCCATCACCGACCTGACCGAGGAGACCTTCGACGAGGAGGTGGGCTCCTCCGAGCTCCCCGTCATCGTGGACTTCTGGGCCGAGTGGTGCGGTCCCTGCCGCATGGTCGCCCCCGTGCTGGAGCAGATCGCCGCCGAGAACGCCGGCAACCTACGGGTCGTGAAGGTCGACGTCGACGACGCCCCGGGGATCGCCCGGCGGTTCCAGATCATGAGCATCCCGACGCTCATGGTCTTCCAGGACGGCGAGCCCAAGAAGCGCCTGGTCGGCGCCAAGGGCAAGAGCCAGCTCCTCTCCGAGCTCGCCGAGTTCCTGTAGCGGGAGGGCAGGCCCCCCTCCCGGCCTTCCCCGGATGCCGGCTTCCGCGGCGAGGGCCCATCCGGGGTGGCCGCCTGCGGTGGCGGGTGCGGTCGGCGGAGAGTCTGATTGCGGCGTCGGGCACTGCGACCCCGGCGATTAACGGCGGTCGTCCACCGCGAGGTGGACGGTTTTGTCCACATCTGAGGATGAACTTGTGGAACCCTCAGGCGCCCTCGTCGGGCTGGGCCTCGGGGGCGGGGGCGCGAGCCGCCGGCTGGGGAGGCCCGGTCATGGCCCGGAAGATGCGCTCGAGGTCCTCGAGGTCGGCGAACTCCACGATCACCCGGCCTCGTCCACCACCCAGCTGGACCTTCACCCGGGTGTCGAGGTGGGCGGAGAGCAGCTCCTCCAGCTCGAGCAGCCCCGGAGGTCGTAGGCGACCACCCGCAGCACCTGAACGACCACTCTTCGTGGGCTCAGCCGAGTCGCCGGCGTGCTGGCGGGCCGCCTCTTCCACCGCCCGGACCGAAAGCCCCTCGGCTACCGCCCGCCGGGCCAGCCCCTCCTGGTACGCCCGGTCGGGGGTGGCGAGAAGCGCCCGGGCGTGGCCGGCGCTGAGCTTGCCCTCGGCCACCAGCCGCTGCACCGAGGGCGGCAGCTGGAACAGCCGCAGCGTGTTGGTGATCGTCGCCCGGCTCTTGCCCATCCGGGCGGCCACCTCGTCGTGGGTGAGGTTGAAGTCCTCGATGAGCTGCTGGTAGGCGGCGGCCTCGTCGAGGGGGTTGAGGTCCTCCCGCTGGAGGTTCTCGACCAGCGCCTGCTCCAGAGCGGAGGCGTCGTCGGTGGCGCGGACGAGCGCCGGGATGACCTGCAGGCCCGCCCGCTTGGCCGCCCGCCAGCGCCGCTCCCCCGCCACCAGCTCGTAGGCGCCGCCCCCCACCGCGCGCACGAGCACGGGCTGCAGCACGCCGAGCTCGCGGACCGACGCGGTGAGCGCCGCCATCGCCTCCTCGTCGAAGGTCGAGCGGGGCTGCCGCCGGTTGGGCTGGATCGCGGTAATTGGCAATTCCTGGAAGCCCGTACCCTCGCCCTCTTCGGCAACCGGAGGGATCAGGGCGCCCAGGCCCCTACCCAGCCCGCCGCGCCGCGCCACCGCTCACCTCCCGCGCCAGTTCCCGATAGGCGATGGCCCCCCGAGACGACGGGTCGAACACGATGATGGGCTGGCCGAATGACGGGGCCTCCGAGAGCCGGACCGTACGGGGGACGATCGTCCGGCACACCTTGGCGCCGAAGTGGCCCCGGACCTCACGGGCGACCTGGTCGGCGAGCTTCGTGCGGGCGTCGTACATGGTGAGCACGATGGTCGAGAGCTCGAGCCGGGGGTTGAGGTTGGTCTGGACGAGCTGGATGTTGCGCATCAGCTGGCCCAGCCCTTCCAAGGCGTAGTACTCGCACTGAATGGGGACGAGCACCTCGTCGGCGGCGGCCAGCCCGTTGACCGTGAGCAGCCCCAACGACGGCGGGCAGTCGACGAAGATGAAGTCGAAGTCCCCGTCCAGGCGCTCGACGGCGCGCCGCAGGCGGAGCTCACGGCTGAAGGTGGGCACCAGCTCGATCTCGGCGCCGGCCAGGTCGATGGTGGCGGGCACGACGAAGAGGTTGCGAACGGCGGTGGGCTCGATGCAGTCCTCGAGCGGGGCGTCGGAGAGGAGGACGTCGTAGACCGAGCTGGCCAGGTTGCGGGCGTTGATGCCCAGGCCCGTCGTGGCGTTGCCCTGGGGGTCGAGGTCGACGACGAGCACCCGGTACCCAAGGTCGGCCAGCCCGGCGCCGAGGTTCACCGCGGTCGTGGTCTTGCCCACGCCGCCCTTCTGGTTGGCGATGGCGACGGTGCGCGGAAGGGGCCGGGGCGTGGGGCGTGGGTGGACAGCCACGCCGAGGCTGTCGGGCTGGGTCACGGGCTCGGGCTCGGGACCGGGTGCGGTCTGGGAGGGGCGGTCGACCGGTGGTGGAGGAACCGTCGCCACCGCGGCGACGGCCGCCTCGTCCCCGGCCCCGCCGTCGACCTCCGGCTCGGCCGGCTGCGGGCCCGGACCACCGACGAAGTCCTCGTCGAGCTCGGCCGGCTGCGGGACTGCGTCGCCCGACGTCTCGACGGTGCTGGCCCCGTTGGAGCCGTCTCCGAGATGCTCGACCGCCGGAGATGCCCATCCGCCTTCAGTCACCCCTTCATCTTGACATGCAAGCTTGGCCGAGCAAAGCACCTTTAGGCTTGAGCGGCTGGTTTCACGTGAAACCCTCACCCACGGGTCAACCACGTTTCACGTGAAACCTCGGAAGAGAGGTCGCTTGGCCGGCTGCCCGGTCCGCCGGGGGAACCGCTCGGGCGCGGGGCGCTCTTGCGGTATGCGGACGAAGTGGAACCCAGCGCGGGTGGTGGCCTCCGGCGGACCCATCCCCAGCACCGCCAGCCCCTCGCCCGGCCACCGCGAGGGGTCGGGATCGGGCGGGTCGCTGACGACCAGAACTCCCCCGGTCGTCAAGAAACCAGCGGCGCACTCCGCCGTCACCGCCGGCGGGCCGACGCCCCTCGCCACCACCAGCGCCATCTGCCCCCGCATCTCCGAGCGGGCCGCCACCTCGGCCCGGTCGCCGACCACACGGACCCGCTTGCTCATCCCGAGTCGCTCCACCGCCTCGTCCAGGAACGCCGCGCTCTTCTCCCGCCCGTCGAGCAGCACCCACGCCGACGCCCGGTCGGCCGCGGCCAGGACCAACCCCGGCAACCCCGCCCCACTCCCCAGGTCCAACGCCGGGCCCCGGAGAGGCCAGCCCGCCACATCCCCGAAGGCGAGCGAGTGCTCGATATGCGCCTCGACCGGCCCAGGACCGACCAGTCCCCGCCGGCGCGCCTCCTCGAGGACCGCCGCGAGCGCCTCTCGTCGTGAAGCGGACAACACCCTGAGAGTTTGTCCGCGCCGGCCGCGGGGGGAGGGCGCGGGAGGGCCCCCTCCCGACTCAGGAGGGGACGATCACCACGTGGCGGCGGGGCTCCTCGCCCTCGGACGTCGTTGTCACCCCGTCGATCGTGTTGACGGTGTCGTGCACGACCTTGCGGTCCGCCGGCGGCATCGGCTCGAGCACCCGGGCCACGCCGGTCGTCCGCACCTGCTCGGCCACCTGGCGGGTGAACCGCTCGAGCGCCTCTCGACGGGCCCGGCGGTAGCCGGCCACGTCGACGACGACCCGGCCCGAGAACCCGGGGGCCTTCCGCTGCACCACCGTGCGGGTCAGCTCCTGCACGGCCGCCAGCGTCTGCCCCCGCTGCCCGATGATGAGCCCCAGGCCATCGCCGTCGACGGCGATCTCGGTGGTGTCGTCGTCCAGCTCGCGGCGCTCGAGCCGCGGCTTCCGACCGAAGACCTCGACCAGGCCCTCGACGAACTTCTCGGCCACTGCTCCGCCGTCGACGCCCGGGGCCTCACTGGTCATCTCCGCTCCCTTCCTCGGCGCTGGTGCGGCTCTCTGCGGTGGCGGCGGCGGCTGCACCTCCGACTGCTCCGGGCGCGGGCCCGGGCGGCGGCCCCCTTCGGAGCTCCGGTTCCGCCCCCGCCGGCGGCGGTCGACCTTCGGGCGAGGGGCGGTGGGCAGGACCCGGGCCCGCACACGCGCCTCGGAGCGCAACCGCCCGAACAGCCCCCCCTTGGGTACCTCGAGCACCTCGAACTCGGCGTCGGTCTCGTCCACACCCAGCTGGTCGAGGGCCGCCTCCTTGGCCTCCTCGACGGTCTTGGCGGTGACCTCTACCCACTCCACGAGTCGTTGCCCTTCTGTGCGTCCTCAGCTGAGGTCGAGGTCGGGGCCACACCCTCCGCCGGCCCCTCCCCGTCGCTCCCCGGTGCGCCGTCACCGCCGGCCCGACCGTCGCCACCGACGGCGACACCCTCGACCGACGCCCCGACCGACCCGTCGCCCGGCCGACCCCGCCGGCCCCGGCGCTTGCGCTTGCCCTGACCGGTCGGCCCCCCGGCGGCTGCCGGGACCGCGGCTTGGGCCTTGGCCGCGCCCTCGGCGCCCCCCTTCCCGCCCGGGGCGCCGACCGCCGCGCCGCCGCCACCGGGACGCCCCGGCGGCGCCTTCCCCGCGCCTTTGCCCTGAGCCGGCTTCACCCGGTCGTCGCGCGGCGTCACCCGGCCGCTGCTTCCCTTGCGGGCGCCCTTCGCCGGCGTTCCCTTGGCCGGCGCGCCCTTGGGCGGGCCGCCCGGGCCGCCCTTGGCGCCGCCCTTCGCCGCCGCGCCCTTTGTCGCCCCACCCTTCGCCGCGCCTCTGGTACCGGCGCCCTTGGCGGCACCGCTCCTGGCGCTCGACCCCTTGCCGCCGCCAGCCTTCGGCGGGGCCCCGCCCTTGCCCTTGGTCCCCGCTTTGCCCTTGCCGCCGGCACCCGCCTCCTCGGGCGCCGCCCCGGGTGGCGCCGGTTGGTCCCGGAACAGCACGGCTTGCTGGCCGATCTGCCAGATATTGGAAACGAGGAAGTAGACGACCACGCCGGCCGGGATGCTGAACGAGATGACACCGAACATCGCCGGGAAGATCTTCGTCATCATCGCCATCTGCGGGTTCACGTTCTCCTTGGGCACCCGGGCGGTGAGCTGGCGCTGCTGGTAGTACCCGGTGGCCACGACCAGGGCGACGAGCACGAGGTAGGGCAGCTTGTCGGCTCCCGAGACGGCCGCCGCCGAGCGGGCCAGGTCCATCCCCCACGAGACCATCTCGCCCCCGGACTCCCTCAGGGCCGCGAACAGCTCGCTGGAGTCGGGGACGTGCTTGGGGCCGTCGTTGTCGCTCAAGCCCAGGATGAGGCGGTAGAGCACGATCAGGATCGGCATCTGGATGAGCACCGGGAGGCAGCTGCCGAAGGGGTTGGCGTGGTTCTCCCGGTAGAACTTCATCACCTCTTCTTGCATCTTCTGCTTGTCATGCTTGTACTTGGCCTGCAGGCGCTTGAGCTCCGGCTGCAGCTGCTGCATCTGCTGTTGGGCCCGGGCCTGCTTGGCCGTCAGCGGCAGGGTGATCACTCGCACCGCCAGCGTGAGGAGCACGATGGCGAAGCCGTAGGAGGGGATGACGCTGTAGAACCAGGCGACGAGGGTGCCCAGCGCCGAGTAGAGGGGGTCGAGGATCCAGAACTTCTTGGCCCCGAGCAGGACGAAAGCCGTCATGGTGTCTCCAGGTGCTTGCTGACGGGGCGGCGCTCGGGCACCGGGTCGGCCCCCCAGGGGCCCCACGGGTTGCACCGGCCGAGCCGGCGGGCGGCCAGCCAGCCGCCCCGCCACAGCCCGTGCACCTCCAGCGCCTCCATGGCGTAGGCCGAGCAGGTCGGCCAGAACCGGCACGGCGACGCCCGTCCGGCGAAGACCCGCTGGTAAAGGCCGACTGCGGCCATGGCCACCCGGGCCCCGGGGCCGGGGCCCGTGCCGGAGCGGTGCCGGTGGGACCCGATCGCGGTCGCCACCGCGGTCACCGGCCCCTCGGGGGGGTGGGGGCCGGCGCCCGCGTCACCGCGGTCACGACCTCGCTCACTGCTGCCTTCAGCTCCGGATAGGGGATGGTGGCCGCCTCCGGCCCGGCCGCGAAGAGGTAGGCGCCCGGTCGGAGCTGCGGCTCGATCTCGGCCACCGCGGAACGCAGCCGGCGGCGGACCCGGTTCCGGACCACCGCCTTGCCCGCCGCCCGGCCGACCGCGTACGCCACCCGGGCCCCCTCACCCTCGCCGGCGGGAGCCCACGTCAGCGTCACCGGGGCCCGCCGGGCCCGTCGCCCCTCCCGGCGGAAGCGGAGGAAGGTCGCACGGTCGCGGATCGACTCGATCAGGCGGACAGACGGTGGCGGCCCTTGCGGCGTCGGGCGGCGACGATCGCCCGGCCGGCGCGGGTGGACATGCGGTGGCGGAACCCGTGCCGCTTGGCGCGGCGGCGGTTGTTGGGCTGGAAGGGGCGCTTCACCCATGGCCTCCTCGACGATCGGTGCGGACGCCTTGCACGGCGCGGCGGACGGGTCGTCCCGGCGCGAACCGCCAAGCGCGTCTCACGCGCCGACCAGGCTAGCCGGAGGTGCGACCCCTCGGATCGGGAGCCCGCATTTTCCGGCCCTTGCCCTTGTGCCGCAAGGGGATCGCGGTGCTACGGTTCCCCAACGCCCGAGAGCGGCACTCGGGACGGGGACCCGTCGAAGACTTCCCTGGCCCCGCATCCTTGCGAACGCCGCACAAACAGGATGCAGGCTCGTCGTCCACAGCTGTGGATACCCGTGTGGACGGCCCGGACCAGGGAGGTTGTGCGGGGGTGATCAGCACCGACGAGCTGTGGGCCCTGGTGTCCCAGCTCCTGCGCGAGCGGTTCCCGGAGGGCACGTGGAACACGTTGTTCGGCTCGGCCCGTCCGGTCGGCGGCGACGAGCGCTACCTGGTGCTGGCGGTGCCCAGCTCCGTGGTCAAAGAACGCATCGAGAACCGCCACCTGGGCGCCATCGAGGACACCTGTACCGAGGTCGGCCACCCGCGCCTGGTGGTGCTCGAGGTCCACACCGACACCGGGGCCGACGACGCCGGGACGCCCGAGGACGCGGAGGAGGAGCACGCCGCGGAACCCTCCGTCGACGCCAACGAGGCTCCCGAGGCGGACGGTACGACCATCGGCACCGGGACCCACGGCGCCCAGCCGGCGCCGTGGACCGCGCCCGACACGCCGCCCGCCCCGCCACCGCCGCCGATCCCCGTCCGGCGGGCGCTCGAGCCGTCGGTCAACCCCCGCTACACCTTCGAGACCTTCGTGAGCGGGACGTCGAACCGCTTCGCCCTGGCCGCCGCCCAGGGGGTGGCCGAGAAACCCGCCCAGTCGTTCAATCCCCTGTTCATCTACGGCACCGCCGGCCTGGGCAAGACCCACCTCCTCCACGCCATCGGGAACTACGTCAACCGCCACTACCCCGAACTGCACGTCGTCTACGTCTCCGCCGAGACGTTCACCAACGACTTCATCGAATCGATCCGCACCAACACGCAGTTCGCGTTCAAGCAGCGCTACCGCACGTGCGACGTCCTCCTGGTCGACGACATCCAGTTCCTCGAGAAGAAGGACGGCACCCGGGAGGAGTTCTTCCACACCTTCAACGCCCTCCACGACGACAACCGCCAGATCGTCATCACGTCCGACCGGGCGCCCAAGTCCCTGGCCGCCTTCGAGGATCGCCTGCGAACCCGTTTCGACTGGGGGCTCACCACCGACGTGCAACCGCCTGAGCTCGAGACCCGCCTGGCCATCCTGCGCCACAAGGCCGAGCGGGAGGCGCTGCACTTTCCCGACGAGGTGTTGGAGTACATCGCCACCCACATCACCAACAACATCCGCGAGCTCGAAGGGGCCCTCATCCGCGTCGCCGCCTATGCCAGCATCCACGGCCAGGTGGTGAGCCTCGCCCTGGCCGAGGAGCAGCTCCGCCACCTGATCACCACCGAGACCCGCCAGCTCACCCCGCGCGTGATCCTCGAGACCACCGCCGAGATGTTCGGGATGACCGTCGACGATCTCGTCGGCAAGAGCCGGAGCCGTCCCCTCGTCAACGCCCGCCAGATCTGCATGTACGTCTTCCGCCAGATGACGGACTTCAGCTACCCGGCGATCGGCCGGGAGTTCGGCGGGCGGGACCACACAACGGTGATCCACGCGGTGGAGAAGATCTCCACCCTCATGCAGCAGAAGCGCCAGATCTTCGACCAGGTCACCGATCTCATGAATCGCCTCGGTGGCAGTGCATGACCGGTGGGCAGCCGGTCGACGGCATGGGGACGGCCGCCTCCTCCGCGTCCCCATCCCTGCACAACGTCGTACCCCTGTGACATCGTGGGGACGACGGGGGGACGGTCCCACCGGCGTCGACCTGGGCCGACGGGCGGTGGTCCCCAGTCCACAGCCCCTACTCCCATCACTTCCTCTTTCTTAAGATCAAAGACGAGAAGCAGAGGTAGCCGGTGAAGTTCCGCTCCGAGCGCGACGCTCTGGTCGAGGGCCTCGGTACGGCGGCCCGGGCGGCGGCTACTCGCGGCGGCGCCCTTCCTGCTCTCTCGGGCGTGCGCATGGAGGTCACCGACGGCACACTCCACCTGGCCGGCAGCGATCTCGACCTCACCGTGCAGGTCGACGTCCCGGTGGCGTCGCTCGAGCCGGGCGTCTGCGTCATCCCCGCCCGGTTGGCCACCGAGATCGTGCGGGCGGTCGAACCCGGCGCGGTGTTGGTGTCAGTCGAGGGGCCGGAGGCGATCATCTCGGCCGGGCGCTCCCAGTTCGCCGTGCGGGTGCTGCCCGCCGAGGAGTTCCTGCGCCTGCCCGAGCCGGCCGCCGAGGCGGTCACACTCGACGCCGGCGAGCTGGCCCGGGCGCTCCACCAGGTGGTGCGGGCGGCAAGCCACGACGACGCCCGGCCCATCCTGACCGGCGTGTTGTTGGCCGCCGAGGGCGAGGGCCTGCGGCTGGTGGCCACCGACTCCTACCGGCTGGCGTTGTGTGATCTTCCCGGCACCAGCCTCCTGGCCGAGGGCCAACACGTGCTCGTGCCCTCGCGGGCCCTGGGCGAGCTGGTGCGGGTGCTGTCGGGCGCCGACCAGGTGCGCCTGCGCCTCGGGGCCGACGAGGCCAGCTTCGAGGTGGGCCCCGTCCGCGTCACCACCCGCCTGATCGAAGGCGAGTTCCCGAACTACCGCCAGCTCATCCCCACGAACTACCCGAACCGGCTCGTCGTCGGAAAGGAACCGCTGCTCGACGCCGCCCGCCGGGTGAAGCTACTGGCGCGGGAGGCGACGCCGGTGCGGCTGGCGCTGCGTCCCGACGGCATCGAGCTCACCGCCATCACCCAGGACGTGGGCCAGGCGCGCGAGGACGTCGACGGCAAGTACGAGGGCACCGAGATGGTGGTGGCATTCAACCCCGAGTTCCTGATCGAAGGGGTGGAGGCCACCACGGGCGACCAGGTGCTCCTGGAGACGCTCGACGCCCTGAAGCCGGCCACCATTCGCTCCACTGAGAGCCCCGAGTTCCTCTACCTGCTGATGCCGGTCCGGGTCTCCTGACCCGCGGTCGCGTCCCCGCCCCAGGCGGCCCGCATGCAGCTCGACCGGCTCTGGCTCACCAACTTTCGCAACTGGGCGGCGGCGGAGCTCGACTTGGCGCCCGGCCTCACCGTGATCAGGGGCCGCAACGGCGCCGGCAAGACCAACCTGCTCGAGGCGGTCGGCTACCTAGCCACCCTGGCGTCGTTTCGCGGGGTGGCCGCCGACGCCATGGTCCGCCAGGGGTGCGAGCGGGCGGTGGTCCGGGGCGAGGGGCGCCGGTCCGGGCGCGAGCTGTTGCTCGAGGTGGAGGTCCGCCTGTCCGGACGGGGGCGGGCCGCGGTCAACCGCCAGCCCGTGCGCCGGGCCGCCGATCTCCTGAAGGCCCTACGCGTGAGCGTGTTCTCCCCAGACGACCTCGCCCTGGTCAAGGGGGCGCCGGCCGGGCGCCGGCGGTGGGTCGACGACGCCCTGGTCGCCTTGCATCCCCACAACGACGCCCTCCGGCGGGACTTCGAGCGGGTGGTCCGCCAGCGCACCACCCTCCTCGGCCAGGCCGGTGGCCGCCTCACGCCCGACGTGGCCGTCACCCTCGACGTCTGGGACGCCAAGCTGGTCGAGACCGGCGAGGCCCTCGCCACCGCCCGGGTGGAGTTCCTCGAGCGGGCCCAGCCGCTGGTGGCCAAGGCCTACGCCGAGCTGGCGGCGGCCGGCGCACCGGGAGCCAACCCGGCCACCGCCGGTCTGGCGTACGAGGCGCCGTGGCGTGCGGACGGCTTGGCCGCGGCCCTCGCCACCGCTCGGGCCGACGAGCTGCGCCGGGGCGTGAGCCTGGTGGGGCCGCACCGCGACGACGTGGCCCTCAGCGTGGGGGCGTTCCCCGCCCGCACCCACGCCTCGCAGGGCGAGCAGCGCTCGCTCGCCCTCGCCCTGCGCCTGGCCGCCCACCAGGTGGTCGCCGACGAGGTGGGGGAGCCGCCCCTCCTCCTCCTCGACGACGTGTTCTCCGAGCTCGACGCCGAGCGCGGCCGGTCCCTGCTCGACCACTTGCCGCGGGGGCAGGCCCTGCTCACCACCACCGGACCGGTCCCCACCGGCGCCGCCCCCGAACGGGTGCTCGAGGTGGCCGACGGGGCGGTGATCACGACATGACGTGGCGACCACTGCCCGGCCCGGGTGGGAGCGAGCCCCGCCCGGTGGGGGAGTCGCTGGGCCGCATCGCCCGCCACCTCGGAGCGCCCACTCCGGCCGCCCTCACCCAGCTGTTCGACCGCTGGGAGGAGCTCGTCGGCGCCGCCGTGGGGGCGCACGCCCGGCCCGTCTCGCTGGCCCGCGGCGTGCTCGTGGTGGCCGTCGACGAGCCGGCGTGGGCGGCCCAGCTGCGGTGGCTCGAATCCGACCTGCTCCGGCGCTTCGACCTGCACCTCGGAGCAGGCGTGGTGCGCGGCATCACCGTGCGCGTTCGCCCCCGTTGACAGCGCGTTCTGGTACCCTTGGTCAAGTGCGATTCACCCCGCTGACCTGCGGTTTTGCGGGGAATCGCCCCTCTGCGGCCACCCGGGTCGCACCATCCGTCGCCATCGTGAAAGAACGCGCCTAGCTTGGCCCAGACAGCGTCCTACGGGGCCCAGGACATCACCGTCCTGGAAGGTCTCGAACCGGTCCGCAAGCGCCCCGGGATGTTCATCGGGTCCACCGGGCTCAACGGCCTGCACCACCTGGTCTACGAGGTCGTCGACAACTCGGTGGACGAGGCCATGGCCGGCTACTGCGACCGCATCGACGTCACCCTGCTGGCCGACGGCGGGTGCCGAGTGGCCGACAACGGGCGGGGCATCCCCGTCGACCCCCACTCCAACCCGCGCTACCGCGGGAAGTCGGCGGCGGAGGTCGTCCTGACCACGCTGCACGCGGGCGGGAAGTTCGGCGGCAGCGCCTACCAGGTCTCTGGCGGGCTCCACGGCGTGGGCGTGTCGGTCGTCAACGCCCTGTCCCGGCGGCTCGAGCTCGACATCGACCAGCACGGCAAGCACCACCACATGACCTTCGTGGACGGGGGCAAGCCGGTCGGGCGGCTCGAGGTCACCGGCAAGGCGCCGCGGGGCCGCACCGGCACCACCGTGACGTTCTGGCCCGATTCCAAGATCTTCGAGTCGGAGGGCACCGAGTTCCGGGCCCAGACCCTGGCCGAGCGGCTGCAGGTCATGGCGTTCCTCAACAAGGGCCTACAGATCCGGTTCCGCGACGAGCGGCCCGGTCACGAGCAGGAGCACGTCTTCCACTACACGGGCGGCATCGTCGACTTCGTCCGCCACCTCAACCACGCCAAGGAGCCTCTGTTCAAGCGGGTGATCCACGTGGAGGCGGCCGAGGCCAGCCAGGAGGTCGAGATCGCCCTGCAGTGGAACACCGGCTTCCACGAGGGCATCCACAGCTTCGCCAACGGCATCGCCACCATCGAGGGGGGCATGCACGAGGAGGGGCTGAAGAAGGCCCTCACCAACGTCGTCAACAAGTACGCCCGGGCCAAGGGGTTGCTCAAGGAGAAGGACGACAACCTCCTCGGCGAGGACATCCGCGAGGGCCTCACCGCCATCGTGAGCGTCAAGCTGCGCGAGCCCCAGTTCGAGGGTCAGACCAAGGCCAAGCTCGGCAACGTCTCCATCCGCTCGCTGGTCGAGCGGGTCACCAACGAGAAGCTGGGCGACTGGCTGGAGGAGCATCCCACCGAGGCCCGCCAGATCGTGAACAAGGCCATCCAGGCCGCCCGCGCCCGGGTGGCCGCCCGCCAGGCGCGCGAGGTCATCCGCCGCAAATCGGCCCTCGACGGCGCCGGGCTGCCGGGCAAGCTGGCCGACTGCTCCTCCCGCAACCCCGAGGAGTCCGAGCTGTTCATCGTCGAGGGCCAGTCGGCGGGCGGGTCGGCCAAGGACGCCCGCGATCCCCGGACGCAAGCCATCCTCCCCATCCGCGGCAAGATCCTCAACGTCGAGCGGGCCCGCGCCGACCGGGCGCTCAAGAACACCGAGATCCAGGCGCTCATCGCCGCCATCGGCGCCGGTGTCGACGCCGACTTCGACGTCTCCAAGATCCGCTACTACAAGATCATCCTGCTTTGCGACGCCGACGTCGACGGCGCCCATATCCGCACCCTGCTGCTCACGTTCTTCTTCCGCCAGATGAAGGCGCTGGTCGAGGAGGGGCACGTCTACATCGCCCAGCCGCCCCTGTACTCCACCGAGGTGGGCAAGGAGAAGGTCTACATCGCCGACGACGCCGCCAAGGCCCGGTTCCTGGCCGAGCATCCCGACCACAAGGCCGACTTCCAGCGGTTCAAGGGCCTGGCCGAGATGGACCACGACGAGCTCCGCGACACCACCATGGGGCCCAACCGCACGCTTCTCCAGGTCTCGGTCGAAGAAGCGGCGCTGGCCGACCAGGTGTTCAGCGTCCTCATGGGCGAGGACGTCGAGACGCGCAAGCAGTTCATCCAGAACAACGCGTCGGACGTGAGGTTCCTCGACATCTGATGAGCCAGCAGCAACCGCCGTTGGAGTTCGGGTCGGTCGAGCCCATCGAGATCCAGGAGGAGATGGAGCGCTCCTTCCTGGACTACGCCATGTCGGTCATCGTGGCCCGGGCCCTGCCCGACGCCCGCGACGGCTTGAAGCCGGTGCACCGTCGCATCCTCTACGGCATGTACTCCGAGGGCGTGCGCCCCGACCGCAGCCCGGTCAAGTGCGCCCGTGTGGTGGGCGACGTCGTCGGCAAGTACCACCCCCACTCGCCGGAGGCCGTCTACGACGCCCTGGCCCGGATGGCGCAGGACTTCAGCCTCCGCCACCCTCTCGTCGACGGGCACGGCAACTTCGGCTCGCCCCACGACCCCCCAGGGGCCATGCGGTACACCGAGTGCCGGCTGGCCCCGCTGGCCATGCAGCTGCTGGCCGGCCTCGACGAGGACACCGTCGACCTCGTCCCCAACTACGACGGCAAGGAGCGGGAGCCGGTGGTGCTGCCCGCCCGCTTCCCCAACCTGCTGCTCAACGGCAGCCAGGGCATCGCCGTGGGGATGGCGACGAACATCCCGCCTCACAACCTGGGCGAGCTCATCGACGCCACCGTCCACCTCATCGATCACCCCGACGCCACTCCCGACGACCTCATGCAGTTCGTGAAGGGCCCCGACTTCCCCACCGGTGCCTACATCCTGGGCCGGGCCGGCATCCTCGACGCCTACCGCACCGGCCGGGGCTCGATCCGCATGCGGGCGCGGGCGGAGATCGTCGAGACCAAGCGGGGCGAGCAGATCGTCGTCACCGACATCCCCTACCAGACCTCGATCGAGGCCATCGCCGAGAAGGCCGCCGAGCTCGTCAACAACCGGGTCATCGAGGGCATCAGGGAGATCCGCAACGAGCGGGCGAACCGCCAGAACCGCCTGGTGTTCGAGCTCAAGCGCGACGTCAGCGCCAACGTGATCCTCAACAACCTGTACAAGCACACGCCGCTGCAGACGAACTTCGGCGTGAACATGGTCGCCCTGGTCGACGGCATCCCCCGCACGCTCAACCTGGTCGAGGCCCTCCAGGCCTACGTCGACCACCAGGTCGACGTCGTCACCCGGCGGTCGCGGTACCGGCTGCGCCGGGCGCGCGACCGCCTGCACATCGTCGACGGGCTCATCAAGGCCCTCGACCTCATCGACCGGATCATCGAGCTCATCCGGGGCTCGGCCGACAAGGCCGAGGCCAAGGCCGGCCTCGTCGCCGCGCCGTTCGAGTTCAGCGAGGTGCAGGCCGAGCACATCCTCGAGATGACCCTGGTGCGCCTGACCCGGCTGGGGCGCTCGAACCTCGAGGAGGAGCAGGCCCAGCTGCGGGAGACCATCGCCGAGCTCGAGGCCATCCTCGCCGACCCCGCCCGCCTGCGAGGCGTGATCAAGACCGAGCTGGGCGAGATCCGCGACAAGTTCGCCGCCCCGCGCAAGGCCGAGATCACCCTCGATCCCGGCGATCTCGACATCCTCGACCTGATCGAGGACGAGGAGCTCGTCTTTACGATGACCAAGGCCGGCTACGTCAAGACGGTGGCCGCCGACGCCTTCCGCTCCCAGGGCCGCGGCGGCCGCGGCGTGGCGGGGGCCAAGCTCCGTGACAACGACTACGTCACCCGCATCCTGACCACCACCGCCCACTCGTTCCTGCTGTTCTTCTCGAACAGGGGCAAGGTGTACCGGCTCAAGGCCCACGAGATCCCCCAGAAGGAGCGCACCGCCCGGGGGACGGCGATCGTGAACCTCCTGCCCCTGGCGCCCGACGAGCGCATCCAGGCGGTGATCGACACCCGCGACTACGAGACGAGCCGGTTCCTGTTCTTCGCCACCCGGCGGGGGCAGGTCAAGAAGACCCGGTTCACGGAGTACGACTCGTCGCTACGCACCGGGCTCATCGCCATCAACCTCCGCTCCGGCGACGAGCTGGTGCGGGTGATCCAGACCGCGGGCGAGGACGACATCTTCATGGTCAGCCGCATGGGCATGACAATCCGCTTCTCCGAGGACGAGGTGCGGGCCAGCGGGCGGGCGGCCCAGGGCGTGATCGGCATGCGGTTGCGGGACGAGGACGAGGTCGTCTCCTGCGACGTGTCCCGGCCCGACGCCGACCTCGTGCTCTTCACCGACGCCGGCTACGCCAAGCGCACCAAGACCGAGCGCTTCCCCCGCAAGGGCAGGGGCACCATGGGCGTGAAAGGCATCAAGCTCACCGCCCGGCGAGGGTCGGTGGTGGCCGCCTTCATGGCCGGCCTCGACGACCAGGTCCTGGTGATCTCCTCGGGCGGCACCACGATCCGCATCCCCGTCAGGGAGATCTCCTCCCAGGGGCGCGACGCCACCGGCGTCAAGGTGATGAACCTCGACGAGGGCCAGGTCGTCGCCGGCGTGGCGCCCGTCCTCTCCAACGGCGAGTAGCGCCGCCCTCGCGCGATTGCCCTTGTGAGGGGCGTCGGTCGCCGGCGGCCCATCTTCGCTTCCCCCCGACGCATGCGGCGCCCACAGGGAGGCGGCGATGGAGAAGGACGAGCGGGGGTCGGCGCTGCCGCTCCTCGTGCTCGGCGCGGTGCTGGCGGGGGCGCTGGCCCTGCAGGTCGGGAGGATGGGGGGCGCGGCGGGTGCGCGCGCCATGGCGCAGACGGCGGCCGACGCCGCCGCCCTCGCGGGGGCGGCCGACGGCGAGCCGGCGGCGCGGGCCCTCGCCGAGGCCAACGGCGGGCGGCTGGCGGCGTTCGAGGAGCGGGGCCGGGACACGCGGGTGGTGGTCGAGCTGGGACCGGCCCGCGCCACCGCCCGGGCCCGCCGTCAGGCGGGCGACCTCGGCGGCGGGGCCCGTGGGCGAGCGGGCGGCGCCACCCACGCCGATCCCGGGGGGCTGGCCCCGGCCATGCGGGCCGCCCTCGCCCGGGCCGAGCAGCTCCTGGGCCAGCCCGTCCCCGTCACCTCGGGCTACCGGTCGCCCGAGAAGCAGCGGGCGCTGTGGCTCAACCGGGCGTCGAACCCCTTCCCGGTGGCGGCGCCGGGTACGTCGATGCACGAACGGGGCCTCGCCGTCGACGTCCCCGCCTCCTTCGTCCCCCGGCTGGCGGCGGTGGCAGCCCGGGCCGGGCTGTGCCAGCCCTACCCCAAAGCCGACCCGATCCACTTCGAGGTATGTCGATAACCTGTGCAACCGTGAGTGAGGGTGGCGTCATATCTGGGGGCGTGGCGTCAGACCAAGAGCCTGGCGGCGACCGCCCTGGGAAGCGACCGGGCTGGTTGGCGGCATGGAGGGCGAGACGGGAGGCGGCCCGGCGTCGCCGGCGGATGCGGGGCGTGGTCCGCCGCATCGACCCGTGGTCCGTGTTCCGGGTGTCGCTCGTCTTCTACGTCGCCATGTACTGCATCCTGGTCGTGGCCGGGGTGCTGCTGTGGAGCGCGGCGACGGCCACCGGCTTCCGGGGCAACGTCGAGAACTTCATCGCCGGGCTCACCGAGTCGGGTGAGTTCCGCTTCGTCGCCGACGAGCTCTTCCGGGCGTCGGTCATCTGCGGCGCCCTGCTGACGGTGATGGGCACCGGGGCCAACGTGCTGTTCGCCGTCCTCTACAACCTGATCAGCGACGTGGTCGGCGGGCTGGTCTTCGTCGTCGAGGAGAAGCCGTCGCGGAAGGCGCTCAAGCGCATGGGAGAGGCGCCACCCGACGAGACCGAGCCCCTCCGGGAGGCGGCCGAGACCGAGACCGAGCCGACCCGCGAGGCGGAGCCCGCGGTGCCAGCCGCCGCCGCGGCGGCGGCGTCGGTGATGCCGGGGGTGGTCGGGCCGGCGGCCACGACCGCGGCTCCGGCGGCCGCGGGGACGGCGGCCATCGTCGGCGACTTCGGGCTCGGCCTCGCTCCGGGGGGCGCTCCGGGCCCCTCGACTCCGGCCCCGGAAGGGTGACGGCCGACTCCGATCTGTCACTATCGCGCGGCGCTCGATAACGTCACGCCAAGGGCACGGGGCCAGGGGGGAGACGCAGGGTGACAGCGGTCGGACGGCGCGGCGTGTGCGCCCTCCTCGCGCTGGGCACGCTGCTCGTCACCGGCTGCGGGAACGACGACGAGTCGGCCGCTCCCGCCCCGACCGAGCCGGCATCGACGGTGCCGTTCCCCACCGCCCTCACCGTCCCCCGCTCGCTGACCGAGGGCGAGACCCAGCGGGCGTCTCCCCGGTGGGAGCAGGTCCGGGTCGTCACCGGGAACGAGCCGGCGACGATCGGGCCGTTCGCCATCTCCACGGATGCCATCCAATGGCGGGTGAAGTGGAGCTGCGAGAGCGGCACCATCCGGATCCTGGCCACGCCGCCCCCGAGCCGCCCGGGCCCGTTGGTGGACAGCCCCTGCCCCGAGCGGGGCGAGGGGTACGGGCGCCAGACGGGGGACATCACCCTGGACGTGCAGGCCTCGGGGCCGTGGAAGGCCACCGTCGAGCAACAGGTGGACACGCCCCTCGACGAGCCACCGCTGCCGGAGATGGCGGGCGCACAGGTGCTGGGTCGAGGCGAGTTCTACAACGTGGAGAAGACGGGCAAGGGCACGGCGATCCTCTACCGGCTGCCCGACGGGCGGCGGGCCCTGCGATTCGAGCCGGGGTTCGAGGTGTTCAACGACCCCGACCTGGTCGTGTGGCTGAGCGAGGCCACCAACCCGCGGACGAGCAAGGAGGTGGTGGACAGCGACCACGTCGAGATCGCCGCCCTCCGCGCCACCAAGGGGTCACAGAACTACATCCTTCCCGACAACCTGCCGCTGGACCGCATCGGCTCCGTCGCCCTGTACTGCGTGCCGGTGCCGTCGATCTACACCGCCGCGAGCCTGGCGTCATGAGGGCGGCGAGGAGGTCCCTGCTCACCGCCGTGCTCGTTGTCCCGCTTCTCGCCGGCTGCGGGGACGAGGGGGGTGGGTTCGAGGCGGGCCCCGGCGCCGAGCCCCGGGCGGGGCGCTGGAAGACCTGGGTCCTCTCATCGCCCACCGAGGTCGAGGTGCCCGCCCCGCCCGAGGGCGAGCGGGCCCGGGCCGAGGAGGAGGAAGCCAGGCGGCTGGCCGCCGGCGCCCGGCCCGAGGACCGGGCCGAGGTGGACCGGTGGAGCCAGGTCCCGCCGACCCGTCCCTGGCTCGACTTCAACATCGAGCTCGTGGCCGCCGGCGTGAAGGACCCGCCCCTGGCCTCGCGGGGCTACTCCCTGACGAGCATCGCCATGTACGACGCCGTGGTCGCCGCCTACCACTGGAAGTACGAGTACGAGCGGAGGGCGCCGGCGACCGCCCAGCCCCTCGTGCCCGCGGGGCCCGACCCGTCGTACCCGTCCGAGCACGCGGTGATCGCCGGGGCCGCCTCCCGGGTCCTCACCTATCTCTTCCCCGAGCGCCCCGTGGGCCTGTTCGACGAGCTGGCCGAGAAGGCGGCCAACTCGCGCGTGCTGGCGGGGGTCAACTACCGCAGCGACGTCGAGGCGGGCCTGGCCCTGGGCCGGGCGGTGGCCGACAAGGTGATCGCCCGGGCGCGCACGGACGGGTCCGAGGAGCAGTGGGACGGCGCCCGGCCTCCGGGCATCGGGCGGGGCCCGCAGTTCTGGGAGCCGCCGCCGGGGTCGGTCACCCCCCCGACCCAGCCGCTGGCCGGTCGCTGGAAGACGTGGGTGCTGCGGTCGGGCGACCAGCTGCGGGCGCCTGCGCCGCCCGCCTACGGCTCGGCCGAGCACGTGGCCGCGGCACAGGAGGTGATGAACGTCCGGGCCAAGCTAACTCCCGAGCAGGAGAGGATCGCCCGCTTCTGGGCCGGTGCCCAGGGCTCGTCGCTCCCGCCCGGGATCTGGAACCAGATCGCCCAGGAGTACATCACCGGCGCCCGCCTGACCACGCCGCGGGCGGCCCGCCTGCTGGCGTCGTTGAACGCGGCGGAGCACGACGCCGCCGTCGCCACCTGGGACACCAAGTACGCCTACTGGACGGCCCGCCCGCTCAACGCCATCCGCGACCTGGGCCTCGACCCCAACTGGAGGTCGCTCCTCAACACGCCGACGTTCCCGTCCTACACGTCGGGCCACGCCGGCTACTCGGGGGCGGCCGCAGAGGTGCTCTCGTTCTTCTTCGGGTGGGCGGCGGAGACGTTCCGGGACAAGGCGGCGGAGGCGGCCGAGTCACGGCTGTACGGCGGGATCCACTACCGGTACGACAACGAGGTGGGCCTCGACCTCGGCCACGAGATCGGTCGCATGGTCGTCGAGCGGCTCAGGTCCGACAACGCGGGGACTTGATGGGGGGGGCCGAAGCTCCCTCCCGGGATGCCGACGCCTCCCGGCGCCGGCGTCGGGCCTTCCGGAGAGTCCGCCTTCGGCGGCGCCGTCGGGCTGCGAGCGAACGCCAGGCGCCGCCGTGGCGGCTCGTCCGCCGCTCAGCAGACCTGGCGGCGGCCCGACGCCTCCGATGACAGGCAGTCGACGCTGACCAGGCCCCAGCCGGTGCGGTCGGGGCGGACGCCGAAGAGGGCGTCGTAGGGACCAGGTGCCTCGGGCGGGCCGGCGAAGCTCTGGCGGGCGAAGGCGGCGTCGCACTGCGCCGGCCCCTCGGGCCGGAGGCCGGCGAGCACCGCCGGCGACAGGGCGAACTGGCCACCCTCGTCCCGCATCACCGTGAGGAGCTGCTGCGGGTCGCACGGCAGCCCGGCCGCTCGGCCGGCCGGCGCGGCAGTCGACGTCGTGGTGACGGCCGGGGCGGAGGCCGGGGCGGCGGTGGTGGTCGGCGCGGCGTCGTCCGAGCCGTCGCCCGCGCACCCGGTTGCCACCAGCATCGCCAGCGCGCCGACCGCGCCGACCGCGCCGACCGCCCACCACCACCGGCCCCGCCTCACGACCGACCGCCGGGAAGGCCGATCGCCCGGGACGCGCTGACCAGGCCGGCGCCGAACTCGTCGTCGCGCCCCGGCGGCCCGAGATCCTCGGTCGAGGCCAGCAGAGCGGCCCGGACGTCGACGGGGCGCACCGCCCGGCCGGAGGCGACGACCAGCGCGGCCGTCCCCGATACGTGGGCGGCGGCGGACGACGTCCCCTCGATGAAGCAGAAGCAGAAGGTGTCCCGTTGGTCGAGGACCGTCTGCTGCACGATCCCGTCCTCCAAGCCGTCGCCGTCACGGTCTCCCGACAGGTCACCGCCCGGGGCGACGAGGTCGAGGCGGGGCCCGGAGTTCGAGTAGGCGGCGCGGGACCGGTCCATGCGAACCGCGCCGACGGCCACTACCCCCGGGTAGGCGGCGGGGAAGGTGGCGTCGGAGCTGCCGTCCTCCCCGATGGGGGCGACGACGGTGACGCCCTTGTCGATGGCGTAGCGGACGGCGTCGGCCACCTCGGGAGCGTCGACCCGGCTGGCCAGGCTGACGTTGGCCACGTGGGCCCCGTGGTCGGCGGCGAACCGCAGGCCCTCGGCCACTTCCCTAGCCCCGGCGCTGTCGGCACCGGTGCGAACGACCCGGATGGGCATGATCGCCGCGCCGGGCGCAACCCCTGCACCCCCCAGCCGGTTGCCGCTGGTCTGGGCGATGGTGCCGGCCATGTGGGTGCCGTGGCCGGGGCGGCCGGCGACCGCCTCGTCGTTGGGATGGGAGTCGTCGTCGATGAAGTCCCACCCAGAAACGAACCGGGTGCCGGCCAGGTCGGGAGCCCGCCGATAGGGCCCTTCGTCCTCGTAGGCCACGCCGGTGTCCAGCACCGCCACCACCGCGCCGGCGCCGGTGGTCACCTTCCAGGCGTCGGGGATGCCGATCATCCGCAGGTGCCACTGGGCCGGGAAGAGGGGGTCGTCGACGGCCGGCCCCGCCACCGCCGTGCTCGGGGGCGGGGAGGCGGTGTCCGACGAGCGACCGCAGCCGGCCACCGCCAGGGCGACCACGCCCAGCACCAGGGCGCGCCGGCGGGGACGAGGCGCTCGCTGCACACGAGCCAAGTTACGGCGAAGGGTGCGGCTGATCGACGAGGTCGGGGGCCGCCCGGCCCGGCGCCCCGCCCGCCACCTCCTCCGGGGGCCGTCGGTCGCGCTCGATCGCCCCCAGGGCGGCGAGCAGGGAGAAGAGGCCGAGCGTGGCGACCAGGACCCAGGCCACCGGGCCTCCTCGGCGGTGGGCGGCCTCGGCGACGAGGATGTCCTGGCGGCCGGTGCCCTCGGTGCCGAAGCGGGTGTCGGTCCACGCCGCCAAGGTCTCGTCGTCGGAGCTGAGGAGCCCCAGGCGGGACCCGAAGTCGATCGGGAAGGTGGCGTCGACGTAGGGCCCGACGTTCGAGTCGAACGATTTGGACGACAGGCGGTGGTTCTCGAACGTCCGGCCACCGTCGCTCGACTGGGCCAGGAAGGCGTCGGTCATGACGTTGCCGCGGTCGCGCCGGCGGTCGAGGAAGAGGACGTCCACCCGACCCGACGGGGCGACGGCGACGCGAGGCATGTACTGGGAAGTCCCGTCCTCGGGCGGGTTGTCGTTCACCCGCGTCGCGTCCGACCAGGTCCGCCCGCCGTCGGTGGAGCGGCGGAGGTAGACGTCCTCGCTGCCGGCGCGCCCGTCCGCCCAGCTCACGTAGAGGCTCCCGTCGGCCCCCGCCGCGATCGACGGGAACTCGGCCAGGAAGATCAGGAAGCGGCGCGTGGGGACGACCCCCGACTCGAGCTCGGTGCCGACCGCGAACGACTGTCCGCCGTCGGTCGAGCGCGTCAGCACCAGGGCGAAGGGGTCCTCCCAGGGCGGGCCCTCGAGGAACTCGAAGTCCCGCCGGTCCTCCTTGAAGTCCTGGTACAGCACCACCAGGTCGCCCCGGGCGTCGATGACCGGCGTGGCAGCACCCACTCTGGGCCGGTCGATGTCGCTCACCCCGACGGGGCGCGAGAACGTGCGCCCCCCGTCGGTGGACCGGGAGGCGACGATCGGGTTGGGCCCGCCGACCAGCCGCAGGAAGCCGACCTCGGCGGCCTGGAGCCACGTCACGTGGACGGTGCCGTCGGGCCCGACGACCAGCCTGGCCCCGAAGGTGAGCCGGCCGGCGACCCGCACCGGCGCCGAGAGCGTGCGCCCGCCGTCGGTGGACCGGGCCACCCACAGGTTGTCGGGCACGTTGCCCTCGCCGACCAGGTTCACATAGCTCATGTAGAGCGTCCCGTCCGGCCCGAAGGCCACGTCGGGCGCGAACGGCCGGTCGATCCCTTCGGGGAGGGGGAGCTGGGTCGCGGTCCAGCTGCGCCCGCCGTCGGTGCTCGAGTGGAGGACGGCCGAGAACGCCGGGCGGTCGACCCGGTGGGTGAGGGCGACGTTGTCGGGGCGCCGGGGGTTGCGGGCCAGAGAAGGGGTGTTGTTGGCGTCGATGGGCTGGGGCGCGTTCACCACCCGGTTGTCGCTCACGTGCAGCGACCGTTGGGCGGCGCGCCGGCCGACGACCACGGCGGCCGCCGCCAGGGCGACGGCGAGGGCGAGGAGGAGGGCTCGCTTCACGCCTGCTCCGCCCGCCGGCCCCGGCCGAGTGCCGCGCTAGACGCCGGCTGCACCTACTGACCAACCCTTTGGTGCCACTTCGCGGCCTCCTAGTGGCGATCCGGCACTAGATGCAAAAGACATCTATCGAAATTTTTCGCCTTGTGGGATGAAGATAGCGGCTGCTGATGTTTTCACCCCTGCGAACGTCAGGTAAGCTGGGTTCGCGCAGGGACCACGAAGGGACCACGAAGACGTCAGGCGGGGGGCACCCCACAAGGGGCCACCCTAGAGAACAAAGGAATGTGGGGAGCTTAAACATGATTCGCTCGAAGAAGCGCGCCCTCGGGCTGTTCACCCTGGTGGCCGTCCCGGTCGCGTTCGCGTCGGCGGCGTTCGCCTGCCAGGCTCTGACCACGGCGTACGCCCGACCGAACAGTGGCCCGGTCGGCACCGCCGTCACCGTCACCGGTGGTGGCTACAACAGCAACTACGACGTCCAGGTCCGCTGGGACAGCCGCTACGCCACCCCGCTGGCGACGGTCCGGCCCAGCTCCAGTGGCTGGGTGTCCACCGTCATCAACGTCCCCCAGACCTCGGTCGGACAGCACACGATCCTCATCACCCAGAAGGTGCTGAGCAACGGCGTGTGGGTCGACAAGTCGGGGACGCCGGGTCGGGCGTCGTTCAACGTGACCTCCGGCAGCGCCACCGCCGCCTCCACCGGCCTCGACCCGTCGGTGCTGGTGACGCCCGTCGGGCTGGCCGGCCTCCTGCTGCTGGTGGCCGTCAGCCGCCGGCCTCGGCGGAGGGCCGAGACGGCCTGATCTCCCCTGCACGGAGACCGGGCACCGAAGCTCGCACGTCAAAGGGCCTGAGAACGGCACGCCCGTCTCAGGCCCTTTGTCGTGTGTCGAGGCTGGTCGGGCGGCGCCCCAGGTGGGCTAGGCTCCGGGCGGCCAGCGTCGAGGTGGGAGTGCGAGCCGGCGGTGACAGGGGCGCTCAACGGAGGCGGGTGGCGGGACAGGTTGGACGAGAGCCGAAGAGGCGAGTGGCGCGTCGGGAAGCAGGCCGCCGCTCAGTAGGTCGAGACGCTCAGTAGAGCAGTACCCGCGACAAATCCGCGAAGAATCACGAAGGGGAGACACCGCCGGTGAGGAACAGAGTTGTCGCCGTAGTGGGGGCAGTGGCGCTTGCTGCGACGAGCTTGTTGACGACGGGCTTGGCCAATGCCCAGCAGACCGGGCAGATACGCACCAGCGACAACTACCGCTTGGGCGACTGGACGGACCCGGTCCGCGGCAAGTCAGGGCCGGGCCTGGCCGTCAACCCCAACAACCCCGACAACGTCGTCGAGACCCAGATCGATCTCGCCACCTCCGAGTGCGAGTACAACGTCAGCACCAACGGCGGCCTCACCTGGAGGATCGGCGGCAAGCTCGTTGGCCCGCCGGACCGTTTCCCGCAGGGGCCCGGCTCCTGCGACGTCCTGGGGCACGGCGCCAACCAGCTCGACAACGGCCTCGAGTTCGGGTCGGGCAACAACGTCTACGCCGCCTTCAGCGCTGTCCCGAACGGCCAGAGCGTGATGGTGCCCCTGGTGGCCAGGTCCACCGACGGCGGCGTCAACTTCCCTCCCGGCGTGCAGGCGATGCCCGTCCAGGAGCGGGACGCCAACTTCCCCAAGATCGACGTGATCCCCGGCGGCGGCACCAACGGCCAGGACAAGATTGTCCTCGCCAC
The DNA here is from genome assembly GCA_036260255.1 of Acidimicrobiales bacterium. Classification (GTDB taxonomy): domain Bacteria; phylum Actinomycetota; class Acidimicrobiia; order Acidimicrobiales; family AC-14; genus DASZJY01. The sequence goes on along the minus strand of DATAAF010000098.1, from coordinate 2,918 downwards.
CACCATCCGGATGCGGATCCAGTCGGTCGACTCCTTCGACGTCGGCCGGGTGATGACGACCGTCTCGAACGACGGGGGCCAGACCTGGTCGCCGCCGGTGAGCGCCAGCGCCGCGGTCAACGCCGGCAACCCCTTCGGCGCCCAGGAGCACACCCATCCGCTCTTCGGGCCCAACGGCGAGGTCTACGTCGCCTGGCGTACGTCGAACGTGCGGCTCCCGGGCGCCCCCGCCCCCGCCCCCGAACCGGGCTTCCTCCAGGTCGCCCGGTCTCTCGACGGAGGCCAGACCTGGACCCAGGTGAACGCCATCAACGTGCGGGCCGAGACCGGCTTCGGCGGCTCGGCGTTCCCGCGGATGGCCATCGACGACCGGAACGGCAACCTCTACCTCGTCTGGAACCAGGACGCCAACCTCTACGGGCCGGGGTTCGCCACCGCCGACCACTTCATGGTCAAGACCTCCCAGGTGTGGTTCATCCGGTCCACCGACCGCGGCCAGACCTGGCGGGACCTGCAGCTCCTGAGCGAGCCGGTGGTGGCCGGCTTCGAGACCCAGACCCGCCACCCCAACGTCGAGGTCGCCCCCAACGGCCGGGTCGACGTGGTATGGCATGACCGGCGCCACATGATCCGTCCGCGGGCGGCGGGGAACGTCCAGGGGCCGGCCTGCCTGCACACCCACTTCCCCTGCGTCGAGTCGAAGCTGGGCGACACCTACTGGTCGTTCTCGAGCAACCAGGGCCAGTCGTTCACCGAGAGCCGGCGCATCAGCGACCGCTCGCACAACAACGACGTCGGCTACGACTACCGGTTCTCCACCTACTGGGACTTCGGACCGGTGATCGCCTACCCCTCGGACCCGGCCGGCAACATCATGCTGACCGCCTGGATGGACTCCCGCGAGGGGAACCACGACGTCACCGACACCCAGGACATCTACTTGGCCCGGACGTTCATGAACGGGACCAGCTTCGTCCCCCGGAAGGACCTGGGCATCCACAGCGCGAGGACCCTGAACGTCATGCTCTCGCGCACGTGGGCCCAGCCCGGCGGGTCCGAGGGCAAGCAGGCGTTCACCTTCGCCTCGACCCAGGCCACCCGCGTCGTGATCGCCAACGAGGGCGACGTGGCCGGCATCATGGCCGGCGGCGTGCTGGCTCGGGCCAACGTCGGCCCGCTGCTCGTGACGCCCGCCGACAGCCTGCCCGAGGAGGTGCAGGACGAGATTCGGCGGGTGCAGCCAATGGGGGCGTACCTCATCGGCGGCACCGACCTGCTGTCGCCGAACATCGAGGCCCAGCTCGCCGCGCTCGGAGTGCCGACGCAGAACGTCATCCCCGACGCCCGGACCACCGCCGGCTCGACCACAGTCATCTCCCCGAGCGGGTCATTCGACCTGGCCGACATCAACCACCCGGTGAGCGGTCCCGGCGTCCCGGCGGGCAGCAACCTCTTCTACGTCACCACCAAGAACGAGGCCCGCTTGTCGGCGCCGGCCACCGCCACCGCCACCGACGTCACCCTCACCGTGCCGCGGATCATCCGCCTCGGCGGTGGCAGCCCGGAGGAGCGGGCGGCGGCCATCGCCCGCCAGCTCGACCGGCGCACGCCCACCGAGAAGACCTCCGGCAGGCCGGCGTTCGACGCGGTGATCATCGCCGAGCCCAACTCGCAGGTGGCACCGACGGCATCGGCGCTGGCCGCCCACCGCCGGCTGCCCTACCTCTTCGTGAGCAACGGCGCCATCCCCCCGGCGACGGCCGACGCCCTGGCCGCCCTGAACATCAACCGGACGCTGGTGATCACCGGTGACAACGCCATCGGCCAGGGGGTGGTGTCCCAGCTCACGTCCGGCGGCAGGAACCCGACCACCCTCGGAGGCGCCGACGCGCTGGCCACCTCCGAGGCGGTGCTCCTCGAGTCCGTCCGGTGGGGGCTGCCCACCAACCAGGTGTTCGTCTCCAGCCTCGACCGGCCCCGTCACTCGGCGATGCTCGGCCAGCCGGTCGCCCGCATCGGCGGGTTGCTGTTCGCCGTGCCGGCCAACAACAGCGACCTGGCCGAGCAGCGGCTCGCGGCACTGGGCCTGGCTCCCGGGCTCGACCGCCTCGTGCTCACGTTCCTCGAGAGCACAAGGGCGAGCGGCGTGCGCGGCGGACGGGGCACCGACACCGGCGGCCTGTAGGAGAGCCACACGAGGAGCGGCGTAGCCCGTCCCCACCCGTCGGTGGGGCCCGGCCTAGGCCGCTCCTCCGCGCCGGCGTCGCTCCCCCCGTAGACTTGGGGTTCGACGGGGGGCTATAGCTCAGTCGGTTAGAGCGCATCCCTGATAAGGCCATCGCGATCAGCGCTGTGCTCACGGCCCGTGACCAGCGCTTTCGCGGAGCGCAGCGCCCACAGTTATGTGCTGTGCGGCGATCACCGGGGCGCTGGCCGCCATGCCGAGGTAGGACACGCCAGCTGGCGGGCCGTCCGAGATGTCGTCGTCGGCGTCGGCGATTGCGTCGGCACCGCATCTCGGGCGGGCGTCAGGAGCCACCCGAGCAGCAGCTTTGCAAGCGGGTTCGCCAACGCATTGACCTGCTCTCTTGGGCCTGTTCCCCTCTGAGTGAGGGGTTGCCCCGACCTGTTCCCCACACCGGTCGGTTCGGGGCGGCTCGCTCGGCATGACTGCGGATGTTCAGGCAACGATCTGGACGGTCGACGGCCTTCGACGGCTCGGTGAGTGGGCCGACCGTCGATGCTCTTTGAGTGCCCTGGCGCGGCGGCAGCGGGGTAGGAGCCGCCTCCCCCTGGGAAGGCCTCAAGCGGGATTGCCTTTTGCTTGTTCGGTAGCCAGCACATCACTGTCGGGAAAGAGAGGGACCAATGGAGACCGCGACGTATCCGGTGTCGGGCATGACGTGCGACCATTGTGT
>DATAAF010000097.1:0-82827 GCA_036260255.1 Acidimicrobiales bacterium | reverse complement strand
CCGCAACTCCCGGACGGGACGGGGGGCGATCCACGCCTCGCCCAACAGGTCGACCCGCATCAGCTGCGCCAACGTCCGAGCGTCGACCTTGTCGTTCTTCAGCCGGGCCGAGGCGATCGCCTTGCAGGCCGCCGGGTGGGCCAGGTGGGCCTCGAAGCCCATCTCGTCCAACAGCTCGGCCAGCCACGCCCACCCATAGGTGGCCTCGAACACCACCGGCGTGCCGGGTTCGAAGCCGACCAAGACGTCACCCAGCTCCTCGAGGTCGTTCGGCACGTTCCGGTTTAAAAGCTCATGGCCCTCCTCATCGACGGCAGCCACCTGCGTCCGCCGGCGATGGACGTCCAGACCCACGTACAGCACCACGGCCTCCCTTCAATCGACGACTGAAAAGCCTGTAGTCGTCGTCGGGCGGAGGCCCGACCCGCACATTGTCAGAGATGCCGTTCTCGGGCGGGTCGAACGCCTCCGCTTTCGACCATGCGGACCGAGGGCACGCCGGAGCCGGCATGACGCGATGTAGGTCTCTAGTGCCAATCCAGACAGCGCTGGCGGCGAAGCGCTCGCTTCAAGCCGGGCGTGTGAGAGGTGGACTAGTGCGTTCGTCGACTCGCTTCTGAGGTGACCCCCTCGTCAAGCCCCAGCTATCCCAGACCAGCTTGATCACTCCGAGAACCCCGATGGCAACCCACAGTCGAACCAGTACAACGCTCGCACCAACAACAGTGCTCTCGGAACGTCCGGGACGCTCCCACTCGAACGACTCCGTCGCCTTGAGTACGGGCACTACATCGACAGCGTGCCACGCGAGCATGCCGACCACACGCCGAGGAGAAGCCTGGCCGCGACAGGTCTCACGCCCGTCGACTACGTGACAGTTGGCGATGTCGACTCCCCACTGTCGCGCTGTAAACAGGCAACCTGAAGCGAACCCCAAGAGGAACGTGAACAGCACTAGGCTACGCGAAATGGTGCGGCTCGCGCCTACTTGCTGCCATTCCTTCAGCGTAAACACTAGTGCTGCGACCGACATGAGTACGACCATGACCGCTAACCAGACGAACCAAGCGACGTCGTCGTCCCCTGTGTCGGGTATAGTCCCGGGGTCATCGTCAAGGATACTTAGGAGCAGCAGCACCAACGCGATGGCCCAGTACGTTGCATGGCGTATCCATACTGATCGTTCGCCCCACCAGCTCAATCCGCTCGTGCGGCGACTGGACTTGTGTAGTGCACTTTTGAACGCCGACTCATCCATATGGCCATTATTTAGGCGCCACCGCAGCGTTACAAGCGGATCGCCTCGTCGCGAGCTGGCAGCGGTCGAGATACTGCAGGCAGCGGCTTGCTACGGGATGAAAACGAGAGATGACCCGGCGCGGCGGAGCGCCTCTGCTCTGCCGCACAGGTCGGCTTGGATCGAGGGAGCAGTGCTCGAGCGTTGCACCCTCGCGCACAGCCGTGCCGAAGCGTGCGGCTCTCCCTAGAGCTTACAGCAACCATCCGCGGGCGCGGAGCTGCCCCCGGTACGTCGGTGCCGGCCAGTGTTGGATCCTGCGCTGGGGCGGTGAGAGAAGGCGAGTAGCCGCTGGCCGGTACGGGTGGCGGGGCTGACCATCCCGCGACGCCGAGTCGATGGCCACTGGGACTCGACGCGACGCGAGCATTGAGGCGATTCCGGAGGAGCCTCATTACCGCGCGCTGCAGCCGTGCCGACGTCATGCGGCGCCTCCCCCCGAGACTGCCTCGGGAGAGGACGCGCGGGTCTCGACGGAGGAACGACAAGCCGCCGGCGGCCGGCGTGCATGGCAGACGCGTTGCCGCAGCTGTAGGGCGCAACAGGCAGGCTCATGTGTCTTCGTTGATGTGCTCACGAAGGCGTCTCTCAATGGCACGCTCGTACGCCTCGTCCTCCGTGAGCTCGTAGCCGCATGCGAGGCACAAGCCCTCTGCGTCGTCGCCACCGAAGATGTCCCACCCCGCCCGGAGGAATGTCTGCCGCCCGCACTGGTCGCAATAGTCAGGTTCCGGCACCTCCATCCGATCCTTCGGATCGAAGGGAAGCTCCTCCTCAGCCCGCTCCCAAAAACGCGACGACGACGCACTCCTCTAGCGACTTGCCACGCGCTGTCTTAAGAAGCCGCAGCGACGGGTGCTCGTCCAGGTTCTCGAGCGCTTTGATGTGACGTCGGACGATGACAGAGAACTCGTCGTCCGCTCGGCCGTGCCGAAAGGGTTGGGTGAGATCGAGACCTTCCCGTAGTAGTTCAAGATCGACGCAGTGCAAACCCCCATTGTCCTCAATCACCTGGAGTAGTCCCGATGCAGGTAGCTCCAGTCGCTTCCCGCCTTCTTGACCTCCCTGCCTGGCCACTCGTTCGCAACTATGGCCAGAGGGCCGTTTGTGAGTGCCGCATCGAAGGGCCCTTCTGGAGGGACCGAATCGGTCGCGAGGGCGAGCACGTTCGTCGCATACGGACGCGACGCAAGACGTTTCGGCGAAGGTCGATCGGATCGTCCATGGCAACAGTTTGGCGTGTGGCAAGGTGTACTCACGGCGCAAATCTCGCCACAGCCCCACCCGCGCTGGGTCCAGGGCCCGGCCTTGCTGCCTGGAGGCCTCGCCTGGAGCAAGCGACCGGGGCATACCCCTGGCTGGCGGCGCTGTGTGACCTCGAAGCGCGTGATGCGTTGCCCTTGTCGGCGGCTCGCTGGACGTCCGGAGGACGGACAAGATCAATTCCGGCCCTCCAAGCGGAGGCTCGCCGCTTAAGACGGCCGGCACGTTACCGGGCGCGTGCCCGTGTCGGACTCGTGCGGTTCGTCCTTGCTGGGGAGGGTAGCCCACGCGCGACGGTGGGCCACGGGGGGCGCCTACCCGACACGGCGATTCGGGCGGTGCTCCGTTGCCAGCGACGCATGCACAGAGGCGCGCGTCATGCCGGACGGGGCATGATTGAGGCGCACGGACGCGCAAGGCGAGGGGAGGGGTCCTGTGCAACCGTCGGAAGCTGTCCTGTCGGCGATGCTTCGCTTCTACGACCGCCTCTCAGCGAGCGACGTGGCCGCCTTCGACGAGGTGGTCGCACCCGATGCTGTCCTCATAATCGGCACCGCGCCAGGTGAATGGGTGACGGAGCGAGTTCGAATGCGCTTCGGATTCGAGACGGAAGGCGTGCGTCTCGAAACGGGTGGCAGCGCCGTGGCCTACGAAGAGGGGTCGATGGGGTGGGTGGCTGACGAGCCCACGTTCTACTTCCCCGACGCGTCTGCCATGAAGACGCGGCTCACTGCGGTCCTCCGGCAGGAGGCTGGCAAGTGGGCCTTGGTCCACATGCATGTTTCTGTCGGTGTGCCCGACGAAGAGGTCCTCGAGCTGCAGCGCCGCTGGGGAACCGCACCAGGATGATTACCTGCTCCATGCCCGTCGGCTCCAGGAGTCGTCGGTTACCCACCAGTGGGACCGGTGATCCCGCAGGGCGTCGGAGCACTCGCACCCCTCGTCTCATCGGCGGACTCGGCGCCGTTCAGTCGACCCGTTCCTGTCGCGGCGCACGGCGTATCAGTTCCTTTCGAGCGCGCTCTTCTCCGCTGTCAGAACTCAGTGACAGGTCGGGAGACGACCCGCGTGGCCGTTGCCCGATACAGGAGACAGCTTCGATGAACGGTCACGACATCGCATCTCGCGCCGATGCCCACTGGAGGACGCTGGCGCATCTCACGGCAAGCAACCGACCGCCGTTAAGACGATGGTCGCTGTTCCGGTTCCGGTGGATGCCCTGACTGGCCTCGTCAACGTCGCACGCGGTGCCTTCGGCGGCAGTGGGCGCTGACCGCGCACGAGTCGTCGTTGCAGCGCCCAGCTGAAAGTCCTCTCTGCTGTTACCGGGCGCTGCGCTCGTGCCGATACCGGGCGGCTCGCCGAGACGCTCCAGGCGGTCGATTCAGTGACTGCTGCAGCGCGGGTGCCGTGAATCGAGACGTGGGGGCGACGCTAGCCGGGTATCGTGAGGAAAGAACAGGGGGTGTCTTGGGGGCACTGACCTTCGGCAAAGGCGAGAGCGCGGTTCGGCAACTCGACCGCCGCCTCCTTGAAGGCGACCAACGTCGCCGCGTCCGTTGGTCGCTGCGGTCCGTTGAGTGAACCGAGACCGACGTTTCCTTTGCGCCTGGACTCGAAGATCGATGGCCCTGAACACGACGCCGCCGGCAACCATCGGTCCAGAATGCTGTCGTCCCGGGCGGACACCCCAAAAGGCGAGGCCCCTTGACGAGCCGTTACCCCCAGGACGACAGTGACGCCTAGGATACTAAAGGTTGCGTGCGCTGTGAAGACGGCGCCGCGGAATCTTTTGCGTGCCGGCGACCCTCACGGCGCCGCACGTGCGGCCTCCGTAGGCGACTGCTCGGTCGTCTGCGGCGGGTCGCGTCCGACGCCCTTTGCGTGCCGGTCCGCGGCGACCACCTCAAGTCGGCTGCGCACGTCGTCGTCGAAATGGGCTTCTCGCCAGTGGAACGCGTTCACAATGCTGCGGAGGCTGGCGTCGTCGAATACCGCCCCCCGGAAAAACGTGTCGTTGATATTGGCCTGAGCGAAGGACGCCTTCTGTAGCTGTGCGCCCTCGAAGTGAGCGGATTGCATCTTGGCCTGGTTGAACTCAGCACCGCTGAGAACCGCGTTCTTGAACGTAGTTGAGACCAGCGTGGCGCCGTGGAAGAGGGCCTCCGGTGCCACGGCGCGGTTCATCCGGGCCTCCTGGAGGTCGGCGTGCGACACCAGGGCTTTATCCAAGTGTGCTTCGTAGCCGAGTAGGCCCCGCAGCCGCGTCCCGGTGAGGTTGGCATGCCGCAAATGGGCGAAGGCGATGTCGACCACGACCGGCGAAAGGTCGAGCCTTTCGAAGTTCACCCCGTCGAGGTGGAGGTTCGTGAGGTCGAGGGTGCCTTCCAGCCCTCCCGCCTCGAGGCAGGTCCGCAGAGCCCGCTCGAACGAGGGGCGCAGAAGATCATAGATTACCGGCTCGCGCGGAAGGCGGAGGTTCGCCCGGATGACGTCGAAGATTTCGGGGATCATGTCGGCGTACCGGGGCTGGACGAAGGCGCGCAGCGACGCCGCTCCGATGGCCTGGCAGCCGGTCTCCGCAGATGCCAGGTTTTCGAGCGCTCGCCCCCACATTTCGTCGAAGCGCTGGAGTCGCTCCCGCTCTCGTTCCCGGAGCTCCTGCTCCCGTAGGCGCTGCTCATCGCGCTCGAGCTGCTCGCGACGGGTGGCCTCCTTTTCCCGCTCGTCCCGGGCGGCCTCACGAGCTTGCCGGGTCTCTTCGAGCTGCTTCCGCCAGGTGAGGATTAGGCCGATTACGGCTACTGCTCCCGTGGCAAGGGGCACACCGCGTACCAGCCAGCCGAGAACGCCGGAGTCTCGCCGTCGCTCCGCGCGCAGCTTCTCGGTCTCCGCCTCTAGCTTGGCGATTTCGGCCTCGACCTTACGATCGGCGGTCGGCGGGGGCTGCTGCTGCCGAGCATCGGCGGCTAGCGGGGTCAGCACGCCGAGGGCGCTCGAGATGAATAGGCCTGCCATTGCCAGTGAGTGGGCTCGGAAGGTCGGCACCCGCTGTCCCGCCAGGTGAGCGGTCACGTCGGAGAACCTTACCGTCGAGGTCGCGCCGACCCGCGAGGTGTGGTCCCGGACGAGGCGACGATGGAGGCCGTCGTCAACCTCGTGCTGCGGGGCCAGGGCAACCACTTCCGCCGTTCATGACCGGGCTATGTCCTTGTGGCGTCGTTCATGCGAGCAAGTTAGAACTTCCCAGGCAGTCGTCTGAATCGCCGTTGTGCGCCACCAGGCGATTCAAGACATCGCTCCAGCTGGCGGCGTGTTGCTGACGCGGAGTTGAGCAGCCGGGCAGCGCTGGGGGTCCGAGGGGCGTCGGGCCAGGTGCGCTGCCAGATATCCGAGCCGCTTGCCTGTCCGCTCCGCACCCTGGAGAGTGGCGGCCGGTTCCTGGGGCGAGGCATTCGCTAGTCGTGAGCCAATTGCCACTGCCGCTGGCACAGCGAGCCGCGGCATGCCTGTCGATCGGCAAACGCCGCCGCCCGATAACCGGCGAACCCGGGCGGCGAAGACGCCCGATAACGTCGTCGCTCGAGCACTACTTGGTGTAGCAAGGTGCCGGTCGTGACGTGCGCAACACCGCAGGACCTGCGCCGCCTCTCGACGAGAGCGAGCAGCTCTCGGCGGTGCCCGGTCGTCTCGACCCGCACGGGTAGGCGGCGGCTCCGAGCAATCAGGCCCTTGAGGCCTGGGTGCGATCGCACTGAGGAGGCGGGGGCTGAAGCGATGAGTCCGGGCCCTTGGCCACGTCGAACCTGAGACGACGGAGGGAGCATCGGATGACGGTTGGCGAGCCGACGATCGATCTGGCAGAGCGGTTCAGCAGTCCGGGTGCCACGGCGAGGCCGTGGAGCGAGGCGAGCGACCGGTTGGAGCAGGCGGAGCTGTACTGGCTGTCGACCGTCCGCCCCGACGGGCGTCCGCACGTGACGCCGCTCATCGCCGTCTGGGCGGACGAGCGCCTCTACTTCTGCACCGGGGGCGACGAGCGGAAGGCGAAGAACATCGCCACCAACCCGAGCTGCGTTCTCACGACCGGCTGCAACACGCTCCACCAGGGCCTCGACGTGGTGGTTGAGGGCGAGGCGGTGAACGTCCGCGACGACGCTCGGCTTCAGGTCATCGCCGACGCCTACGTCGCCAAGTACGGCGAGGAGTGGACGTTCACCGTGGCCGGCGGGGAGTTCCACCTCGAGGGTGACGGCAGCCCCGCCCTCGTGTTCGAGGTCACCCCGACGACCGTTTTGGCGTTCGGCAAGGGCGAGCCCTACAGCCAGACGCGGTACCGGTTCTGAGTAATGCCGCGACCAGAAGATCCGCTGGTTTCGCCTCGTTTTAGGCGCGCGCCGTCTGCGTCCGGGCACACATCTGTCGCGAGATCCGGCGCCATTGACGACGATGGGCGGCAGATTGGCACGAAGGCGACGGGCCCTCCGTGGAAGTCGCCCGCTCGGGCGTAACCTAGATCCCAGTATCTGAGCCACGCACCGCGGCTCTTACAGGTGGGCGCTCACGGCGGTACCAGGCCGTCCGTCCCGGAGAGCTAGAGGGCAATGGTTTGAGGGTCGGGGAGAAGGTGGGGCAACACTCGGCACGGTTCGGGCGTTGTCGTGCGACGCGGGAGGAGGCGGGACGTGAGCAAGATCTTCCTCAGCTACCGGCGTGACGACACCGCCGGGTACGCGGGGCGGCTCTACGATCGGCTCCTCACCAAGTTCGGCACCGCGTCCATCTTCAGGGACATCGACAGCATCCAGCCGGGCGTTGACTTCGTGGCCGCCATCGACGAGGCCGTCCGCAGCTGCGACGCATTCATCGCCGTCATCGGCAAGAACTGGCTGACCGCGACCGATCCCTCAGGGAACCGACGCCTCGACAACCCCGACGACTACGTACGGAACGAGATCGCCGCCGCCCTGCGGGCCAACCTGCTGTTCATCCCGGTGCTCGTCGAGAGAGCCCCTTTCCCTACGAGAAGTGAGCTGCCGGCCGCCGTTCAGCGCCTTACCCGTTACAACGCCATCGAGCTCAGTGACGATCGATGGAACTACGACATGGAACGGCTCATCGCCCGTCTCCAGACGGCGCTCTCGGACCGTGACCATTCGGCGCTCCACGTCCCCGAGCTGGAGGCCGCCAGCATCCTCCGAAAAGGCAGCCGCTGGACGCTGTACCGCGCTCGCCGTGCCGGCACCAGTCGGGCCGTCACCGTGAAGGTCCTGACCGTGTCGGACCTCTCCGGAGAGGCGAAGGAGCGTTTCGAGCGGGAGTGCCAAGCCATCGCCAAGCTGTCGTGGCACCCGACCCTGGCGACGGTGCACCAGTGGGGCATCACCGACGATGGCTATCCCTTCATGGTCATGGAGGACCTCGATGGAGCATCGCTGGACGATCGACTCCGTCGTGGTGGCCCTCTGCCGTGGCAGGAGGTGGCGACCATCGGCATCCGTCTGGCCGACGCTCTTGACGCAGCGCACGGCGCCGGGGTCCTCCACGGCGACATGAACCCGTCCAAAGTCCTCGTGGGACCCGTGAACGAGCCCCTGCTGGCCGACTTCGCACTGGCTCGACTGGAGAACGAGGTCGGGGCGGTGAGCTCGGGCATGGTCAACAGCGTCGCCCATGCCGCGCCTGAGGTGCTCACCTCGGGGGAGTACTCGATCGCCAGCGACGTCTACTCCCTGGGATCGACGCTGCACGCGCTGCTGACGGGCAAGCCTCCTTTCATGCGTCAGGACGAAGCTGGATTCATCGCCATGGTCGCCCGGGCCAGCACCCAGCCGGTTTCCGACCTTCGCCCCCTCGGCGTGCCCGACTCGGTGTGCTCGGTGATCGAGCGGGCGATGGCCAAGACAGCCCACGACCGCTGGCCGTCGGCCCGTGAGCTCGGGCAGGCGCTCTCCGCGGCCCAGCAGACCGAGATGGGCGTCAGCACGGCCACGACCGAGCAGCCGACGGGGTCCGCCCGGGTCGCACCGGCACCGTCGCCCGCCACCACGCCCGTCCCTCCCGCCGAAGCGCCGCCCTCCCCGCGCTCCAACCGTCCGGAGAGGGAGGCCGGACACGAGGACGGCCGTGGACCGGACACTCGTCCGACGCCGGAGGTGAGCGTTCCGGCGGCAACGTCGCCCTCGCGGCGGCGCCGGCCCCGTTCGAGGACCCGACACGCGGAGAAGAGCGTCGGTCCGGCCACGACCGAACAGCCGACGAGGTCGTCCCCGCCGTCTCCGCCACCCCCGGCGCCCACCGCGTCCGCTCCGCCCGAAGCGCGGCCGTCCCCGCGCCGCAATCGTCCGGTGAGGGAGAAGGTCGAGGAGGCCGAACCCCAGAGCGCCCCGGAACCGGACACCCGTCGCGGGCCGGAGGTGATCGTTCCACCGCAAGTGTCACCTTCGCCGCCGCCGATTCCCCCGTCGGTGACCGAGCGTGCGGAACGCACGCAGGCCCAGATCCTCGAAGACGAGCCTGTTATCGGCACCCAGGGCCCGGCGCCGGTGTCGATCCAGGACTCTCCGCCGTCGCCCGGCCTGCCGCGAAGCGGCGAGCTCCTCAACGCCCGCTACGAGCCCGTGGCGGTGATCGACGAGGAAGCGACGGGTGTGGTGTGGCGAGCGCATGACGTGCGCTCGGACCGCGACATCGCCCTCAAAGAGCTCCGCCCGGCGGCGGGGGACGACCCGGCCGAGGCGCGGGAGCGTCTGATGAAGGAGGCCCGCGCCGCCGCCCGGCTGTCGCATCCCAACGTCGTGGCCATCCACGACGTGTTCTCCGAGGGAGAGCGGGTGTTCATCGCGATGGAGCTGCTGGAGGGCCCCAGCCTCGCCCAGGTGGTGCGCTCCGGCCCCCAGCCGGCGGGCGTGGTCCGCACGGTGATGACCCAGGTGGCCGAGGCGGTGGCGGCCGCCCACGCCGCCGGGATCGTCGGGCTCGACCTCGAGCCCAACAACATCTTCTGGATCGGAGAGAGCCGGGCGGTGGTCACCGCCTTCGGCCGCGTCACCACGGGCGAGGGAACGAATGGCGGCGGCCTTCCCGGGGCAACGACCACCGACGTCTTCGCCTGGGCCGCGGTGGCCTACCAGCTGGCGTCGGGCCAGGCGCCATTTGCCGGCCCGACCACGAGCGACCCCTCGGCTGGGGACGACCGGGTCGTCGACGGCGAACCTTCGCCACTTTGGCTTCCCGACGATCCTGCCCTCGCCGCACTCATCGCTGCCGGCTTGAGCAAGGACCCCACCCGGCGTCCGGCGGACGGCAAGGCGCTCACCGCCGCGCTGGTCGCCGACGCCTCACCACCGCCGCTGCGGACTGAGGCTCCTCCTGCCCGTGTCGCCAGTCCGAGCTGGACGCCTTCGCGTTCCGCGCCCGGCGCCCCTGCCACTCCCGACGATCGGCCTGGTCGGCGCCGAGGCCGCCTGGTGGTGGCGCTGTCGGCCGCCGCGGTGGTCGTCGTCATACTGGCGGCAGGGCTGATCGCCACGCGCCCGGACGAGGCTCCCACTCCGACACCTGAGCCGCCGGCACCGACAGTTGACCCGGCGACCGCGCCGCTCCCGAACGAGCCCGGGCCCCTCGGGTCCGGAAGCTATGTGAGCTCGCGGTTCCGACCGGCGGTGCAGCTCACTCTGGCGGACGGCTGGCGCCTTGCCCACCAGAAGGAGAACAACATCGCGTTGCAGCCGAGCGACGATCCCGGCGAGGCGGTGCGGATCGTGAGCATCAGCCGAGTCACGCACGTCTTCTCGTCCGACCGCGTCTACACCGGTGAGGAAGCGTTGGCCGCCACGGCTGCGGAGCCCGCTCCGGAGAACCTGGTCGGTTGGTTCCAGGCGCACAAGCGACTCTCGGTCAGCCCGCCAAGAGCGGTGACGGTCGGCGGTCGGCCCGCCGAAGTGCTGGAGGTCACGGTGAAGGCCGGCTATCGAACCAACGCTTGCACGGACCCCTCCACCAGCAGCTGCGTCGTTGTCTTCCCGGTGGATGGAGACGTGTTCTTCTGGCTGCGGGCCCACAGCAGCTATCACATGTACTTCGTCCGAGTGGGTGCGGAGTGGGTCGTCATCACGCTGGAAGCGCCCACCGACGTCTTCGCTTCGTTCCGAGAGCAGGCGACGCCCGTGATCGACTCGGTTCGGGTGCTGTGACTCCTCAGAGGAGCGTGAGGGTGGTCCGGGCCGTCGTGGCGGTCGCCTTGCTGGCCGCCTGCTCGGGAGAGAGCTCCCCCGCCAAGACCGTGTCTCCGGCGGCGACGGCCGCCTCCCCTACGACGACCGTGACCCCGAAGTTCTTCCCGTCCGAGCCGGGACCTATTGAGCCGGGAAGCTATGTCAGCTCGGTGTTCCGTCCGAAGGTCGCTCTCCGCGTCGAGGACGGTTGGGCGGCCACGTCCGACTCGGAGACCCCGGACGTTCTCGCGATCCAGCGGGCGAGTGACTCGACGTTCCCGTGGCTGATGATCGTCCGGCCACGGGAGATGTTCGTGCCCGACCGAGCCTTTCGCACGAACCGCGACGTCGTCGCAGCGGGCTCGACCGAGCCGGTGCCGCCGGCGCTAGGCCGCTGGTTCGAACGGCACCCCCGGATCACTCTCACGCCATTGGCGCCGTTCACCATTGGTGGCGTCGTTGCCGAACGGTTCGACGCAACGGTGGCTGCCGATGCCGCCTATCCGAGCGAGGCGTGCCCCGACACCGCCTGTGTCCTTCTCTGCAGCCTCGATGCGCCCGAGAACCGCTACAGAGCGGTGCAGCTCGTGGAGGGCCACATGGCGCGGCTCTACCTCGTGAGGGCGCGGGGGGAGACGCTGATGCTGCTGGTCGAGGCTCCAGCTGCGGAGTTCCCGACAGCGGTCAACTCCGCCGAGCAGTTGATCAGCACCGTCCGCTTCCCCTGACGATCGCAGTCGGTGAGAGGGCGAGCAGTCTCGAGCCGCCCGAGCTCTGCTCAGGTCTTCGGCCGGATGCGATGCGACAGCAGCAGGAGCCCCATGCCGAGGGCTACGAGGCCGCCGGCCAGCGTCACGAGAGGCAGCATGGAGCTTCCCGTGAACGCCAGCTCGCGGGTTGGCGTGGGCGTAGCGACAGGAGCGGCCGGAGCGGCCGGAGCCGAGGTCGGTCGGACGCCGTCGCGCCTTTCCTCGATCACCACCGTCGGGCGCGCCGGTGCTCCATCGCAGACGCCACCCGACGAAACCGAGCGGTTGACGGCGGTGGCGCAGCCGGAGGACGTCGACCCGTTGAGGGCATCGCTCGTTCCTGACGAAACAGAGCCGTCCGAAGCGCCGGGATCGGCGCCGGCAGCTCCGCCGAGACCAGCAACGAGAAACACCAGCGCCAATCCACCCCAGCAGAAACGCACGAATCGCGAGTGCTTTCTCATTCCGCCTTCCCTTGCGATTGGTGGCCGGAAACAATAGTGAGACGATGAACTCGAAGTCAAGGATTTCTCAAAACAAGAAGTGCTGATGCGTGTGTCGAGTTACGACGACGGCTCCGCACCCCTGGGACCATGGACAGGGGTCGGAGCCATCGCCGTTATGCAACGTATCCCGTCGACGGCCCGTAGCCTACCTGGAACCCGTCAGCCGCCCCGAAGGGCGTCGGCTCTCGGCGAGCGGTTCGAGCTCGGCGCCAGGCAATCGTCGTCAGCGCGCCGGCGTGTCGGTGCCCCGAGAGCTTTCCTGCCGCGACGAGGTCCACTTGGCATGCTCCTGGGAGACCAGGCCCTCGACGCGTTCGGCGAGGAGCGCCCGCGGATCGGAGGCCGCCGTATAGGGACCGGCGTGCGCCAGGTACAGATAGCGCTCGTGCTTCAGGGCTTCGCACGTCGAGCGGTATGCGATCCAGTGCTCATTCCACTGGAACAGGTGTTGCAGACCCTCGATTACGACTACCAGGCTCGCCACGATGCTGACGACAGCAGTGGACACCTCGAGGGCAGCGAGAGGTGGAACCGAGGCGGCGACCACCAACTCGATCACCTTGACCCGTTTGTACGAGTGCTGTGCCGCCCGGCTTTTTCTGTCATACCAGCTGATCTGGTCCTCCAGCCGTTCCCATGTGACGTCGGCGGTTCGACCGGATTGGATGGGTTCGAGACTTCTCGGAGCCGGGACATCTGCCATCGGATCATCCCTCCCTTGGTCCATCGGATCCGTGACATCCGAGCCTAGAGAACCGCTATGGCCGACGGTCGGGCCGTTGGTGACGCCTGTCACCCGGTCCCCTCGTCGTTGAGCTGATCCTTCGGCACCATCCCGGTGCCATGCACCGACGGCGGTAGCTCAATGAGGGCAACAACATCGCCGCCAACCGAGCTGCGCGCCCGACCGGCTTTCGGCAAGGGGCGAGCCCTACAGCCGGACCCGCTACCGTTTCTAGGCGACGGCCGGCGCCCGGGCGGCCCGGGGGGTGAACCCCACCCGCAGCTCCTTGAGGCCCCGGATGACGAAGTGATCGCGCCACTGGGGCTCGGCGGTGACGAGGGCCAGGTCGGGGAAGCGGCGGACGAGGGTGGCGATGGCGGCCCGGGCCTCGATGCGGGCGAGGGCCGCGCCCAGGCAGTAGTGCGGGCCTGCGGCAAAGGCGAGGTGGCGGTTGTCGGCCCGCCCGACGTCGAGGCGGTTGGGGTCGGGGAACTGGTCGGGGTCGCGGTTGGCTGCCGCCAGCACCACCGCCGCCTGCTCACCCTTGCGGACGAGCTGTCCGCCCACCTCGACGTCGGTGGTCGCGATGCGAGCGGTGACGTGGACCGGCCCCTCGAACCGCAACAGCTCCTCAACGGCGGTGCGGTCCAAAGCGGGGTCGGCCCGCAGCCGCGCCAGCTCGGACGGGTGCTGCAACAGCATGAGCACGCCGTTGCCGACGAGGTTCATGGTCGTCTCGAAGCCGGCCAGCAGCAGCAGCGTGGACGTCGTCAGCAGCTCCTCGTGGGTGAGACGCTGGCCGTCCTCCTCGGCGGCGATCATCGCCGACAAGAGGTCGTCCCGAGGTGACGTCTTCCGCTTCTCGACGAGATCGGTGAAGTACTGGGCCAGCTGCATGGTGGCGGCCAGGCCGCGGGTCTCCACGTCGGGCGGCAGGTGGCCGTCGAGGAGGCGGGAGGCGTCGGCCGACCAGTCCTTGAACAGCTCGCGGTCCTCCACCGGCACGCCCAGCAGCTCGCAGATGACGATCGTCGGGAGCGGGTAGCCGAGGTCGGCGAGGACGTCCATCTCGCCCCGCTCGGCGACTGCGTCGAGCGCCTCGTCGACCAGCGCCTGGATCCGCGGGCGCAGGCCTTCGACGACCTTCGGCGTGAACGCCTTGCTCACCAACGACCGCAGCCGGGTGTGGTCGGGCGGGTCGAGGAACATCATCACCCGAGAGCCGGCGACCCGGATGGGGCTCGTGGCGCCCTGGGCCATGGCCTCCGGCCCGAGCCACGACGGGTTGTTCGAGAAGCGCGGGTCCCGCAGGACGAAGCTGGCGTCGGTATAGCGCACGAGCACCCAGTTGCCGTCGGGCGCCCGGTGGACCGGGTCGTTCTCCCGCACCCAGTCGTAGAGCGGGTACGGGTCGGCCCGGTACTCCGGCGGGAAGGGGTCGGCGATGCGGCCGGGCTGGTCGGCGGCGGCCTGCGAGTCTGTCGTGGTGTCCATCGCCGCACCACGACTACCAGAGTCGGCGGTGCTATCCGCAGCCGGAGTGGGCGCCGGCGTGCTCGTGGCCGCCAGCCTGCCGCCGTTCGGGTGGTGGCCGCTGGCCATGGTCGGCGCGGCGGTGCTGGTCGGGGTCCTGCGGGAGCGTCCGTGGCGCCGCCGGGTACTGATCGGCCTGGCCGCCGGCCTCGGGATGTTCGGGCCCGGGCTGTGGTGGATCCTCGACTTCTCGGGGCCCGGCTACGTCGCCGCCACCGTCGTCGAGGCGGCCATCGTCGCCCTCGCCACGGTCGCCGTGCCCCCCGGCCGGGGACGGCTGCTCGCCTTCCCGGGCGCGCTCGTGCTGGCGGGGGCGGTGGCCGGGCACTGGCCCTTCGGAGGGGTGCCCCTCGCCGGCATCCCGTTGGGGCAGGCGGCCGGCCCCCTGGCTCCGGCCGCCCGCCTGGGCGGCCATCTCCTGCTCACCGCCATGGTGGGCGTGGCCGGGGCGTCGCTCGCCGCCCTGGCCGAGTGGGCACGGGACCGACGCCGCCGCGCCCGACCCGAGACAGCGGTCGGTGCCCTCGCCGCGCTGGCGGCGGTGGTGGGCGTGGCCATCGTGGGGGCGGCGGCTGCCATCGGGACGACCCGGGGCGCCCTCCGGGTGGCAGCGGTCCAGGGCGGTGGCGAGCGAGGCCTGCGGGCGATCTCCGTCGACTCGGAGATCGTCCTGGTCGCCCAGATGGCCGCCACCGCGGGCGTCCACCCGCCGGTCGACTTGGTGGTGTGGCCGGAGGACGTCGTCGACGTGGACGGCCGGCTGGCGGGGTCCGACGAGGAGCGGCGGGTGGCCGAGGTCGCCCGTGCGACCGGAGCAGTCCTCGTCGCCGGCATCATCGAGGACGTCGGGACGGACCGCTTCCGCAACGCGGCGGTGGCGTGGGCACCGGACGGGAGCCAGGTCGCCCGCTACGACAAGGTCCGCCGCGTCCCGTTCGGCGAGTACATCCCCTTCCGCAGCCTCGTCGACCGGGTGGCCGACATCTCGGCGGTGCCCCGCGACGCCCTCGAGGGACGGGGGCCGGGGATCCTGCGCACGCCGGTCGGGCCGCTCGGAGTGATGATCTCCTACGAGGTCTTCTTCGCCGACCGGGCCCGCGCCGCGGTGCGGGCCGGGGGGCAGCTCCTGTTGGTGCCGACCAACGCCTCGTCGTTCACGACCAGCCAGGTCCCCACCCAGGAGCTGGCCGCCGCCCGCCTGCGCGCCCTGGAGACGGGCAGGACCGTGGTGCAGGCCGCCCCGACCGGCTTCACCGCCGTCGTCGATCCCCGCGGGCGGGTCGTCGCCCGCAGCGACCTGGGCCCCCCCGCGGTCATCGAGCGGGAGGTCACGCGGCGGGGCGGCCAGACGCTCGCGACCCGGCTGGGGGACGGCCCGGCCACCGGGGCGGCGGCGCTCGCGCTGGTCATCGGAGCGGCCCGCTACCTTCGTAGTAAGGAAACCTGAGGCGAGTGTTGTCAAGTTACTGGTTTTCCGCTCCTGAGGTGGGGTACCATCGCAGCCGGAATGATCGTCCCTTCACCTGCGCAGGAGGACCGACATGGTGATGCGCTTCGACCCGTTCCGCGACCTCGACCGGCTCACCCAGGATCTGTGGCAGGGCTCGAGTCGCCGAGCCGCCACCTCCGCCAGCGTGATGCCCGTCGACGCCTACCGGTCCGGTGACCGCTTCTACGTGCACTTCGACCTTCCCGGCGTCGACCCCCAGTCCGTGGAGCTGACGGTCGAGAAGAACGTGCTCACCGTACGGGCCGAGCGGGGCGCCTCGTGGACGGGTGACGCCGAGGTGATCGTGGCCGAGCGGCCGCAGGGCACGTTCAGCCGCCAGCTGTTCCTCGCCGAAACCCTCGACACCGACCACATCGAGGCGTCGTACGACTCCGGCGTGCTCACGGTGACCATCCCCGTCGCCGAGGCGGCCAAGCCCCGCCGGGTCTCGATCGGCCAGACCGGCGCCGGGTCCACGCCGATCACCACCGGCGGCACCCAGCCCGCGTAGGTCGTCCTTCTCCCCGTTCGACGCGGGACCGGCCGAGCGCATGGCCGGTCCCGCGGCGCGCGGGACCAACCGCTCACCTTGACCGCCCGCCGAGGCGCGGTCAGGCTCTCGCCTCGTGCCTGGCGGACCTCACGAGCCCCTGCGGATCGCCCTGCTCGCCTACCGGGGCAACCCCCACTCCGGCGGCCAGGGCGTCTACGTCCGTCACCTGAGCCGGGAGCTGGTGGCCCTGGGCCACCACGTCGAGGTGCTGAGCGGGCCGCCTTATCCCAACGTGGCGCCCGAGGTGCCCCTCGTCGAGGTGCCCAGCCTCGACCTCTACCGCCCCACCGACCCGTTCCGCACGCCCGCCCGCGCCGAGTTCCGGAACCTCGTGGATGTTGCCGAGTTCGCCCTCATGTGCACGGCCGGGTTCCCCGAGCCGCTGACCTTCAGCCTCCGGGCCCGCCGCGTCCTGCGCGGGCGTCGGGGCGACTTCGACCTCGTCCACGACAACCAGTGCCTGGGCTACGGCATCCTCGGCATCGCCCGCGACGGACTACCGGTGGTGGCCACCCTCCACCACCCCATCACCGTCGACCGCCGCCTCGACCTGGCCCACGCCCCCGACTGGAAGCGGCGCCTCACCCTCCGCCGGTGGTACGGGTTCGTGCGCATGCAGAAGCGGGTGGTGCGGCGCCTCCCGCGCGTCATCACCGTCTCCGAGTCGTCGGCCCGCGACCTGTGCGAGGAGATGGGCGCCCGGCCAGAACGGGTTGCCGTGGTGCCCGTCGGCGTCGACCCGTCGCACTTCCGGCCGTTGCCCGACGTGGCCCGGCTCCCCGGGCGCATCATGACCACGGCCAGCGCCGACGTCCCGCTCAAGGGCCTCCTCCCGCTCATCGAGGCAGTGGCCAAGGTCCGCACCGAGCGACCGGCGGAGCTGGTGGTGGTGGGCCAGCCGAGGGAGGGCAGCCAGGTGCCGGCCGCCATCGAGCGGCTGGGGCTGGAGGGTGCCGTCCACCTGGTGGGGGCGGTGGACGACCGGCGCATGGTCACCCTGTACGCCGAGGCCCAAGTCGCCGTGGTCCCTTCGCTCTACGAGGGGTTCTCGCTCCCCGCCATCGAAGCCATGGCGTGCGGTGTGCCGCTGGTGGCCACCACCGGCGGCGCCCTGCCCGAGGTGGTCGGGCGCGACGGCGCCACCGGGCTCCTCGTACCCCCGGGCGACCCGAGCGCCCTCGCCGGTGCCATCGGCCGGCTCCTCGACGACGCCGACCTGCGCCGCCGGGTGGGCGACGCAGGGCGCAGGCGGGTGCTCGACCGCTTCACCTGGCAGGCCACCGCCCGGGCGACGGTCGCGCAGTACCGGGCCGTGCTGGCCGACCGTCCGCGGACGGCGTGCTGACCGTCGACTTCGACCGCTTGGGCTTGGGCGCTGGCGACCGGGTCCTCGACCTGGGGTGCGGCGGCGGGCGCCACGCCTTCGAGGCCCACCGCCGGGGGGCTCACGTCGTCGCCCTCGACCGGTCGGGTGAGGAGACGCCCGGCGTGGCGGGGCTCCTGGCCGCCATGCGGGACGAGGGCGAGGCTCCCCGGACGGCGCTCGGGACGGCCGTCACCGCCGACGGGCTGGCCCTTCCGTTCGCCGACGCCGCGTTCGACCGGGTGGTGGCGGCGGAGGTGCTCGAGCACGTCGCGGACGACGCGGCGGTCGTGGCCGAGCTGGCCCGGGTGCTGCGCCCGGGCGGGACGCTGGCCGTCACCGTCCCCCGCTGGTTCCCCGAGCAGGTGTGTTGGGCCCTGGCCGACGAGTACCACGCCCCGGCGGTGGCCGGCGGGCACGTGCGGATCTACACGGCCGGCCAGCTGGCGGCCCGGCTGGGCCGGTCCGGGCTGGTGGTCACCGGCTCGCACCACGCCCACGCCCTCCACACGCCGTACTGGTGGCTGCGGTGCCTGATCGGCTTGGGGCGGGACGAGGTGCTGCCGGTCCGCCTCTACCACCGCTTCCTGGTGTGGGACATCACCCGCCGGCCCCGGCCCCTGCGGCTCCTGGAGCGGGCGCTCAACCCGGTGGTCGGCAAGAGCCTGGTGCTCTACCTGCGCAAGCCGGCCGCAGCCGAGGCCGGTGCGGCCGCCTGAGGTGGGCGCCGGGCTGCTCACCCGCGCCGAGCTGGGGGCGACGGTGGACACCATCGCCGCCATGCAGGAGGCCGACGGGATGATCCCGTGGTCCCCAGGCCGCCACGCCGACGCGTGGAACCACGTGGAGGCGGCCATGGCCCTCGACGTCGGCGGCCGCCGACGAGAGGCGGAGGCGGCGTACCGGTGGTTGGCCCGCACCCAGCGGCCCGACGGGGCGTGGCACCAGTACTACCTGGCCGGGGCCCGGGTGAAGGAGGCGACCCTCGACGCCAACGTCACCGCCTACGTCGCCACCGGGACCTGGCACCACTTCCTGTCCACGGGCGACACCGGCTTCCTCGAGGAGCTCTGGCCGGTGGTGGAGCGGGCGGTCGGGTTCGTCCTCGCCCTGCAGGCCCCCGGCGGCGAGGTCATCTGGGCCCGCCACGCCGACGGCCGGCCGTGGCCCTTCGCCCTCCTCACCGCGTCGTCGAGCACGCTGTGGAGCCTGCGCTGCGCGCTGGCCGCCGCCGGCTGCCTCGGCCAGGAGCGACCCGACTGGGAGCTCGCCGCCTCGTGCCTGGCCTCGGCCATCGCCCACCGGCCCGGCGCCTTCCTGCCCAAGGACCGCTGGGCGATGGACTGGTACTACCCGGTGCTGTGCGGAGTGGTTACCGGCGAGGCGGCCCGCCGCCGGCTGGGCACCGGGCGGGCTCGCTTCGTGATGGACGACCTGGGGGCGCGGTGCGTGTCCGACCGTCCGTGGGTGACGGCGGCGGAGACGGCCGAGTGCGCCGTCGCCCACCTGGCCGCCGGCGAGGACGAGTGGGCGGCGCGCCTCCTGGCGTCCACCCGGCTCCTGCGCCACCCCGACGGCAGCTACTTCACCGGGATGGTGCACCCCGAGCGGGTGCACTTCCCGGGGGGCGAGCGAACGTCCTACACGGCCGCCGCGGTGGTGCTGGCCACCGACGCTCTCGGCGGCACCGGTGCGGCCGCCGCGCTGTTCCGCGGCGAGAGCCTCGAGCCCCTGGCCGTTCCGGCACCGGAAAGTTGGCCGAAACAGGCGACCTTGCTGACCCAATGCGCGGAGGGGCGCGAGACCATGGGCGGGTGACCCGCCCCCTGCGCGTGCTGGTGGCCGCCGTCCTGGCGCTGGCGGCCGGGTGCGGCGGCGACGGTGGCGGCGACGGCGGTGTGGCGGCGCCTCCGCCGACGACGACCGCCGCCCCCCCGGCGACCGGCCCGACGGGGACGACGGCGGCGCCGGCCGCCCGGCCCGACCTCGGGGCGGTGGCCGTCCGCCTGCAGGAGGTCGCCCGCCCCGAGCGGCCCACGGCCATGGCCGTGCGCCCGGGCGACGACGCCATCTACGTGGCCGAGAAGTCCGGCCGGGTCCGCCAGGTCCTGCGGGGCCAGGGCGGAGGCCAGCCGTCGCTCGCCGCCGGGGCGGTGCTCGACCTCTCGGGGCAGGTGTCCAACGGGAGCGAGCAGGGCCTGCTCGGCCTCACCTTCTCGCCCGACGGCGGGAAGCTCTACGTGAACTACACCGACACCGCCGGCGACACCCGCGTCGTCGAGTACGCCTTCGCGGGGGGCCGGGCCGACCTGGGGTCCCGCCGGCAGCTCTTGTTCGTCGACCAGCCCTTCGCCAACCACAACGGGGGCGAGGTCGCCTTCGGCCCCGACGGCAAGCTCTACATCGGGCTGGGCGACGGCGGCAGCCAGCGTGACCCGAACAACAACGGCCAGAACCTGGGCACGCTGCTCGGGAAGATCCTGCGCATCGACCCGGCCCCCTCGGGCGGGGCGCCCTACACCGTCCCCCCCGACAACCCCTTCGTCGGGCGGTCGGGGGCCCGCCCGGAGATCTTCGCCTACGGCCTGCGCAACCCCTGGCGCTTCACGTGGGACCGCGAGTCGAGAGACCTCTGGATCGCCGACGTGGGCCAGAACCGCTGGGAGGAGATCGATTTCGTGCCCGCCGGCAGCCCCGCCGGCGCCAACTTCGGCTGGAGCCTCATGGACAGCCGCCACCCGCTGAAGGGGGACAACCCGCCGGGCGCCATCCTGCCCATCTTCGAGTACGACCACGGCGGCGGGCGGTGCACGGTGATCGGCGGGTACGTGTACCGGGGCGGGGCCATCCCCGCTCTCCGGGGCGCCTACCTCTTCGCCGACTACTGCTCCGGCCAGGTGTGGGCGCTGACCCAGCAGGGGGGGCGGGTGACGGCCGACCGCGAGCTCGACATCGGCCAGAGGGCGCTCATCCAGTCGTTCGGCGAGGACGCGTCGGGCGAGCTGTACGCGCTGACGACGACCGGGCTCTTCCGCCTGGTGTCGCGCTAGATGGCTGCTGGTCTACTTCGGTCGGGCCTGCGCCCCGAAGCGCTGAGGTGCGACCTCGCGAGCTCGGTCGCGGGGCAGCGCGAGAGAACAGCAGTCAACTAATCGCAGCTGCGGAGGGTGAACGAGGTGGTGTGCTCGGCCGACCGGCCGCCGTCGTCGACGCTCTTGACGGTCACGCTGACGTCCACCGCCCCACCGGGACCGACCGCAGCCCGGTCGAACGGGCCGATCACCGCGTCGTAACCGCCCTCGCCGTTCGGCGCCATGTCGCTCGAGCCGGCGCGGGGACCGCCCCAGCTTACGGTCATGGACCGCACGCGGCCCGGGTCCGAAGGTGTGGCCGTGACCCGCGTGGTGATCGCACGGGCGGCCCGGGCGCAGCCGCCGGCGCCGTCGTCCTCCACGATCAGTGGGGGATGGACGCTCACCACCCCGAGCGACGGCTGGCCGGTGTCGGCCCCCCCGCCGTCGGCCCCTCCGCCGCCGCCCCCGCCGCCGCCGTCACCGCCGCCACCCCCTCCGCCGCCGCCCCCTCCGCCCGCTCCCCGTCCCCCGCCGCCCCTGGGGGCGGCCCCGGCGCGCCCCCCGGCGCCGCCGACGTCCCCCAAGCCGAGGTCGCCGAGGTCGCCCGCCCCGACGCCCGGCGGCAACTCGGCGGAGGGGTCGTCGATCAGCGGAGGGAGCTCGTCCGGCGACACCGGGAAGTCGACGGGCGGGGTGCCCTCGGTGGCCACCTGCCGGGTGTCGTCACCGTCCCCCCGCACGAGGAGCACGGCGACCACCACCACTGCCACAACCGCGGCGGCGGCCGCGCCGGCCCCCACACGCCGCTGCCGGGGCCGCACCATCGGCGGGGGGAACCCGCCGCGTGATGCCCGCCAGGCGCGGCCCCGGTGTCC
Organism: Acidimicrobiales bacterium; assembly: GCA_036260255.1. Lineage (GTDB taxonomy): Bacteria > Actinomycetota > Acidimicrobiia > Acidimicrobiales > AC-14 > DASZJY01. Next base: position 61,185 of record DATAAF010000097.1, on the reverse strand, counting down.
GCCCAGCTGCACGTGCTCGAGGACCAGCTCGCGGACGTAGCCCGGAGGCGCCACCGGCGGAAGGGCGGACAGGAGGGCGAGGGGCGTGGCCAGGCGCCGGCGGCGCTCGCGACACGTGGAGCAGAACGCCACGTGCCGGCGCACCCGCTTCTGCGCCCGCCGCCGGAGCCGCCCGTCGCCCCCGACGAGCTTGGCCAGCCCCGGGCACTCCTGGCGGCCCGTACGCGCCACCACCCGCAGGCCCACCTCCTGCTCCGCTCGCTGTCGCAGGCGGCGGACCATGGCCGAGGCCTGGCGTTCGTTGACGCCCAACGCTTCGGCCAGTTCCTTGCCCTCCAGGCCCTGGCGGAGGTTCAGGTCGAGGACCACGCGCTCCTTGGGGCTCAGCACCTCCTGGATGGCCCGGGCGACCTGCCCTCGCTCGCCCGCCGGCGCGACCGGCGCGGGCCGGCGCGCGTCGCCCGCCTTCTTCCTCCGCCACCGCCGCCTTTTCCCGCCGCGACGGCCGAGCCTGTCCAACGCCTGGTGGCGGGCTATGGCGTAGAGCCACGGCCGGACCTTGGCCGGCTGGGGAAGCTGCAGCAGGCGGGAGCCGGCGACGACGAAGGTGTCGTGGAGGAGGTCGTGGGCGATCGAGTCGTCGGCCGTCACCGAGCGCAGGAAGTCGTGGACCCCGCCGGCGTGGCGGTCGTAGAGGGCGCCGAACGCCTTGAGGTTGCCCGCTCGGGCCTCGACGACCAGCCCGGCGTCGTTCATGGGCCGACCACTGTACGCCCGGTGGGGGACGCCGCCGGGTCAGAGGAGACCGACCAGGGAACCTTTCACGTAGAGAGCGGCGGCGCGGATCATGTTGAAGTCCTGGAAGTCCTCGTAGTCCTCGATGTCGTCGACGACGGTGGCGATGATGATCACGACGATGATGGCGCCGATCACGCCGAGGATCCCGAGGACGATGCCTGCGATGGCCATGCCGTCACCGGTCTCGTTGCGCTCCTTGATCTGGCGGCGGGCAACCAGCCCGAAGATGATGGCCAGGACGCTCGTGATCCCGTAGATCCACACGATCCCGCAGACGAGGGAGGCGATGGCCAGGCCGTTCGTGCCCCGCCTGGGCGGCGGACCGTACCCCCACTGCGGCTGCCCGTAGTACCCCGGCTGGGCACCCGGGGGCGGCGGTGGTGGAGGGGGTGGGTAGCCACCGGGGCCACCCGGGCCACCCGGGCCACCCGGGCCGGCCGTCCCGCCGGCGGCCGGCTGCTGGGGGCCGTCGCCCGGAGAGCTCCGAGGTTCGTCGTTCCAGCTGATCTGCACCGCCCCCTTCTCGCGCCGACGACCACCGAGCCTAGGCCACCCCGCCTCACCACGACCGGACGGCCGCGTAGCGTCCGGAGTGCCGCTGCGGGCGGTGAGCGCTACCGCTTCGACCCCGCCGCCCGCGCCGGCCTACCGCGCCGACCCTCTGCCTGGTGGGCGAGGACAGCGGCCCGGAGTGAGGTAGGCGGCCGACCGCATCGTCGCCGCCCTTCCGGACGGCCGCACACGGGCCCTGCCCGGCCAGGGCCACGGGCCCATGTTCACGCTCCCGACGTCCTGGCGTCAGAGGTGAGGAGTTCCTGCTGAGGAGCGTCTGAGATGACGCCGCCCTACTGGGGGACGTCCAGGCTCTTGATGAGCTTGTCCGCCTCGTTCTCGGTGAAGGCCCGAAGGGTTGTGATGGACAAGCTGCCGGTCATCCCCATGAGGGCGAACTTGGCGACCGTCTCGTCGTCGGGAGCCTCGAGCACGGTGATGACGTCGTACTCCCCCATGACGAGGTACTGCTGCTTCCACGTGATGCCGAGGGCCTTGGCCGCCTTCTTCCCCTGCTGGCGGCCCACATGGGCGTTCTTGATCGAGTCGACCCCTGGATTGATGAACTTCATCAGCATGATGTAGGTGGCCATCGACACCCCTCTCGTCGGCGGTAGATGTCTTTCGACTCTAGTGCGTGCGCTCACTCAGCGGACCGCGGGCACGGTCGCCGCCCCTGTCCTCGGGCCGGAGCCCAAGTCCGGCGGTGTCAAACGGTCGGGTCGACGAAGCTCCCCGCCAGTCGGAGGACGGCGTCGGAGAACGCGCCCAGCTCTGCGCAGTTCGCCGCCCCCTCGCGCTGGAGGATCGGTGGGAGGCAGGTGATCTCGCCGGCGAGCGACCCCGCGCCTCTCATGTCGGCGAACCGTCCCTCACCCCCCACGAGCCGGAACGTGCCGGTGACGACGATCTGGTTGTCCGACGCCAGCCGGTAGCGCCCGTTGAACGCGAAGAACATCCGGTCGGGCTGCTGGACCCGGTCCTGGCAGAGGATGCTGGTGATCGTGCCCCTCACGATCCCCTGGCCGGCGGACCGGCCCGTCGGGGTCAGGGTGCCCTCGATGAAGTGCCGGACGGCGGCCGGCGACGGCACGCCGGGGTAACCGGGCTCGAAGACCAGGGCGGTGTCGTTGAAGGGCGCCGGTCGCTCGCAGGGGATCGAGGAGTAGCTGAAGTCCCCCCGCGCCGGCGGGAACGGCACGGGCGTGGTCTCGAACAGGGTGCCCGGCCCGCTGGGCCCACCGAACTCCGAGCTGTGCGTATGGACGCTCATCGTGATCGTGCCGCGCGCCGCCGCTCCGCCACGTTGCTGCGCGCCGACAGGCGCCGACACCACGAGCGGCGCGACGAGAGCGAGGGCGAGGACGCAGAGCGGCTTCTTCACAGGACACCTTTCGGGGGTGGAAACGGCACCACAGCCCTACCCCGGAAACCCCTCCTGTATCACCTTGCGGGTGCCGAGATCTGTATTGCAACGACCCGTGTCACGAGAGGAACCACCGGCCATGACCAGAGAGCAGCGGAGGGGTTTGCGAGACCTCGAGGGACAGCTCGTGCACCTGGCCCTGGCCGACGGTTCTCGGCTCGACGATGTCGCCTTGGTCTCGGCGGGCAAGCGCAGCGTGTGGGTCTTCGCCAACGGGGAGGACGTCTTCATCCCCGTCGACAGCGTCGTCGACGTGTGGGAGGGACGGCCGTACCGGTCGGCCGCCTGATCGTCAGGTGCGCCGCAGGCGCGCTCCGGACCCCGCTTAGGAGGTCCGGGGGCCGCTCCAGCGGTACACGTTGGTCTCCCTCTCCACGAACCCGAGCCGGCGGTACAAGCGGTTGGCCGCCTCACGCGACGGCCGGGAGGTCAGGTCGACGGTGCGGGCACCGGCGGCGGTGGCCCGGCGGAGGGCCTCCCGGTTGAGGGCCTCGCCCACGCCTCGCTTCCGGGCCGTCTCGTCCACGACCACGTCTTCGATCCACGCCCGCACGCCCGTCGGGATGCGGAACACGACCAGCGTCAGCGAGCCCACGATGGCGCCCTCGCCGTTGCGCGCCACCAGCAGGATGGAGGCGGGTGAGGCGACGATCTCGATGAGCTCCCGCTCGTCGGGAACCGAGGCGGAGCGCGACAGCTGCGGCACGAGCCGCTGCATCGCCGTCCGCAGCTCGTCGGTGACCTCGGTGGCCTCCTCGACGGTGACGTCGAGCGGCGCCTCCGCCGTCTCGCTTCGGTGCGGACCGACGGTCAAACCAGCTCGGGGACGGGCTCGGGGGGCGGCGGGCCGTCGTAGTGGGCGCTCGGCCGGATGAGGCGGTTGTCGGCGGCCTGCTCGAGCACGTGGGTGGTCCAGCCGATGACCCGGCTCGAGGTGAAGGTGGGCGTGAACAACGTCCGGGGGATGCCCACCTCGTCCATGACCACGCCGGCGTAGAACTCGACGTTGGCGTAGAGCTGCCGTCCGGGCTTGAGCTCGGCCAGCACCTCGACGACCGTCTTCTCGACCTGCTTGGCGAAATCGGTCTTGGCGCCGCCGAGGCGCTCGGCCACCCCCCGCAGCATCACCGAGCGGGGGTCGTCGGTCTTGTAGATGCGGTGCCCGAAACCCATGATCTTCTTGCCCGCGTTGACCTGCTCGCGGATCCACGCGTCGGCCTTGTCGGGCGTGCCGATGGCGTCGAGCATGTCGAGGGCCCGGCTGGGGGCGCCGCCGTGGAGCGGGCCGGAGAGGGCGCCGATCGCGCCGACCACCGCCGACCCGAGGTCGGCGCCGGTGGAGGTGATCACCCGGGCGGTGAAGGTCGACGAGTTGAAGCCGTGGTCGGTGGTCGAGATCAGGTACTGCTCGATGGCCCGGGCGTGCTCGGGCGGCGGGATCTCCCCCTTGAGCATGTACAGGTAGTTGGCGGCGTAGGGCAGGTCAGGGTGGGGGTCGATGGGCTCGAGGCCCTGGTTCAGCCGGTACAGGGCCATGATCAGGGTGGGCATCACCGCGCTGGTGCGCATGGCGTTGGCGCGCAGCTCGGCCTTGTCGATGTCCATCCACGACTTGAAGTCCTCGGCCGTGGCCAGGAGCGAGTAGGCGGTGCGCATGGCGTCGAGGGGGACGAAGTGCTCGCCGGCAGTGGCGACGGCGGGCAGCAGCTCCTTGACCACGGGCGGGATCTCCCGCAGGGGACGGATCTCGTCGATGAACCGCTCGCGCTCGGCCCGGTCGGGGAGGTGGCCCTCGTAGAGGAGGTGCCAGACGTCCTCCATGGTGCGCTTCTCGGCCAGCTCGACGGCGTTGTACTGGCGGTAGTGGTAGAAGCCCTCCTGGCCGCGGACGTCGCCCACGGACGTCTCCGCCACCACGACGCCCTCGAGGCCTCGGCGGGCCTCCGGCAGGGCGGGGTCCTCGACGCGAAGGATGGGCGCCAGCTTGAGCATGTCGCGCATGGAGACGATGCCGACGAGCTCGCCGTGCTCGCACACCGGGAAGTGGCGGTAGCCGTGCTGGCGCAGGCTGGCGTAGGCCTGGTTCACCTCGACGTCGGGCGGGACGGTGTCGGGGTCCGGCGTCATCCATTGGGCGACGGTGGCGGACGAGAGATCCGTCTGTTCGGCGGAGATCCGCACCAGGTCGCGCTCGGTCAGGATGCCGACGGCGCGCCTTTCCTCGGTCACGACGATCGAGCCGACGCCCCGCTCGAGCATGCGCCGGCACGCGTCGGCGACGGTGTCGGAGGGGCTCGCCGTGAGCACGTCGGTCGTCATGACGTCGGCGACCGTTCGGACCTTGGCTCCGTCAGGCACCGTGCACCCCTTCGCGATCGCCCTGATCAGGGCCGTACTCTTGGGCCGGCGGGCTCGGTCCCGGCTCGGCGCGATCCCGAGTATACGGGCGTTCGGGCGGGCGCCCTTCGGGCGGCGGGGGGCGGTCGGGGTCCGGGGCGCCGGCGGCGTCGTAGGCCGCCAGCTCCGGGATCAGCCGGTGCAGGACGGCCACGCCCACCACGCACGCGACGCCTCCCGAGACCACCGCGACCGGGGCGGTGGTGAGGGAGGCGACGGCGCCCGCCTCGGCGTCGCCCAGGGCGGGGCCGCCCGTCACCACGGCGATGTGGACGGCCGACAGCCGCCCCCGGAGGGCATCGGGCACGTTGACCTGCAGGATGGTGTTGCGGAAAACGGCGGAGATGACGTCCGCCGCTCCGGCGAGGGCGAGAAGGGCGAGGCCGAGGGGCAGCCAGGGGACGAGGCCGAAGACGGCGATGGCGGCGCCCCATCCCACCACCGCCCAGATCACGGCCAGACCCTGGCGGCGGACCGCGCCCACCCACCCGGTGAGCAGCGCGCCGACCAGGGCGCCCAGGCCCGGGGCGGCGTAGAGGAGACCCACAGTGGCGGCGCCTCCGCCGTAGAGGCTGGTGCCCAGGGCGGGGAAGAGGGCCCGGGGCATGCCGAACACCATGGCGTTGATGTCGATGAGGAACGTGCTCACGAGGAGCCGCCGGCCCCGCAGGAACCGCAGGCCCTCGGCGATCGAGGCCATCCCTGCCCGGGTGCCGCCGCCCTCGGGGGGCTGGGGACGGATGGCCAGGACGGTGCCCATGGCCACCACGAACGTGGACACGTCGAGCCAGTAGGCGGACGCCAGGCTGATCCGGCCGATGACCACGCCGGCCAGGGCGGGCCCTGCGACCAGCCCGACCTGCATGAGGATCTGGCCGAGGGCGGAGGCGGCGGGGATCCGCTCCCGCCCCACCATCCTCGGCATCATGGCGTTGCGGGTCGGGAGGTCGATGCCGGAAAGGCCGGCGATGAGGGCGCTGAGCACGTAGATCGGCCACAGGGCGGGCTCGTCGACCGACGCGTTGAGGGCCAGTCCCACGCTGGCCAGGGCGAGCAGCACCTGGGTGACCAGGAGGAGCTTGCGGCGGTCGACGGCGTCGGCCACCGCCCCGCCGGCCAGGGTCAGGCCGACCAGCGGGCCGAGGTTCACGAGGCCCACCAGGCCCACGGCCAGCGACGACTTGGTCAGCAGGTACACCTGGTAGGGGATGGCGACGGCGGTTACCTGGCGTCCCAGCCACGAGACCGCCTGGCCCCAGAACAGCCACCGGTAGTCCCGGGACTCGCGGAGAGGCGACAGGTCGACGAACACCCTCCGCCGGACCGTCGGACGGGGCGGGCCGCCTCCCCCGGCCGGCTCGACCGGCGGCGGCCCCGGCTGGGTCATGGGGCGGGCGACCCGGGTGGCCGTAGGGCACGCCCGGTCGAGGGCGCGGCCGACGGGGGCGGCCGCGACGCGCGATGAGTCACCCGCTCGCCTCCGGTGCCGGCTGGCAGGTCGGGCACCAGTAGACCCGGCGGGCCTGCTCGCCCAGGAGGGCGGACTGGATGGGCGTTCCGCAACGGCGGCACGGGCGGCCGGTACGGCGGTAGACCCAGCGAGGGGCGGGACGGCCCCCGGCCGCCCCTCGAGGGTCGATGCCGGCGCTGGCCCGCATGAGCCGGCGGGCGGTGGTCACCAGGCGGTCGAGCTCGTCGTCGGAGAGGGCGCGCTGCGGTGTGCTGGGATGGCGGCCCTCGAGGAACAGGGCCTCGCAGCGCCAGATGTTGTCGATCCCGGCCACCACCCGCTGGTCGAGCAGCAGCTCCCCGACCGCCAGCTCCGGCGACCGGGCCCGGGCCCGGCGGCGCACCTCGTCGAGGTCGAGCGTCTCCCCCAGCACGTCGGGCCCCAGCCGGGCCAGGGCGGGGTGCACCTCCTCGGCTTGGGCGGCCAGCAGCTCGACCACCGGGGCGTTGAAGCACACGGCCACCCGGTCCCCGCACACCAGCAGCAGGCGGGCCTGGCGGGCGGGCCGCCGCCACCGGTCGCCGAACGAGTACACGTGCCACGACCCGCTCATGCGCAGGTGGGTGTGCAGGACCTGGCCCGAGCTGAAGCGCACGAGCAGGTGCTTTCCCCAGGCCTCCGCCCACTCCACCCGCTGGCCCACGATGCGGTCGACGGGCAGGCCGGGGACCGAGGTGGTCGCCTCGGTGATCTGCCGGCCGCCGATCCAACGCTGCAGCGTGGCCGCCGTGCGGTAGAGGGTGTCGCCTTCAGGCACCGGGCCGAACCACTGGGAGCAGGCTACCGGCCAGGTTCCCCCACCGCCGGGGTGGGCAGGCTCGTCCCATGACCGACTTCGGCTACACGATGATGAGCGAGCAGGCCGGCCCCAAGGAGCTGGTATCGCACGTGGTGGCGGCGGAGCAGGCGGGGTTCGACTTCGCGGTGATCTCCGACCACTACTTCCCGTGGCTGGACGCCCAGGGCCATTCGCCCTACGCGTGGAGCGTGCTCGGGGCGGCCGCCCTGGCCACCGAACAGCTGCCGCTCATGACCTACGTGACCTGCCCGACCATCCGGTACCACCCGACAATCGTGGCCCAGGCGGCGGCGACCGTGCAGCTCCTCGCCGACGGAAGGCTCACGCTCGGCCTGGGGTCGGGCGAGAACCTCAACGAGCACGTGATCGGCGGCGGGTGGCCGTCGGTCGACGTCCGCCACCGAATGCTGCGCGAGGCGATCGAGATCATCCGCGGCCTGTTCACCGGCGGCTACTTCAGCTACGACGGCGAGTACTTCGAAGCCGACTCGGCCAAGATCTGGGACCTCCCCGAGACGCCGCCTCCCATCGGGGTCGCCGTCTCCGGCCCGCAGTCCTGCCAGCTGGCGGGCGAGCTGGCCGACGCCATGATCGCGGTGGAGCCGTCTCAGGAGCTCGGCGACGCGTTCGACGCCGCCGGCGGCGCGGGCAAGCCCCGCGTCGGCCAGGTGCCGCTCTGCTTCGACCGCGACCGGGAGGCGGCGGTGGCGCGGGCCCACGAGCAGTTCCGCTGGTTCGCCGGCGGCTTCAAGGTCAACGCCGAGCTGCCCGGACCGACGGCGTTCGACGCCGCCACCCAGTTCGTCCGGCCGGAGGACGTGGCCGAGGAGATCCCCTGCGGGGACGACGTGGAGCGCGCCGTCGAAGCGGTGCGGCCCTACGTCGACGCCGCGTTCACCCACGTCGCCCTCGTGCAGGTGGGCGGCGACCACCAGGGCGAGTTCATCCGCTGGGCCGAGGACGAGCTCCTGCCCGCCCTCCGCTCGGTCTAGGGCAGATCAGCCGCCGGGGGCGGCAGTGCGCCGGACCGTTCCCACCTCACAGCTGAGGGGTCCCTTGGCGTGAGCAAGACCGGTGATGGTGAACGGCGACGACGTCCCTGGCTCGACATCGGTGATCGTGTCGACACCTTCGCTCACCCGGTTGCCGCTCGGGTCGTGGAATTCGATGCGGACGAAGAAGCTGCTCGTCTTCGAAGACGTGTTCCTGACCTGCCCGGTGGCCTGCGGCTTCTCCGTCTCATTGCCGGGAACGCAGCTCGTGACGGTGGCATCCTCCTTGGGGTCGTCGGAGGCACACGCCGAAAGGGTGACGACGACGAGGGCGATCGCCACCGAGAAGAGCAATCGCTTGAACACAGGTTTCCTCTCCTTGCCTCTGAGCGCTTGTTCCCAGGCGGTGACGGGACGAATCGCCACCCAGCAAGTCATCCGTATCGCACCAGGCCTCGCGGCGAGGGGACGAACCCGGCGGCTCGCAGCACCGGCTCGAGCGTCTCGTCGTAGCGCTCGACGGCGAGGCGGCGGGCTCTGCCGCTCGTCACCAGCACGTCGAGGGCGGCGACGGCGCGCTCCTCCCAGGTGCCGTCGAACGCCCGTAGCCCGACCAGGCCCCGCCCACCCCGCTCCACGTAGAGCGCGCCCTCCCCGTCGACCAGCACCACGTACGCCCCCGCCACCCGGCGCGGGCCGGGCACCGGCCAGGGCAGGGTGAGGCCATAGACGTTCGCCGGGTCGGTGGCGGCCAGCACCAACGCCCCCTTGGCGTCGTCGGCCCGCTCGCGCCGGGCCCGCAGGCGGTCGACCGCGCCCGGCAGGGCGAACTGGGCCCCGCCCATGCCGGCGACGAAGTAGCCGCGCCGTACCCGCCCCGACTCCTCCATCGCCCGCAGGACGGGGTAGACGGCGGCGAACCCGCCGGCATGGCCTTCTCCGCGCACCGCCTCGCGGGTGAGCACGCCGTGGCGGTCGAGCAGGACGGCGACGAGGGCGTGGGCCCGCTCGGTGGAGGTCACCGAGCCGGCCGACAGGTCGGCGTCCACCAGCGACCACCGCCCCTGCGCCCGGGGCGGCCCGAGGACGGTGAGGGACCCGAGGTTGGGGCGGCGGCTGCGCCGGGAGCTCTTCGTTCGCCCCGACCGCCCGCCACCGGCGAGGGCCCGCAACGGGGCGAAGGAGTCGTTGGTGACCTCGCCCGCCCAGACCAGGTCCCAGAGGGCGTCGAGGGCGGCCTTGTCGTCGACGCCCACGGCGGACGCCAGCTCCCGGAAGAAGCACGCCCCCCGGCGGGCGAGCATCTCGCGCAGGCGCTCGTGCTCCTCGCCGGACGGACGCTCGGCCGCCGCTCCCACGGGCGGCGCGCGCAAGGCGGCGGCCCGCTCGCGGAGGAAGAGCATCACCCTTCCGTCGTCGGTGCCCAGCGGCCCGGCGCCGATCCACACGACCTCGCCGGCGGCGGCCAGCTCGTCGAGCAGCCGGGACGAGTAGTCGGCCACGCGGGCGGCGAGCACGTCGCGCTCGAGGGCCGAAGCCGGGATGGCCACGCCCTGCAGTTGGGCGACGACCTCGTACAGGCGCTCGAGGCCGGCGGCCCCCGACCCCACGCCCTGCCAAACGGGGAGGAAGTCGGCGAGCGCCGTGGCGTCGACCGGCTCCACCTCCTTCCGCAGGGCGGACAACGACCGCCGGCGGAGCGACCGCAGCACGTCGGGGTCGCACCACTCCCTCGACGTGCCTCCCGGGCGGAACTCCCCGCGCAGGAGGAGGCCGGCGTCGGCCCGGCGGGCCAGCAGCCCCTCGACCGCGCCGGCGGGCAGACCGAAGCGGGAGGCCGCCTGCTCGGTGGTGAAGGGGCCGTGGGTGCGGGCCCACCGCCCGAGCAGCGACCCCAGCGGGTCGTCGACCGGCTGGAGGAAGGCGTCGGGAACGCCGGGCGGAGGCACGACGCCCAGGGCGTCCCGATAGCGGCCGGCGTCCTCGGCCAGGATCAGACGGGGCTCGCCCGCGACCCGCACCTCCACCGCCCGGCGGCCGTCGAGCAGGGTGCCGGCGAAGTCGGCGGTCGAGCGGGCCCGCAGCTCCTCTCGGGTCAGGTCGCCCAGGCGGCGCAGGAGGTCGGACGCCTCGTCGGCGTCGCGGGCCCAGCGGTGCTCGTCGAGGTACTGGAGGTCGGTCTCGAGGGCGTCCAGCGCCTCGGGGTGGATCAGCTCCCGGAGCTCCTCGGCGCCGAGCAGCTCGGCCAGCAGCTCGCGGTCGAGGGTGAGGGCGTGGGCCCGGCGCTCGGCCAGGGGAGCGTCGCCCTCGTAGAGGAAGTTGGCGACGTAGGCGAAGGCCAGCGAGGAGGCGAACGGCGACGGGCGGGAGGTGTCGACCGCCACCACCCGCACCGTCCGCGCCCGCACCGCGGTCATGAGCTCGACCAGGGCAGGGAGGTCGAACACGTCGCGAAGGCACTCGCGGTAGGTCTCGAGCAGGATGGGGAACGACCCGTGCCGCGACGCCACCGCCAGCAGGTCGGCGGCCCGCTGGCGCTGCTGCCACAGGGGCGTGCGCGACCCGGGCCGCCGGCGGGGCAGGAGGAGCGCCCGTGCCGCGTTCTCCCGGAAGCGGGCGGCGAAGAGGGCGCTGTTGCCCAGCTCGCGCACCACCAGGTCCTCGACCTCCTCGGGCTCGAGGAGGACGGACTCGACCGGCGGGGCGTCGTCCGCCTCGGGCAGCCGGACGACCACGCCCTCGTCGCTCCACATCGTCTGCACCTCGAGGCCCAGGCGCGAGCGCACCGTGGCCTCGATGGCCAGCGCCCACGGGGCGTGGACCCTTCCGCCCAGGGGCGAGAGCACACAGATGCGCCAGTCGCCCAGCTCGTCGCGGAAGCGCTCGACGACGACCTGGCGGTCGGTGGGGAGGGCACCGGTGACCGACCGCTCCTCGGCCAGGTAGGCGCGCAGGTTCCGCCGGGCGAGCGGGTCGAGCGAGCACTCCTCGGCCAGGCGCTCGTCGGACCACCCGTCGACCTCGCGGAGGAACGCCCCCACCGCCCGGCCCAGCTCGGCCGGCCGGCCGAGCCCGTCGCCGTGCCAGAACGGCATCTTGCCGGGCTCGCCGGGCGCGGGGGTGACGATCACCCGGTCTCGGGTGATCTCCTCGATGCGCCACGTCGAGGCCCCGAGCACGAAGGTCTCCCCCACCCGGCTCTCGTAGACCATCTCCTCGTCCAGCTCCCCCAGGCGGACGCCGCCCTTGCCGTCGGAGCCGGCCGTGAACACCCCGTACAGGCCTCGATCGGGGATCGTGCCCCCGCTGGTGACGGCCAGCATGCGGGCGCCGGCGCGCCCCCGGAGGGTGCCCTCGACCCGGTCCCACGTGATGCGGGGGCGCAGCTCGGCGAAGTCGTCGGACGGATAGCGGCCGGCCAGCATGTCGAGCACCCCTTCGAGCACCGCCGGGGTGCAGTCGGCGAAGGGATAGGCGCCCGCGGTCACCTCGGCCACCTCGTCGACGGTGACCTCCTCGACCGCGCACATCGCCACGATCTGCTGGGCGAGGACGTCGAGCGGGTTCCGGGGGACCTTGGTCTCCTCGATCAGGGCCGCCTTCATACGCATGACCACGACCGCCGCCTCGACCAGGTCGCCCCTGAACTTGGGGAAGATGCGGCCCCTCGAGGGCTCGCCGACCTTGTGCCCGGCCCGGCCGATCCGCTGCAGGCCGCTGGCCACCGAGGTCGGCGACTCCACCTGCACGACGAGGTCGATGGCGCCCATGTCGATGCCCAGCTCCAGGCTGCTGGTGGCGACCAGGGCGGGCAGGGTGCCGGCCTTGAGGGCGTCCTCGATCTCGAGGCGCTGCTCGCGGGCCACCGACCCGTGGTGCGCCCGCACCAGGTCGCGCCCGGCCAGGTCGTTGAGGCGGGCGGCCAGGCGCTCGGCCAGCCGGCGGGAGTTAACGAATACGAGCGTCGACCGATGGGCCTCGATGAGGTCCAGCAGCACGGGATGGATGGCCGGCCAGATCGAGTGGCGGGCCTCGGGCTGGCCGGCCGCCGGCCCGGACATGACGTGCCCCTCGTCGACGGGCGTGCCCAGCTCGGACATGTCCTCGACCGGCACCACGACCTCGATCTCGAGGGGCTTGCGGACGCCGGCGTCCACCACGGCGACGGGCCGGGGCCGCCACTCCCCGGTGCCCGGGTCCCGCTGACGGCCGCCGAGGAAGCGGGCGATCTCGTCGAGGGGCCGCTGCGTCGCCGAGAGGCCGATTCGCTGCGGCGACCGTTCGGTAAGCCGCTCGAGGCGCTCCAGCGAGAGGGCGAGGTGGGCGCCCCGCTTGGTGCCGGCCACCGAGTGGATCTCGTCCACGATCACGTGCTCGACCCCCGCCAGCACCTCCCGGGCCGACGAGGTGAGCATCAGGTAGAGCGACTCGGGGGTGGTGATGAGGATGTCGGGCGGGTGGCGGGCCAGGTCCCGCCGCTCGGCCTGCGGCGTGTCGCCGGTGCGGGTCGCCACCGAGATCCTCGGCGCCGCCACCCCCTGCCGCGCCGCCTCCACGGCCAGGCCGGCCAGCGGCGCCCGCAGGTTGCGCTCGACGTCGTAGGAGAGCGCCTTCAGAGGTGAGATATAGAGCACGCTCGGCTTCGCCTCGCGCCCTCGGGGGGCTCTGCCCCCCGAGTTCCCCCCGACGGCGTCGTGGGCCTGCGGCCCGCCGCTTGGTTCCTCCTCGGCAAGCCCCTTCGGGGCGCCGATCGGCTTCGCCTCGCGCCCTCGGGGGGCTCTGCCCCCCGAGTTCCCCCCGACGGCGTCGTGGGCCTGCGGCCCGCCGCTTGGTTCCTCCTCGGCAAGCCCCTTCGGGGCGCCGAGGAGTCGGTCCAGGCACCACAGGAAGGCGGCGAGGGTCTTGCCCGACCCGGTGGGGGCCAGGACCAGGGTGTGCTGGCCCTCGCTGATGGCCGCCCATCCCTGCGTCTGGGCGGGCGTGGGCGCCTCGAAGGTGGACTCGAACCACGCCCGGGTGACCGGGGAGAACCGCTCGAGCGCGGGGACGGCCATCACGCCCAGGGTACGGCCGACCATCGCACCGGCAGTACCGTGGACCGCGTGGAACACGTCCGCTGGGAGGACCGTCCCCGGCTCCGCCGTCCGGTACTGGTCGCCGCCTTCGAGGGATGGAACGACGCGGCCGACGCCGCGTCCGGTGCGGCGCGCTATCTCAAGGCCAGCTGGGGAGCCCGGCGCTTCGCCGACATCGACCCCGAGGAGTTCTACGACTTCTCCTCCACCCGGCCCCAGGTGCGCCTCGCCGGCGGCTTCACCCGGGAGATCATCTGGCCGAGCAACGAGCTCTCGGCTGCCTCGCCGCCCGCGACGAGCCATGACGTGGTCGTGCTGCTCGGCACCGAGCCCCAGCTGCGGTGGCGGACGTTCAGCGCCCAGGTGGTCGACGTCGCCAAGGAGCTGGGGGCGGAGCTGGTCGTCACCCTCGGCGCCCTCCTGGCCGACGTCGCCCACACCCGGCCGGTCCAGGTCACCGGCACGGCCGGCGACCCCGATCTCGTCCGCCGCCTGGGCCTCGAGCGCTCGACCTACGAGGGCCCCACCGGGATCGTCGGTGTGCTGCACGACGCCTGCCGCCGAGCCGAGCTGCAGTCGGCTTCGCTGTGGGCGGCCGTGCCCCACTACGTGGCCGCGACCCCTTCGCCCAAGGCGACCCTCGCCCTGGTGCGGCGGACGAGCAGCCTGCTCTCGACGCCTCTGGTCACCGCCGACCTCGAGCAGCGGGCGGTCGACTACGAGCAGCAGGTAAGCGAGGTGGTGGCCACCGACGACGAGGTGGCCGCTTACGTCCGCCGCCTGGAGGAGGCGGTCGACGCGTCCGCCGACGAGGAGCCGCTCCAGCCGCAGTCGGGCGACGTCATCGCCGCCGAGTTCGAGCGCTTCCTCCGCGACCAGCAGGGCGACTGAACAAACCGGTGGTGGATGTACGGCCTCTGGCCCGTATATCCACCGCCAGTTCGTCTCAGGGGCGCACCCCGAAGCGGGCCAGCGTGGCCGGAGCGTCGGGGAAAACGGCCGATGCGGCGGCGATCAGATCGCGTGGGCGGGCGATCTGGTGGGCCTCCTGGGCGACGTAGACGCGCAGGGCGCAGTCGACGAGGGAAGGGTCCCCGAGGGCGGCCAGGGCCTGAGCCCCCTGCACGTAGGCGCCCGCGAAGTACGCCCCGGGCCGGGCATCCCAGTAGGTCATGGGTTCGCCCAGGTGACCGGCGGCGGCAGCCGGCAACACCCGGGAGCGGTAGAGGTCGAGCGTCCCTTCGAACGTCGCCTCGGCCCACGTGGCCAGACCCTCGTCGAGCCACGGGTCGCGGCCCTGGTCGTTGCCCACCAGCCCGTAGAACCACTGGTGGGCGACCTCGTGGCTGGTCGTGCGCTCGAGCGTCCCCTCTCCCTGCATGACATGGCCCGGGTACTCGATGCCGCCCGCCAACCGGGGGGTGATGGCAAGCGTGAACGACGGCCACGGGTAGGCACCGAAGCGGCGGCCGAAGTCCTGCAGGGAGGCGACGACGCGGTCGCGGTAGGCCTCGGCCGAGGCGCCCATGACGGCCCGGTGGACGCCCACCGTGACGTGCACGGGATCGGGCGCCCGGGCCACCCCCGTGGCGGTGACGAAGCGCCCGACCGACACGGCGACGTCGCGCACGGCGGTCGCCGTCCAGTGGCCGGGACGGTCGTTCGTCCCGCTGGCCAGGACGGAGAGCCCGTCCGGCGCCGTGACGGTCAGGTCGAAGTCGGCGGTCGGGGCGGTCGACGCCTCGGCGAAGGCGCCCGTCGGCGGCTCGGTCGCCCACCCCACGCCCGGTTCCCACGAGAGGATGGGGAAGAACGAGCCCAGTCGCACGGCGTCGCCGTCGACCGAAAGCCGGTCGCCGCTCGCCGCCGGGAGGTGCAGCGTCCAGGGCAGGGCGACGTCGACCGCCGCCCCTGCCCGCAGGGCCCGGCCGGGGCGGACGACCAGCACGGTCGGGTCCTCGACGACCGCTTCGGCAGGTCGGCCGTCGAGAGTGACCGCGCCCGCCTCCAGCCGAGCACCGTCGGCCGCCAGCGCCGGGCTGTTGGGCCACAGCCGGAACACCAGCCGGTCGGTCTCCAGGTCGGGAGCGAACCGCACCCGCACGTCGCCGTCGGCCACCCTTTCGGCCGGCCGGACGTCGACCCTCAACACGTACCGCGGCCGGGCGGGGGCCGGGTCGGCGCGCAGAGGTACCTGGGGGCAGGACGGGGTGGTGGCGGCGGGCAGCGACGTCGGGGGCGAGGTGGTCGTCGACCGGGCCGTCGGGCTGGCGGCCTCCGGTGGCCCGTCCCGACCTCCGTCGGCGCAGGCGACGAGCGAGCCGGCCACGAGGGCGGCGGCGGCCAGGGCCCGGGCTCGCATCGGGCCATCGTGCCAGCGCGCCGTACGGTGGGAGGATGCGGGCTCTCGTCCCGACCTGCGTGTGGCGCGCCACGCCCGACCTGGTCGTCGAGCTCGACGACCGCTTCGGCCCGCCCGTAGACGCGTATGTCAACGGGTCACAGGTGTGGCTCCGCGAGAGCGGGCCGGGCGGAGTCACGGTGGAGTGGCGGCTGCACCCGGTGGCGGCCTACCGCCGCCCGGAGGCCGTCGACACCTACGAGGTGTTCGAGGCCACCGCCGGCGCCCTCGCCGCCGGCCGGCCGCCGCCCGCGCCCCTGGACCGCCTCTGGGAGGGGCTCGAGGCCTTCCCCGCCTACGGCGACGAGGTCGAGCCGGCGACCCTCGCCTCGTCGTGCGCCGAGGAGCTGGGGCGGGCGCCGGACGCCTTCGGCCTTGTCGACCACGACCGCATCGGCGACGAGTGGGAGCGGACCTCGGGGCGGACCTCGATCGTGGCGTCCCTGCTGGCCCAGCTGGGCGCCTGAGCTCCTTTACCCGGTGACCGCCCGCCTCCTCGCCGGCCTGGTTCTCTTGGCCGACTGTTGGCTGCTCCTCGCCGCCCTCGCCCGCCGTCTCCCGCCCGGCCTGGCCCGCGACGTGGTCGGGTTCCTTCCCGACTGCGCGACGCTCCTCGGCGGCTGTGGCGCGACCCGCGGGTGCCGCTCGGGGCCCGCGCCGTGCTCGCCCTCGCCGCCGTGTGGGTCATCTCGCCGATCGACCTGGTCCCCGAGTTCCTCCCCGTCGTCGGGGCGCTCGACGACGTGGTCGTGGCGGCCGTCGCCCTGCGGTACGCCGTGCGCCGGGTGCCCCGAGAGGCGGTGGTCGACGCCTGGCCGGGGAGCCCGGCCATGCTGGGCCGGCTCCTGGGCGACGACACAGACGACACAACGGAGAGCCATGGAGCCGGCGCCGGCGCCGGCGTCGGTTAGCGTTCGCCTCAGTGGACCCCGGTGCCGAACCCTGGTGCCGGCCGCCGCGCTGGTCGACCCCGGTGCCGAGGACGCTGGTGGCGCTCACGTTCGTCACCCTCACGCTGGTCGGGTTGGCGCCCGGGCGGGCGCACGCCGCCGAGGGGGGCCAGCCCGTAGTCCTCGTGCTCGTCCCCGAGCTGCGGTGGGCCGACGCCCCCGTCGTGCTCCACGACTGGGCCAAGACGAGCGTGTCACTGCGGTCGGCCCGCCCCCGCGCCGTCGCCGACGACGGCTACCTCACCATCGGCAAGGGGGCGCGGTCGGGGGCACCGACCGACACGGGCGTGGGACCGGTGCTCCCCACCGGCGACGGCGGCCTGCGCCTGGAACGGTGGGAGGAGCTGCGCCGCCACGACCGCTCGCTCGGTTATTCCGGCGAGCTGGGGACGCTGGGCGAGGCCCTGCGCTCGTGGGGACGGCCATGGACCCTCGTCGCCGACGACGAACGGGCGGCGGCAGCGGTGGCCGACCGCCGAGGGCTCGTCCCCCGGGCCGAGCGAGGCGGGGCGGCGGCGGTTGCCCGCCTGCTCGGTGAGGGCGCCCAGGCGGTGATCGTGGCGGTGCCCGGCGACCAGGTGGCCCCGGTCGCCGGCGCCGCCGCCGGCGCCTGCGTCGTCGTCGCTAGCGTCTCGTCGCCCGGGCGCACCCGGCACCTCGGGGTGCTGGCCGCCTCGCCGCCGTGCGGCCTCGGCGACCAAGGGCTGACCTCCCCCGGCACCCACCAGGACCACCTCGCCACGCTGGTGGACGTCGGCCCCACCTTCCTCGCCCAGCTCGGCGTGCCCCGGCCGGCGGGGATGGGGGGGTCGCCGGTCGAGCCGTCGGGGCCGGTGTCGGTCGCCGACCTGGTGCGGCGCGACGAGCGGGTCGTCGCCGCCGACCGGGCCCGGACCCCGCTCGTCTGCCTCTTCGTCGCCCTGACCGGCGCGGCGGCGGTGCTGGCCCTACGGCGACCGTCGGCTCGGCCGGCGGCGGCGTACGCCCTCCTCGCGGTACCCCCCACCAGCTTCCTCGTCATGGCCGTCCCCTGGTGGCGATGGGGACTGGCCGGCGCGCTGCTTGCCGGTGCCGCCATCGCCGCCGTCCTGGCGGTGGCCGCCGCCTACCTCGGGCGCCACGACGTCCGAATCGGCGTGGGCGCCCTGGCCGCGGTCACGGCCGCGGTGATCGGCGTCGACGCCGCCTTCGGCGGTCCGCTGGAGATCGACGCCCCGTTCGGCAACTCGCCGGTGGTCGCCGGCCGCTTCTACGGCGTCGGCAACATCGGCTCCGGCTTCCTCGCCGCCGCCATCGTCCTCGGCGCCGGGCTGGCCCTCGACCGTTGGGGCCGGCGAGCCTTGTCCGCCACCGGCGCGGCGATGGCGGCCGGGGTGGTGATGGGGGGCGCCCCGTGGTTCGGCGCCGACGTGGGCGGCGTGCTCTCCGCCGTCCCCGCCTACGGGACGCTGGTGGCGGGCTGGCGCAGCGGGCGCCCATCGGTGCGCATCGTGCTGCCGCTGCTGGCCGCCGCGCTCGTCGTGCTGGCCCTGTTCGTCGCCGTGGACCTGTCGCGGCCCGCCGGCGAACGCACCCACCTCGGCCGGGTTGTCGGCCAGGACCTGGCGGGCGACGTGGGCCGCAAGGCGGGCAAGGCCCTGGCGACGGTGATCAACCCGATGGCCCTGGTCGTGCTCATCGGGGGCGGGGTGCTCGCCGCCGTGCGCCCTGACGTGGGGCGGCGACCGGCCCTCCAGGTCACCGCGTGGGCCCTCGCCGTGGCGGGTGTCCTGGGCTCGGCGCTCAACGACTCGGGCCTGCTGGTGGGCGCGGCGGTGATGGCCATGGCCTGGCCGGCGTTCCTCCTCTTGGGAGGCCCTTCCACGGCGCCCGTACCACCCGCCGCGGCGGCGGCGCGCGCCGCCAACCGCGTCGAGGCGGCGTGATGAGAGCGCAGGAGGACCGGCCGCCGGCGCCGGTGCGCCGCCTCGTCGGCGTCCGCCTCCTGGCGGTGCTCGCCGCCGCGTCGCTCGCCCTCCACCTGCCGGGGCTGACCGTCCACCTGTTCAACTCCGACGAGGCCAGCTTGGCCACGATGGCGATGGTCATCGACCGGGGAGGCCGCCTCTACCGCGACACGGCCGATCGCAAGCCGCCGGTCGTCCCCTACGTGTACGCGGCGGTGGCCGAGGTGACCGGCAGCCGGGACCTCCGCCCGGTAAGGGCGATAGCCGCCCTGGTGCTGGCCGCCACCGCCGCCCTCCTCGCCGCCGAGGCGCAGCGCCGCTACCGGAGCCGGCGGGCCGCTTACGGCGCGGCCACGCTCTTCCTCCTGGCCAGTGTCGCCTTCTTCCCGGCCGACACCCAGGCCGCCGGCTTCGAGGTGTTCATGCTCCTGCCCATGACGGCGGCCGTGGTCGCGGCGGGTCGGGGCAGGGCCGCCCAGGCCGGCCTCTGGCTGGCGATCGCCTGCCTCTGCAAGCAGACCGCCGTCACCACCGCACTGCCCATCGCCTGGCTGCTCTACCGGTCGGGAGGATGGCAGCTCCTCGCCCGGGCCCTGGGCGCCGGCTCCGCGGTGATCGCCGTCACCGCCATCGCCTTCGGGCCGTCGGACTTCCTGTTGTGGACGGTCACCGGCAACGGTGGCTACCTCGCCCTGCGGGGATCGGTGGGGGCCACGATCGTGCGGGGCCTCGGCATGACCGGCGCCTTCCTCGGCATCAACCTCGCCCTGTTCGTGCTCGCCGGGGAGTCCGCCCGGCGGCGGGCGGTGGGCGTCGACCTGTGGCTGTGGCTGGCCGGCGGCGCCGTCGGCGTCCTCGCCGGTCTGCGCTTCTTCGGCCACTACTACCTGCAGCTGCTCCCGCCGCTCGTCCTCCTCGCCGCCGCCGCCCTTCCCTCGGTCGGCACGCTGGCGCGTCGGGCGGCGACCGGTGCCATGGCCGTGTCCGCCGCGGTGATGTGCGCGGTGGCATTCCTGCCTCCCAACGAACGCGGCCTCCTGCCCTACGGCGCCATCGTCGCCGAGGTGCGCCGCATCACCCATCCCCACGACACGGTGCTCGTGTGGGGGGAGTTCCCCGAGATCTACTGGGCCGCCGACCGGGAGCCGGCGACCCGGTTCATACACACCGGGTTCCTCACGGGGAACTCGGGCGGGCGTGACCCGGGCACCGGCGACCCCGGCGACGGGCTCCCCGGGGGGTGGGCGATGCTCGACCACGACCTCCGGGCCCACCCCGCCGACCTCATCGTCGACACCAGCCCCGCCGGCATCCGCAACTCGGAGTACTACCCGCTCGAACGCACCGCCCTCTGGGAGCGCATCCGCCACCAGTACCAGCTGGCCGGCACGCTCGACGGCGTGCGCTTCTACCGGTACGTCGGCCCCGCCGGGCCCTGACCGCTCAGGGCGGGCTCAGCCACCGGGCGAGCCCCGCATCCACCGCCACCTCCGGCGCGAGGGCGGCTTGTCCTCCTCACGCAGGGGGCGCCCCCCGTCAGACCGGGGAAGGGGCGGCGAGGTCGGCTCGACCACCTGCGGTGTCGAACCGCCGTCGACGCTCTCGGCGACGAGCTGCTCTTCGGCGGGCTCCTCGTCCTCGAGCTCGTCGGCCGTCTCAGTGCTCGCCGCCACTTCCGTCGTGTCGGCCGCGTCCGCCGTTCCTGCGGTCTCCGCCGTTGCCGCCGTCTCCGCCGTCTCCGCCGTCTCGTTCGTGTCGAGCGCGGTGGCGTCGTCACCCTCGAGCTCCGGCCGCTCGTCGTCGGCGGCCTCGGCTGCCTCGATAATCTCCGTCGTCTCGGCCGTCTCCGCGGCCTCGGCCGTCTCCGCCGTGTCGACGGAGGGGGCGTCGTCAGTTTCGAGCTCGGGCCGCCCCTCGGCGGCGGCCTCGTCCGCGGCGTCGGCCGCTTCCGCCGGCTCCTTGGTCTCGAGGCCCCCAGCGTCATCGTCTGTGGTGGCCAGCTCGTCGATCTCCCCGACCCCCGCGTCCGCCGCCTCCGCCCGCTCCCCGGGCACGTCCTCGGTCTCGGGGACCCCCGCCTCATCGTCTGTGGTGGCCAGCACGTCGATCTCCCCGACCTCGGCTCCAGCGTCCGCGTCCTCGGCGTGGTCGACGGGCTTCGCCTCGCCCTCCGGTGCCGTCGCCCCATCGGCGTCGGCCGCGTCGGCGGCGACCTCGGGCACCTCTTCAGGCTCGGCGCCACCCGGGCTCGCGGGTTCGTCGGGCCCTTCTTCGGAGACCAGGCGGAGGGCGGCGGCGGCCGCCGGCTCGGCCGCGTGCTCCGCCTCGACCTCACGCCCGCCCGCCGCCGACTCGACCAGCCGGAGCGGCCGGGACTCGAAGGCCTCAGGCGCGTCGCCCACCGCGACGGCGGCGACCGCCGCGTCCTTGTCGTCGGCGGCCGCCGCCGGCTCGTCGGAAGCGCCCTCGGGCGCCGTGACCGCACCCTCGGCCGCCGCAACACCGGGCTCGGCCCCCTCCTCCTCGGGCCCGGCGGCGACCTCGATCTCGCCAGCGGAAGCGACCTCGACGGCAGGAACGACTTCGGGCGCAGGAGCGGGCTCGACTAGGTCGCTGTAGACGCGGATCCAGCGGATGCGCCCTTCCTCCACGCCGACGATGAAGATCCCGGCCGCCTCGGCGGAGTCGCCGGCACCGTGCACCTCGACCCACACGGTGTTGTCGGCGACGGCGCTGCGGAGGACGGTGAGGCGGAACCCGGGCTCGGCCTCGAAGATCGCGTTCCAGTTGCTGATGAGCTGCCCCGAGCCTCGGAAGTTCCGCCCCGGGTGGATGGGCTGGATGCTCTCGAAGTCGTGATGCACGCACGCCCGCAGGGCGTCGGCGTCGTGATGATTGGCAGCGTCGAGGAACCGGGACACGACCTGCATCGGGTCGGCGGCGCCGTCCCTGGACCGCTTCAAGCCCACGAGCCCTCCTGTCGACGTGCGCGCCCGTCGGGACTGACGAAACCTAGTCCGTGCCCGGTCGGGCCCTGCGTCAGCCGGCCTCGTCGGTTCGGTGCTCGAGCCGCCACGGCGGCTGGCGTGGTGGGTCGAAGAGCACGTGCACCGGCTCACCGCGGACCGCCTTGAACGCCTGCTGGCGCCAGCGGTCGCCGCCGGCGAGAGGCGAGGGCAGGCCCTCCTCGTCGAACCACCCCACGTCGAGGCATTCGAGCGGATGGCAACGAAGGCTCCCGCCCAGCACCCGGCAGTGGAACACCAGCGAATAGAGGGGGACGCGCGTGAAGCCCAGCCGCAGCCCGTCGAGCACGGCGATCAGGCGGAGGGGCTCGACCTCCATCCCCGTCTCCTCGAGGACCTCCTTGACCGCCACCTCGGACGCCGAGTAGCCGACGTCGGCCCAGCCCGTCGGGTACAACCATGCTCCCGAGTCGGCGCGCTGCACGAGCAGCATCTGGTTGCGGTCGTTGCCCACGACCGCGCCCACCGCCACCTTGGGCGTGACGTAGCCCGCCACGCCGTCGCCGACGTGCCGCAGCCACTCCTCGACCACCATGTCCGGTGACCGCGCCAGGCCGGCCGCCACCCGCATATCGGCGGCGACGCGGAGCACCTCCTCGAACCGCTCGCGCTCGTAGAGGTTGTCGGAGAACCCGAGCCCGGTGCGGGCGATGCCGGCCAGCGCCTCGCTCCACCGCAGGAGGTCGTGGGCCGAGGCGGCGGGACCCGGGCCGCTCTCGCTCATGCGCCCACCGACGGTAGCGCCAGAGGGCGCTCGTCGCGCCCTGCCGGGGAACGTCAGCGGCGGGTCACTCGTGCTCGTCCTGCAGGTACCCGGGCCAACCCCCGCCGAGGCCGCCGGGCTCGCCCTCGACGTGCATCGCCTCCTCCTCGGCGCTGAGGCCGGCCACGTCGACGACGCCGAGATCGGGCTGCACCAGGCGGCCGGCCAGGGCCTCGTCCTCGTCGTCGAGCCCCTCCCCGACGGGACGGTCGGGCACCTCACGGGCGACCCGCTGGGCCAGGCTCTCACCCATCGCGTCCTCGGCCGCAGTGGTGCCGAACTCCTCCGCACCGAGCGGGTAGTCCCGGGGCGGCACCACGCCTTCCGGGGTCTCGCCCGACAGGACCTTGCCGACCGGCTGGTCCTCGAGCTCGGGAATGCCCTCCTCCTCGAGGGCGGCGTCCCGCAGCAAGGCTTCGTCGTTGGGGTCGGCCACAGCGCTCTCCTCCCGGCGGGCCCGGTCAGACCCTCGCCGCGCCGACTACCCAGGCGGACGGGCCCACAAACGAGCGGGCGATCCGTCTTCCGTCGGGGCATGGCCCACGTGAGGGTGCGATCCGCGGCGCCGGAGCCGATGACGATGACGTCGTACTTGGCGTGTGGACGACGAACAGGAACTCGTGCACCAGGCGCCATACCCGGCCGGGCTCGCGGTCGTTACACGTATCGATCGATCGGCGCGGGAGACTGCGCGCCATGCGCGCTCGCGACGCCCGCGCCGAAGCCCAGCAGGTCCTCGGCGACGAGTTCGAGGCCAGGGTCCTCGAGCCCTCACCGCCGGCCGTTCAGGACGGCGCATGGTTCGCCGACGACCCCGTCTCCCTCGGAGCACGGGCGCCCGGCCGTCCCGTCGTCAGCCCGGTGGCCAACGCCGACCTGACGTGGGACCAGTGGCTCTCGACCCGTCCGAGCCGCGCCTCCTGGGCGGCCGACCGCTGGCTTGGCGCGCGCCGACGGCTCCCCGCCGCACCCGCCGCGCTGGTCGAGACCCGACTCACCCTCCACCGCCTCGCGGTGTACGTGCTCTCGCCCGCCCGCCGCCGGGCCAACGGGAAGATCGCCCTGCGATGGACGATGAGGGGATTCGGCACGCCGTTCTTCGGCTCCGACGAGCAGATACGGGTGCAGGGTGCCGAGCTCGTGCGGCAGACGGGCGACCGCGCCTCCGGAGAGCCGATCACATCGGTGGCCCGGGCCGCCCGGTTCGTCCTCGACGGCGAACCCGACGTTGCCGGCGCCGAGGGGTTCGACGTCCCTCCCCTCGGGGACCCCGACGAGCAGCTGGCGGTCGACCCCGAGGCCGCCGCCTTCCTGGGTGACTGGTACGGGTTCGCCTGGTCGGTCCTGGAGGAGCTGCGGGCGCAGCCGCAGTCGAGCGACCCATCACGCGTCCAGCTGTGGCCCGAGCACTTCGACGCCGCTTTCGACTGCCTGGCGCCGGAGGTGCGAGCCACGTTCGGGGCGTCGCCGGGTGACGCCGCCGTCTCCGAGCCCTACCTCTACGTGCTCTCGGTCGCCCTGGAGGAGGGGCTGAGCGAGCTCTGGAACTCGACCGTGTTCCGGGGCGCCATCCTCCGCTTCGGCGAGCTGGTCGACGCCCCCGACCAGCGCCGAGCCGCGCTCGACTTCTTCACGATCCGGCGGGCCGCGCTCGTCGCCTGATGCGCGTCCTCCCCCGCCAGTCGATCGGGTCGACCCCCTCGAGGTCCACGGTGACCTCCCTGCGGCTGCCGGCGGGCCGTCGGTCCGCCTCGACATGGTCGCCGGCGTCGACGGCGCCGCCGCCGTCGGGGCCCGGTCCGGCGGGCTCGGCGGAGCGGGCGCCAAGCGCGCTGCGCCCTGCTGCGCTCGCGTGCCGACGCCGTCCTCGTCGCCGCCAGCACCGTCCGCTCCGAGAGGTCCGGGCGTGCGTCGGTGCCCATCGCCGTCGTCACCCGGTCGTGCCACGTGGACTGGCAGGCCCCTTCTTCACCCAGCCCGTCGTCCCTTCCATCGTCATCACCGTCGCCCATGCGCCTGGTGAGAACCGAGCCGGGCGGCGGAGGTCGCCGACGTGGTCGTGGCCGGCGTCGCCATCGACGCCATCGGCCCGGTCACGGCGGCCGCCCTCGTCCCCGCCGGCCTCCTGTGCGGTTGTGCTCTTCCCGCCTGTCGCGCTCGCCCGCCTCCGGCGGCTGGCCCCGCCGGCTCCGACGCCGATTCACCACCGGCCCCGCCGAGGCGGCCTCAGGCGGGCCCGGGATGGCGGCGCCGGACGGCTGACGCCACCGCCGCCGTGGCGGCGACGGCGAGGAGCCGCCGGCGGCGGTGTGCGCCGCCGATGGCGGCCCGAGCCGCGTTGGCGCCCGGGGCCCCGTGGACGCCTCCCCCCGGGTGGGCGGACGCCGACGCCAGGTAGAGCCCGCGCACCGGTGTCTCCGGGCGGGCCAGCCCGGGCACCGGCCGGAACACCAGCTGTTGGTGCAGCTGTGCCGTCCCCGCGTTGACCGACCCGTCGACCAGGCTCTGGTTGGCGCCGGCGAGGACGGGTGGGGTCATGACGTGGCGGGCCAGGACCCGCTGCCGGAACCCGGGGGCGAGCCGCTCGATGCGGGCCTCCATGCGATCGGCGAAGCGGTCGCCCTCGCTGTCGTCCCACGTCCCTCGGAGCTCGCCGGCGGCGTCCCCTCGAGGCCGCCGGGGGACGTGGGTGTAGGCCCACGCCGTCTCCGTCCCCGGCGGCGAGCGGGTCGGGTCGGCCGTCGTCATCTGGCCCAGGACGAGGAACGGGTGCCGTGGCAGCCGCCCGGTCGCCAGCTCGGCAGAGTAGAGCGTGAGCTCGTCCATGCTGTCGCCGAGATGGACGGTGCCGGCGCCTCGGGGTTCCTCGCTCTCCCAGGGGATCGGCCCGTCGAGCGCCCAGTCCACCTTCACGGTGGCGTGGTCGAACTCGAAGCGGCGGACGTCTTCGAGGAAGTCGCCCGGGAGGTGGTCCGGTCCCACCAGGTCGAGGAACAGCTGCGGCGCGACCACGTCGGCGAGCACTGCCCGGCGGGCGCCGATCTCGGTGCCGTCCGCCGTCGTCACCCCCACCGCCCGGCCGCCTCGCACCCGCACCTTCACGACCCGCACGCCACACTCCACCCGTCCCCCGCGTGACTCCAGCCGGCGAGCCAGCGCGGCGGCGAGCTGCCCGGCGCCACCTTCGGGGACGGGGAACCCGTACTGCTGGCCGAGCGAGGACAGCAGCCACCCGAAGAGCGCCCCGGTGGCCGACTCGGGCGACAGATCGGTGTGGAGGGTGTTCCCGGCGATGAGGAGCCCCCCGCCGGCGCCGCCGAACTCCTCGTCGGCGAAGCGGCGTGCCGGCAGCAGCAGACGCCGGGCGAACCGCACCAGGCCGCCGGGCCCCAGCCGCGCCGCCAGCCCGACGGCGGGGACGACGGGGGGGAAGGGGCCGAGGAGGGCGCCGACGATGCCGTCGCCGACCTGCTGCCACTCGCCGTAGAGGCGGCGCCAGGCGTCCCCGTCCCCGGCGGCGTAGGTGTCGAGGGAGCGGGCCGTCTCCTCGATGTCGGTCGACAGGACGGCGCACCGGCCGTCCGGAGTGGGGTGGGCGAGCACCCGGGGCGCCCGGCGCCAGCGCAGCCCGAACGCCACCAGGTCCAGGCGCCGCAGCACCGGGGAGGCGGCGGCCAGCGGGTAAAAGGCGCTGAACAGGTCGTGGACGAAGCCCGGGCGGGTCAGCTCGGCGCTGCGCACCGCCCCACCCGGCTCGGGCTGGGCTTCGAGGACGACGACGTCCCAGCCGGCGTCGGCGAGAAGGTTGGCGGCGACCAATCCGTTGTGGCCGGCGCCGATGACGACGGCGTCGGCGGCGTCGTCGCTCACCCCAGCAGGTCGGGGAGCCGGGAGAAGAAGGCCGACCGGGCGAGGGCCTGCTCGCAGCCGGCGGCGCGGGCCGACTCGAGCAGGTCCCGCTCGGTGTGGTTGGCGAACCCGACGACGCGGACGGGCAGCGAGGAGATGGCCTCGAGCACCCCCGGGCGGGTGAGGTCGACGACGACGACGTCGGCACCCTGCTC
This sequence comes from Acidimicrobiales bacterium, assembly GCA_036260255.1. Taxonomy (GTDB): domain Bacteria; phylum Actinomycetota; class Acidimicrobiia; order Acidimicrobiales; family AC-14; genus DASZJY01. The sequence goes on along the minus strand of DATAAF010000097.1, from coordinate 34,486 downwards.
GGCGGCCGCGGCGGCGAGGGCGGCGGGGCGGTCGACGAAGGAGACGTCGGCCGCGCCGGCGATCCGCGAGCGGTCCATCAGGTCGGGGGCGTAGGCCACCACCTTGGTCATGCCCGCTCACCGGTCCGCCGGGAGGGGCCCCTTCCGTGGCGCTGCAGGTGCACGTACGCCTTGGCCGCGCCCCATGCCAGGCCGACCTCGGCCAGCGACGGGTCGACGTCGGCGAAGGTGGCGGGCGCCAGGTCGTAGATGTCCTCGGGGAACAGGCGGGCCTGGAGCTGGTCCCGCTCGACCGGCGGCACGCCGGCGCCGAGCAGCACCTCGGTCGGGTAGCGCACCGCGCCCCGGAGCAGCGAGAGCGGCGTCGTCCGCTGCTCGTCGATGTCGGCTTGGAGCAGGGCGCGCACGCGGGGAGCCACGTCGTCGCGCGCGCGCCGCCCCGCCTCCACCGCTGCCGCCGTCACCTCGGCGTCGACGTGGCCGAAAAAGCCCTCGACGGTACGGGCGACCGAGCGCTCGACCCACCCCGGAAGGGCGGCCTCGATGGCGTCGGCCAGCGCCGTAGCATGCTCCTCCACCTCACCATCGTGCCCCGCCGGGAGGAGGTGCGCGTCCCCGTGCGACCAGACCCCATACCTCCCGGGCCCGGACAGGAGTCGGTCTGGGAGTACCCGAGGCCTCCCCGGCTCGAGGCGGTGCGCCGCCAGGTGGAGGTCATCTTCGGCGGCCAGACCATCGCCCTGACCCTGGCGCCGCTGCGGGTGCTGGAGACGAGCCATCCGCCCGTCTACTACCTGCCGCCCGACAGCATCGTCCCCGGGGTGCTGGTGCCGACGGGGCGCACCACCTTCTGCGAGTTCAAGGGAGTGGCGTCCTACTTCGCCGTCACCGCGGGAGGGCAGACCGCGCCCGACGCCGCCTGGACGTACGAGGAGCCGGCCCCCGGCTACGAGGCGATGGCCGGCTACGTGTCGTTCTACCCGAGCCGGATGGAGGTGTGCCTGGTCGACGGCGAGTTCGTCCAGGGCCAGCCCGGCGGCTTCTACGGCGGCTGGATCACTGGCGAGGTGGTCGGTCCCTTCAAGGGAGCCCCCGGCTCGGAGGGTTGGTAGCACCCTTCTCGCACGGCGGTCGTGGGAGCATTTTTCGCGATGACCGCCCCGAGGGAGCGACACCGGCCGCGGCTCAGCGCGGTGCTCCGCGAGCAGAAGCGGGTGACGCCACTCGAGCTCTTCTTCGACCTGGTCTTCGTGCTGGCCGTGACCCAGTGCACCGCCCTCATGGCCGACGAGCCGACATGGGAGGCTTGGCCAAGGGCACACTCGTGCTCGGCGTCCTCTGGTGGTCGTGGGTCGGCTACGCCTGGTTGACGAGCGTGGTCGACCCCGAGGAGGGGTCTGTCCGCCTCGCCATGTTCGCTGCCATGGCGGCGTTCCTGATCGTGTCGATCTGCGTGCCCGGCGCGTTTCGACGACCTGGGCCTCACGTTCGCCGTCGGCTACACGGTCGTGCGGCTCGCCCACATCGCCCTGTTCCTCCTCGCCAGCCGGGACGACCCGGGGCTGCGGAAGTCGACCGTCGGCCTCGGGATGAGCTCGGCGATCGCGGTGGGCCTCCTCACCGGCGCCTCGTTCTTGGACTCGACCGCCCAGGGGGCGGTGTGGGCAGTGGCGCTGGCGCTCGACCGGGCCGGGCCGTTCTTCTTCGGGGTCGAGGGTTGGAAGCTGGTGCCCGGGCACTTCGCCGAGCGGCATGCACTGGTGGTGCTCATCGCCCTGGGCGAGTCGATCGTCGCCATCGGCGTCGGTGCCGAGAAGAGCCTCACCGCCGGTGTGGCCGCCGCCACGGTCGTGGCCATCGCCCTCCTCGCCGCCATGTGGTGGGCGTACTTCGACGTGGACGCGGCGGTGACCGCCCGGCGCCTGGCCGCCACCTCCGAGGTCGGTGAGCGCAACAGCATGGCCCGGGACGCCTACTCGTACCTGCACTTCCCGATGGTCCTCGGCATCGTCCCGGCCGCGCTTGGGCTCGAGACCACGATCGGGCACGTCGACGACCCGCTGGGGCGCGTGCCCGCCTTCGCCCTCGTCGGCGGTGTCGCCCTCTACCTGCTCGGCCACGTGGCGTTCCGGCTGCGCACGGTGCGATCGCTCAGCCCCCAGCGCCTCCTCGTCTCCCTGCTGATCCTCGCCCTGTTCCCCGTCGCCTCTGAGGTGCCCGCTCTTGTGACACTTGCCCTGGTGACTATCGCGACGTGCGCCCTGATCGCCTACGAGGCTCTGCACTTCGCAGCAGACCGCGACCGCGTCAGACACCAGCCGGGAGGGCGTTAGCCCGACCGGCCCGACGGGCGCTCCGTAGGAGCTTGCCCGTCGGAACAGGGGATGAGCCGCCGGCGAAGCCGGCGTCCGAGCCGTTGCCTTCGGGGGGGCACTCGGGGGGCGGAGCCCCCCGAGAGCGCGAGGCGAAGCCGAGCGGGCGGAGCCCCCCCGAGAGCGAGTCAACCGAGCTTGGCGCGGAGGAACTCGAGCGTGCGGACCCACGCCTGGCGGGCGGCGTCTGGGTCGTACACCTCGGGCCGGGTGTCGTCGAAGAAGGCGGCGGCGGTCCCGGGGTAGAGGAACATGCGCACCTCCTTGCCCAGGGCGGTGAGCTCCTCCTCCAGCGCCCGGGCAACCCCGAACCCCGCCCGGTCGTCGTCCTCGGCGTAGTGCCCCTCGACCGCCGCCTCCAGCATCGACCAGTCGGGGCGGCGGTCCGGTGGGACGACGCCGTAGAACGGCACCACCGCCCGGACCATGTCCGGCCGGAGGGTGGCGAGCCACAGGGCCAGCCCGCCGCCCGTCGAGAACCCCACCACCCCCACGCCCGCGCCCCGCACCGCCGGGTGCCGGCCCAGGTAGTCGACGGCACCGGACATCTCGCGCCCGGTGACCTCCAGGTCGAGGGCCATCGCCGCCCCGTCCGCCTCCTCCCGATTGCCAGGAGCGACGGTGCGTCCCTCGTACAGGTCGGGGGCCAGGGCGGTGAAGCCCTCCGACGCGAAGCGGTCGCAGACGTCCCCGATGTGAGGCACCAGGCCCCGCCACCCGGGCACGACGACGACGCCGAGGCCGGCACCCTCGGTGGCCGGCGCCAGGTACCCGCCCGCCGTCGCGCCGTTGCTCGGGAACTCGACGAGCTCGCCCACCTCGCCTCAGGACGGGTCGGCGTGACGCGAGCGGGAGCCGGGGGCTGCCCAGGTGCGGGTCAGCTCGGGCACCGCCGGGCAGGTGGGCCGGCACGCCGCCTGGTCGGGAGGTAGGGCCCCCTCGGGACCGACCACCTGGTCGACCAGTTCCAGGGGGACCACCTCTTCGGCGCCTTCCCAGGGATCGCCCGCCGCCGCCAGCCGCTCGACCAACGCCGTCCACAGCGCCGCCGGAAGGACGCGGCCGACGCCCGCCACCACGCAGACGGGGACCTCGCCGTGGCAGGCCACCGCGGCCGCCGCTCTCGAGCCCGCCGGGGCCACGAACCCGTCGGGGCCCATCGCCGCCGCCTCCAGCAGCACCAACCCGCTGGCCGCGACCGCCGCGCCCAGCCCCGACTCGGGCACGGCGGTGGCGTCGCTGCCCGCCCGCCGGAGGTGGGACGCCAGCGGTATGCCGGCGCCGCCGCCGTCGATCACCAGCACGGCCACGTCGCCCCGACGCCGGAGCGCCTCGGACGCCTGGTCGGGCCAGGCGACGACCGTCGCCAGGACGTCGTCGGGGAGGTGTACGGCGAGGGCGGCGGCGGTGGAGTCGTCGCGCAGCTCCTCGGCGGCGCGCCATGCCTCGACGCGCGGGTCAGGGGCGGCGAGGACCCGGGAGGCCAGCCACCACATGGGACCCGAGGTGGGTTGGTGGTCGACCAAGCGGCGGCACGCGGTGACGAGGCCGGGCGGGTCGCCGGCGCAGGCGGCCAGCACGTCGGCCGCCTCCTGGGCCACGACGGCGGGGTCCTCGCCGGTGGCCCGGGCCACCATTCGCAGCCGCTCGATGGGGTGCATGCCGGTCGCCGCCCAGGTCAGAAGCGGCCCGGCTGCCAGACCATCAGGAACACGATCACGACCACGATGAGGTTGAGCACCGCACCGACCGCTGCCGCCCGCTTGCCGCGCGCCTCGAGCTCGCCGACCTGCGGAGGCGGGCCCCCACTGCCAGCGCCCGCCGGGGCTCCGGAGGCCAGTTCGGCGGCCAGCTGGTTGATGCGCCGGACGTTGGGCAGCTGCACGGCGTGGGTAATGCCGAGGCCCACCACGTAGAGCAGGAGGCTCCACGAGATCCATGGCTCGCTGAACTTGATCTCGTCGTCGGACAGCAGCACGAGGAGGATGCCGAAGATGGGCACCGCGTAGATGAACCACTCCGACCATTGCCTGCTGACCTCATAGGTCACCTCTCCGACGGCCACGCCCTCGCGGCCGCCACGGGCCTGGGCCTTGGCGCCGAAGACGCCCGCCAGGAAGACGCTCCCGAAGCCGATGATCACCGCCAGCAGGTGCAGCACGAAGACGAACTTGTAGATCCCGCTGTTGGTTCCCACGTCCCTCCTCCGGCCGGTGCTCCGACCTCGCGGGCCCGAAGATAGCTGCGCTACGTTGCCGGCCCGTGGCAACCGACCCGCCGCCCGATCTGGTGCTGTCGTCGATCAACGGCCGGGCCCGGACGGTGCGCCAGTGGCTCGTCACGTTCCACCTGCTGTTCGTCGCCGTCGACCCCGACAACGACCGCAGCTCGTGGATCGTGCCCACCGCGGCCCGGGTGCTGACGGGCTACGAGCAGGCGGACTGCCGGGTGGCGTGGCTGGTCGCCGGCACGGCCGCCGACGCCCGGCGGTTCCTCGGGCGGTGGGCCAGCGAGATCCTCACCTTTGCCGACCCCGACCTGGCGGTGGTCCGCGCCTTCGGCCTCCAGTCGCTCCCCGCCATCGTGCACGTCGCCATGGACGGGAGCGTCGTGAACGCGGTCGAAGGGTGGGACCCGGCCGAGTGGCGGCGGCTCACCACCGAGCTCTCCCGCATCGTGGGCTGGAGCCGCCCCGTCATCCCGCTGCCGTCGGACCCCGGGCCCTTCGCCGGGGCACCGCTGCCTCAGTAGCGCTGGCGGAAGGAGGCCGCCGGGGGCTCGGTGAGGGAGAAGGCGGCCAGCACGAGGAGGTCGGTGGGGGCGCTGCGGAGGTCACCGAGGACCCATGTGGAGCGGTCCACGCCGTCGACCGACTCGGCCAGCGACCGGGGCCCGACCCGGCGGCGGCGGAGCTCGTTTGCCAGCATCGACCCGTCGACGAACATCCCGTCTTCCCCCTGAGCCGCTCCCGGCGGAGTGGCCCTCGACGCACCTTCTCGGCTCCCTCCCACCATCCGTCCACGACCTTGTGGAGCACAAGAAGGGAAATGCTGGGCACAACCACCGGCCCGGTGTGGACGGCGGCGAACGGTGCGTAAGTGGGGTCGGAGCGTGGCGATGCCGCCGGTCAGCCGACGACGCCCCCCCTCGTCATGGCGTCGACGTCGAGGACCCGGTCGGCCTCCTCGGCGCTCAGCAGGCCCTGCTCGACCACCACCTGGCGGAGGGTCTTGCCCTCGGCCAGGGCGGTCCGGGCGACCTCGGCGGCCCGCTCGTACCCGATGTGGGGGTTCAGGGCGGTGGCCAGGGCCGGTGAGGACTCGGCATAGGCCCGGCATTGCTCGACGTCGGCCTCGATACCGGCCACGCACCGGTCGGCGAGGAGACGGGCGGCCGACGCCAACAGCCGCACCGCCTCCAGCAGGTTGTGGCCCATCACCGGCATGGCGTTGCTGAGCTCGAACGCCCCGACGGCGCCCGCCCAGGCCACGGTGGCGTCGTTGCCGACGACGTGGGCAACCACCTGCAGGGCCGCCTCGGGGATCACCGGGTTCACCTTCCCCGGCATGATCGAGCTGCCCGGCTGGAGGTCGGGCAGACGGATCTCGGCCAGCCCCGCTCGGGGGCCGCTGGCCATGAGGCGTAGGTCGTTGGCCACCCGCTGGAGGGTGACCGCCACCGTGCGCATCGCTCCGGACGCCTCCACCAGCGCGTCCCGCCCTCCCTGGGCCTCGAAATGGTCGGCCGCCTCCGACAGTGGAAGCCCGGTCTCGGCGACGAGGTGCTCGACGACAAGGCCGGCGAACTCGGGTGGCGCGTTGAGCCCCGTGCCCACCGCCGTCCCGCCCAGGGCCAGCTCGCCGAGGCGGGGAAGGCAGCCCTCCAGCCGCTCGGCCCCGCGCTCGACCGCCGTCCGGTAGCCGCCCAGCTCCTGGCCCAGGGTGACCGGGGTGGCGTCCATGAGATGGGTGCGCCCGGCCTTGACGACCCCGGCCAGCTCGTGGCCCTTCGCCCCGACGACCTCGGCCAGGTGGCGGAGAGCGGGGACCAGCCGCTCCACCACCCCCTGCGTCGCGGCCAGGTGGATCGCCGAGGGGAAGACGTCGTTGGAGGACTGCGACGCGTTGACGTGGTCGTTAGGGTGCACCCCCCGGCCCAGGCGCTCGGTGGCCAGGTTGGCGACGACCTCGTTTGCGTTCATGTTCGACGAGGTGCCCGACCCGGTCTGGAACACGTCGACCGGGAAGTGGTCGTCCCAACCGCCGGCGGCGACCTGAGCGGCCGCATCGGCGATGGCCCCGCTCATGTCGGCGTCGAGCACGCCGAGCCGGCCGTTGGCCACTGCGGCCGCCGCCTTGATGCGGCCGAGCGCCCCGATCAGCTCCCGGCTGAGGCGGAGCCCGGAGACTGGGAAGTTCTCCACCGCCCGTTGCGTCTGCGCCCCCCAGCGGGCCCACGCCGGCACTCGGACCTCGCCCATGGAGTCGTGCTCGATGCGGACGTCACCGGCGGGGTCGGTCATCAGCGGGACGCTAATGGCTGGCAGGGGCCCCCCACGGGCCGCCCGGCTCGTTGCGACCGGTTGACGCCCCGACTAGCGTGCGTCCGACCGTCGCGGCCTCGTCGCGGTCTCCGACGTTCGCCAACCCGACGACCTCCTGAAACCAGTGAGGACCCCTCCTTCCCATCGACGGCGACTCGGCGTGCTCGTCGGGATCGCTCTCGTCGTCTCCGTCCCGATGATCGCCCCGGGGCCGGTCGCGGGCGCCCCGTCCGACGAGAAGCGAGCCGAGGCCGCTCGGATCGAGCGCCAGCTGGAGGAGCAGGGCGCCAAGGTCAGCTCGGCGGCCGAGCGCTACAACCGGGCCCGGCTGGCCCTCGACGAGGTCCGGTCGTCCATCGGGCGGGCCCGAGCCGAGCTGGCCCGGGCGGACGAGCGCATGCGCCAGGCCCGGAGCCTCATGGCCCGGACGGCCGTGCTGTCCTACATCCACGGCGGGTCGATCAGCGTGCTGTCCAACCTCACCCGGAGCACCAACAACGACCTCGTCGTGCGCCAGCAGTACCTGCGCTTCACCGCCGCCGACCAGCGCCAGGCGCTGGGCCAGCTCCGCGTCACACGCGAGCAGGTGACGGCACTGCGCGAGCGCCTCGAGAGCGAGGAGCGGGCGGCGACCCGCGCCGCCTCGGCCGCCGACGCAGCGCGCCGGGACGCGGCCGAAGCAGAGTCCGCCGCCCAGGCCCGCCTCAGCCGGGTGAGAGGCGAGATGGCCGACCTCGTCGCCGCCGAGGCGGCCCGCCGGGCGGCCGCCGCCGCCCCACCGGCCCCTGCCCCCCGGCCCCGTCCCGCCCCCCTGACCCCCGTGCCCACGGCGGCCAGGCCGTCGGCGCTGAGCAACCCGAGCACGCCTCCCCCTCCGGCGGCACGCGGCGCCGCCGCGGCGGTGGCCGAGGCGCAACGCCAGATCGGCAAGCCCTACAAATGGGGCGGTGCCGGGCCCGACAGCTTCGACTGCTCGGGGCTCACCCAGTGGGCCTGGAAGGCGGGCGGTGTGACCCTGTCGCACTCCGCCCTCGCCCAGTACCGCGAGACCACACGCGTCCCGCTGTCCGCCATCCAACCGGGTGACCTGCTCTTCTTCGGCCCCAGCGTGTCGGGCATCCACCACAACGCGATCTACGTGGGCAACAACCAGATGATCGAGGCGTCGCAGACGGGCGTCCCTGTCCGCTACCGGGCGATGGGCCGCAGCGACCTGGTGGGGGTCGGCAGGCCGGGTTAGGACCGCGCCGCCTGCCGTTCGGCGTAGCAGACGATCAGCGATAGACGCCGTTGTGGCCGACGCTGTGGTGGCCGGGGGCCGGGAAGTAGCACAGGCCGTGGGCGCCGGCACCGGTGCGGATGGTCTTGATCACGTTCCCGGAGGCGGTGTCGACGACGACGACGTTGCCGTGGTAGCGGCCGCTGACCCACAGCTGGGTGCCCTCGGGGTTGATCTGGATCATGTCGGGGCTGCCACCGACCTTCCACTCCCCGCGCACCGTCCGTGACGCCACGTCGATCAGCGAGATCGTGCCGGCCAGGCGGTTGCTCACGTAGAGCGTCTTGGTGTCACGGCTGTAGTTGAGCCCGTGGGCGCCGCGGCCGGTGGCGAGGAAGCCGATCTCGGTCAGGGTGTTCGGGTCGACGATCGAGACGCCGTGGCGGCCCTGGTTGGTGACGAAGAAGACGGAGCCGTCGGGCGACACCTTGACGTCGACCGGGAGGGAGCCGACCTCGGCGGCGCCGACCACCTCCATCCGCTCCGTGTCCACCTTGACGACCTTGCCGCTGAACTCGGTGCTCACCATCAGGTACTTGCCGTCCGCGGAGAAGTCGAGGTGGTCGGCCCCCGGCCAGGGGATCCCGACGCTCTTGATGAGCTGCCAGGTGTTCGGGTCGCGGAAGTCGAGGCGCCTCAGCCGTTCGGCCACGACGACCGCCTTGGTGCCGTCGGGAGTGAAGTACAGGTTGTACGGGTCCTCCACCTCGATCTCGCCGGTGGGCTTCGCCGTGCGGGGGTCGATGACGGTGAAGGTGTTGCTCCCCGTGTTGTTCACGTACAGCTTGCTGAGGTCCCACGACGGCGTGACGTGGTGGGGGATCTGGCCGACGCCGAAGCGGTCGACCACCTCGAGGGTGGCGGGGTCGATGACGCTCACCGTGCCGGCGTCGCTGTTGGGCACGTAGACCCGAGGGGTGATGCCCGCCACCGCCGGGCTCAGCGTCGGTGAGAGCGTGGCGGCGAAGACGTTGACGGGCTGGCGGGCCTGCTCGCCGGGGTCGGGGCCGGTCGTCGGCGCGGGCGGGCCGGCCGGTGCTCCGCCGGCGGCCGTCCCGCCCGGTGCACTGGACCCGCCGCGTGCCGGGGCCGGAGGGGTGGGAAGGGCGGGACGGCGGAACTCGCCGATGAAGTCGAGGGCGAGCTCACCGGGGCCGGAGTGGTCCGAGCTCGGCCCGGTCGTCACCTGCTGGGTCTCCCCGCCGCCGCACGCAACGAGCGCGACCACCATGACGATGACCAGACCGGCGCGTGCCCGCCTCATAGGGCGCCCGAGCCTACCGACCGCCCGCCGCAGCGCCGAACGAAGTGAGGCCCGTCGGAGCGCCGAACGAAGTGAGGCCTGCTCCGGCGGAACAGAGGGACAGCGCCGCCGAAGGCGGCACCACGTAGTCGGGGGGCACTCGGGGGGCGGAGCCCCCGAGTGGGCGAGGCGAAGCCGAGCAGGGGCGGAGCCCCCCGAGCGGGCGAGGCGAAGCCGAGCGAGGGGTACGGTTCGGCGGTGGCGGCCGATCGACCGTACGTGGCGGTCGTCGGCGGCAGCATCGCCGACCGGCGGGTCGACGAGGCGGCCGAGGCGGTCGGCCGGGGCCTGGCCCGGCGGGGGGCGGTCCTCGTGTGCGGCGGCCTGGGCGGCGTCATGGAGGCGGCGTGCCGGGGCGCCCGTGCCGAGGGCGGCACCACGTTGGGGATCCTCCCGGGCCTCGACCGGGGCGAGGCCAACCGCTATGTCGACGTCGCCGTCGCCACGGGCATGGGCGAGGCGCGCAACGTCCTGGTCGTCCGGGCCGCCGACGCGCTGGTGGCGATCGCCGGCGAGTTCGGGACCCTGTCGGAGATCGCCTTCGCCCTGCGGGTGGGCAAGCCGGTCGTGGGGGTGTCGACCTGGGAGCTGGCCCGGGCCGGCCAGCCCGTCGACGCCATCGTCCGGGTGGACGATCCCGACCAGGCCGCCGAGCGGGCCGTCGCCCTGGCCGGGGGCCGGCCCGGCGCGCCTGAGCCGAACTGATCGGCCAAGTCGTCGCTGGAAGCCACTCGACGATCAGATCGGGAAGGTGGCTCCTGATGGCGGATGACTCGGTCCCGCCCGCCCGAGCTACCGCACCGGTTCGAGGCGGGAGTTGGGACGGAAGCGGCGGCCCTCCTTGGCCATGAGCCGCCCGTCGACCGCCACGACGTCGGCGGTGAAGTCGCAGCTCCCCCTGAGCAGCGCCGACCCGACGGCGTACACGTCGACCGGCGCCTCCTGCTCCTCGAAGGCGGCGATGCGCTCGGCGGTGAACCCGCCCGAGACGATGATCCTGACGTGCCGGTACCCCTGACCGTCGAGGGCCTCCCTCACGAGCCGCACCAGCGGGACGTTCACCCCGGTGGGGTCGAAGTCCCCCATCCGTTCCGGGGTGATCGAGCGGTCGACCATCGTCCCGCCGGTGTCCAGCCGGACCCCCCACAGCCGCTCGCCGAAGGCCCGGGCGCACGCCAACGAGTCGGCCACGCAGTCGTTGTTGAAGTCGACCAGGGCGATGAGGTCGGCGTCGGGGATGTGGCGGGCGAAGGCGCCGGTGGCCGCGACGGTGTCGCCCCCGTAGGCGGCGATGAGGGCGTGGGGGATCGTCCCCAGCCCCTTCTCCCCCCACCACGCGGCCATGGCGTCGGTGGCCACGCCCCGGGCGCCTGCGATGTGAGCGGCGTAGCCGTCGCCGCCCTGGGTGCCGAAGTGGTCGAAGCGGTCGGCGAAGAACAGCAACGGCTTCCCCCGTGCCGCTCCGACCACCGCGGCCACGTTGGTGGCCACCTTGGTACGGCGGGCGAGGACCCCGAGGTACACCGACTCGAGGTGGGCGAACAGGTGGAGAGGCCCGGCGACGGCCAACACCGTCTCCCACGGCTCGACCCGGTCGCCGTCGTGGAGGGCGGTGACGTCCAGGCGGTCGAAGCCCGGCTGCCACAGGCGGTCGAGCTCGGCCTCGAGCTCGAACTGGCGGGCCCGGGCTCGTCCCGAGGCGTCGGTGTCGTCGACGCGGAAGCGGCGGGCCTCGAGGCGGGCGTCGAGGTAGTCGTCGAACAGCTCGGCCGCCTTGGTGGCGTCCGACCACGACCCGGCGCCGATGCGCAGGATCGCCAGGGCCTCGTCGATGCCGCACAACACCGACCTGCCCTTCTGGAACACCTGCACGCTGGCCACCGTCCTCGGACGTTCGGCCTCGAGGATGCGCTTGGTCCGCGAGAAGTACACGGCCGAGCGGTAGCCCGCCCTGATCTCCGGCACGGGCAGATCGAACGTCTCTGGCCCGAGCCGCCGACGGGCGACCATGTCAGCCAACCTTACGGAGGACGAGCACCGATCGCCCGTCGAGCCACACGTCGTCCTCGGCCGCGAACAGCGGGCCCTCGGTGCCGTCGGTGGGACGGATGTAGCCGATGGCGCTGTCCAGCACGAGCTCGAACGTCTCCGCCCACCGCTTGTCGGGCAGCCGGAAGCGCACCGGCTCGGGACCGTTGAGCAGCACCAGGAAGCTGGCGTCGAAGATGCGCTCGCCCCGGGGCCCGGGCTCGGCGATCTGGTCGCCGTTCAGGAACATGCCGAGGGCGGCGATCCGCCCCGACACCCACTCGTCCTCGGTCATCTCCGTGCCCTCGGGGCCGAACCACCCGATGTCGGCGAGCCCCGACCCGCGGATCGGGCGGCCCTGGAAGAACCGCCGTCGGCGGAACACCGGATGGCTGCGGCGCAGGGCGATGAGGTGGCGAGTGAAGTCGAGGAGCTCCCGGTTGTCGTCGTCGAGCTCCCAGTCGAGCCACGAGATCTCGTTGTCCTGGCAGTAGGCGTTGTTGTTGCCCCGCTGCGTGCGCCCCATCTCGTCACCGCCCAGCAGCATGGGAACGCCCTGCGACAAGAGGAGGGTGGCGAGGAAGTTGCGCTGCTGGCGACGGCGCAGGTCGTTGACGTCGGGGTCGTCGGTCGGCCCCTCGACGCCGCAGTTCCACGAGCGGTTGTCGTCTGTGCCGTCCCGGTTGCCCTCGCCGTTGGCTTCGTTGTGCTTGTTGTTGTACGAGACCAGGTCGGCGAGGGTGAAGCCGTCGTGGGCGGTGACGAAGTTGATCGAGGCGTAGGGGCGCCGGCCGTCGCCCTGGTACAGGTCGCTCGAGCCGGTGAGGCGGTAGCCCATTTCGGCCACGCTCGCCTGCTCGCCTCGCCAGAAGTCGCGTACCGCGTCGCGGTAACGGCCGTTCCATTCGGTCCAAAGGACGGGGAAGTTGCCGACCTGGTAGCCCCCCTCGCCGACGTCCCACGGCTCGGCGATGAGCTTCACCTGCGAGACGACGGGATCCTGGTGGATCAGGTCGAAGAACGCCGACAGCCGGTCGACCTCGTGGAAGCCGCGGGCCAGCGCCGAGGCCAGGTCGAAGCGGAACCCGTCCACGTGCATCTCCGAGACCCAGTACCGCAGGCTGTCCATGATCAGCCGCAGCACCTCGGGATGGCGGGCGTTGAGGGTGTTGCCCGTCCCGGTGTAGTCCATGTAGTGGCGGCCGCCGTCGACCAGCCGGTAGTACGCAGTGTTGTCGATGCCGCGGAAGTTCAACGTCGGGCCCATGTGGTTGCCCTCGGCGGTGTGGTTGTAGACGACGTCGAGGATCACTTCGATGCCGGCGGTGTGGAGGGTGCGCACCATGGCCTTGAACTCCTGGACCTGCTGGCCCCTGCCACCGCTCGACGAATAGGCGGCGTGTGGAGCGAAGTAGCCCAGCGAGTTGTAGCCCCAGTAGTTGGTGAGCCCCCGCTTGACGAGCTGGTGCTCGGGGACGAAGTGGTGGACGGGCAGCAGCTCGACCGCGGTCACGCCCAACTTCAGCAGGTGCTCGACGGCGGCCGGGCTGGCCAGCCCGGCATAGGTGCCCCGGAGCCGCTCGGGGACGCCCGGGTGGCGGGAGGTGAACCCCTTCACGTGCGTCTCGTAGATGACCGTGTCGTGCCAGGGCGTCGCCGGACGGTGGTCGTGACCCCACGGGAACAGTGGATCGGCCACCACCGACCGGGGCACGTGGGAAGCCGAGTCCCGGCTGTCGGGCACCCGGTCGTCGCGGCCGACCACGTAGCCGAACACGGAGTCGTCCCAGTCGAGGACTCCGTCGATGGCCAGGGCGTAGGGGTCGACGAGCAGCTTGCTGCGGTTGAAGCGCAGCCCCCGGTCGGCGTCGTACGGCCCCGAGAGCCGGAAGCCGTAGCGCTGGCCTGGGCCTACGCCGGGGACGTAGCCGTGCCAGACGTGGGCCGTCACCTCCTCGAGGGGGACGCAGATCTCGGCGGTGCCGCCCGTCCCGCCTCCGCCAGGCTCCCCGTCCAGCAGGCACAGCTCGACCGCCTCGGCGCCCTCCGAGAAGAGGGCGAAGTTGGTACCCTCTCCGTCCCAGGTCGCTCCGAGGGGATACGGGCTTCCGGGCCACACGTCCATGGCGAGTAGCTTCGCTCACCGGCGACCGCACTCGCAGCTTGGGGAGAGATGGCCGAGCCAGGTCGGATCCAGATGTGGTGGGGGGGCCTCTCCACCGGGTGGAGGGTCAACGTCCTGCTGTACGTGCTGGCCACCGTCTCCCTGCTCGCCCTGATCGCCGAGATCGTCGCCGGCGGCGACGAGCCCCGGCCGGTGGAGGTGGCGGCGGAGAGGCCCCGCCGGACGACGACGACCCCGCCGGCGGCTACGACCAGCGTCTCGCCCACCAGCTCGCTCCCGGCGACGACAATGCCCGCCGGCAGCCCGACCACGACGTCGCCTGTCGCCGCCGAGCCGACCCGTCCCCGCCAGCGCCCGAGCCCGCCGCCCGTCGCCTTCAACCCCGTTCCCCCGGCCCCGAACACCACCCTGGCGTGCCGCAACGGGAACGACCCCCGCTGCGGCCCGTTCCGCTGGGACCCCTCGCCCGGGCCGAACCAGCCACTGGACGTCGAGGTGAACGTCGCCCCCGAGGGGACGCAGGCGAGGTTCACCTTCGACGTGCGCGACGCCGACCACTCGGTCAGCGAGAACTGCGCCCACCTCGACTACGGCGACGGCCAGAGCGAGCCCCTCCCCTGCAACCCGGCGCCCTGCCCGCCCGCCTTCGGGCCCTGGACGCCGCCGGCCAAGGAAGCGGGACAGCGGCAGTTCGTCTTCCGGCACACTTACACGCAGGCCGGCGAGTACACCGCCAAGTTCACCTTCCGCAACGACCGGGACCGCTGCCCGGACCCCTACGGCAACAGCCAGTCGGGCGAGATCAAGGTCACCGTCGGCTAGTCAGTGCCGGCGACTGCGAAGTTCGCGGGTTCCCGCTGAGCCTCTTGTCACCTGCCGGGACTGAGACGACGCCCGCGTCCGAGCTCGAGGGCAGAATCGAGGCGGAAACGCGGCAACCTTTCTGGTCGCGGCACCAGGGGACGTAGCCCAACCGGTAGAGGCAGGGCGCTTAAACCGCCCACAGTGAGGGTTCGATCCCCTCCGTCCCCACCAGTGGGTCGTCGCGCCCGGGTCAGCCGGCCCCCGAGAGGTCGCGCACGTAGGCGAGCAGGTGGAGGTCGGCGAGGTGCAGGTCGGCCTCGGGAGCCCGGCGGAAGCCGAGGCGCGCGTAGATCCGCTGGGCGCCGGCCATCTCCTCGGTGGTGTGCAGCCACAGGCGCCGGCGGCCCTCGGCCCGCGCCCGGTCGACGCACGCCTGGACGAGGGCTGTCCCCACCCCGCGGCCGCGGTACGCAGGCGCCACCGCCAGCATGCGGAGCCCGGCGTCGTCGGCGTCGTCGAACTCGGCGTACGGCCCGAGCCCGGGCACGTAGGTGACACCACCGGCCAGCCGCCCGGTGGCGTCCGCCGCGACCAGCACCACCGCGGTGGCGGCCCGGCGTTCGACGTCGCCCAGCTCGTCCAGGTACGGCGACCCCGGCGCCAGCCCGGCCAGGCCCATGTAGGCCTCGACGGTCAATTCGCCCAGGGCGCGGGCCTCCTCGGCCGACCGCAGCTCCCGTATCTGGAGCGGCGGGGCGTCCGTCACGCCGCCCGGGCGTCGTCTCCCTGGACGACGGCGGCCAGGAGAGCGGCACGCACGCCGTCGGCGGACGGCCCGGCGAGACGGTTGGCGACGAGGACGCCTTCGACCATGTCGGCGGCGACGTCGGCGAACGGGCGGCCGCGCACGGCCACGGCCACGACCGCGGTGCCGTCGGGGCGACGACGGATGCTCCGGGCGGCGCCCGCCAGCCGGGGCGGGCTCCGGAAGGCGGGCACCGCCAGGTGCCTCGCCCGACAGGCGGCGGCGAGCCGGCGAGCGGCGGCGGCGAACCGGATGGATGCGGCGGCCATCGGGCCCAGCATGCCAGGAGTGTGTGACAGGCGGCCTCCGACCGGCCAGGCTAGGGACCATGAGCGAACCTCAGGAGCCCCGGGACCCGAGCGCAGACCGACCGGCCCGGCCACCGGTCGACGATGCCGGCGCGCCGGCCGACGACACCGTCGAGGCGCCCGGGCCCGGACCCCTCCCTGCTCAAGACGCGGGGGCCGACGCGCCAGAGCCCCGCACGGGCCCGCCCCCCGGGGCCGGTTCGACAGAGCCGGGGGCAACGGATGCCGGCGCCCCGGCGCCCCCGCCGCCCGGGGGAACGCCGTCTCCCCGGACGCCCGGCACGGGCGAATCCGAGTCTCCCCTGTCGCCGACGCCGCCGCCGGCCGGCGGACCGGCGTCACCGCCACCCGGGCCGTCGGCCCCAGAAGGCGGCGCGCCCGGCCCCGGGGAGAGCGGCCGACCGGGGTACCCCGGTTCTCCCGGCCCGAGCGGCCCGGGCCCCAGGCCGCGCCAGACCGGCGCAGGCCCCGGCGCCGGCCCGAGCGGCCCAGGTCCAGGCGGGCCGGGGGCAGGGCCGACTGGGCCGAGCGGGCTCGACGCAGCTCCGGGCACAGGGCCCGGCGCGGGTGCAGGGCCGAGTAGCCCAGGCCCGAGCGGGCGAGGTCCAGGCGGGCCGGGGGCAGGGCCCGGCCCCGGCGCAGGCCCGAGTGGCCCAGGTCCGAGCGGCCCAGGTCCAGGCGGGCCGGGCGCCGGCTCGGCGCCGAGCGGTCCCGGCGGTGGACGGCCGCCGAGCCCGCCGCCGACCGGCGGCACCCCGCCGGCGGGGCGGTCGGCGGAACCGTCGGCGCCACCGCGACCCGGTCCCGGCCCGAGCGGCGGTCCCACGCCGGGTGGCACGCCGCCGCCCCGGCCCGCAGACCGGCCCCCCGGCAGTCCACCCGGAGGCCCGTCCGCTCCCTCGCGCCCCCCGATGCCGGGGTCGGTCTCCCCCCCGGCGGGCCGGAGCACCCCCCCGGCCGGCCCTACCGGCACAGGCCCGTCCCGACCGTCCGCGGGCGCTCCGGGGCCAGAAGGACCCGGTCGCCCGCCCGCGGCTCCTGCCGCCCGGTCCGGCCCTGCCGGGGCGCCGACCCGCCCGCCGGCGGCGCCCCCGACCGGCGCGCCCGGTCCGGGCGCCCCTTCCCGCCCCACGGGGGGCCAACCACCGACCGGCGCCCCGCCCCAGACCCCGGCGCCCTCCCGCATCTCCGACGCACCGGCGCCCTCCCGCCCGACCACGTCGGCACCAGCGCCCTCCGCTCGCCGGCCGGCGCCCGAGCGTGAGCCAAGAACGGCCCCGCCCGGCGACGAGATCGAGGACCTGGAAGACGACCGGCTCGACGACCTCGAACTCGAGGAGGCGCTGCGAGCGGAGGCGCCGCCCGCCCGGTGGGTGAGCATGGCCCACGTCCTCGGAGCCGCCCTCATCGGGATCATCTCCGTGCAGGTGCTGTTCGCCATCGTCGAGGCGCTCGCCTACAGGGGCAACGAGCCCCAGGGCGTCGCCACCGACATCTTCCACCGCCTCGGGTACCCGTTCGGCAGCCTGGGGACGACGGCGCTGCTGTTCCTCGTCCTGGGCATCGCCCTGCTGTCGCTGCCCGCCTACTTCGAGGAGGACACCACCCCCTCGCAGGACCGGATGGCCCGCTTCGCCCTGGGGCTGGCGGCGGCCACGGCCGTCGTCCTTGCCCTCGGCAGCCTGCTGGCGGTACGGGCCAACTTCCACGTCTACGCCGAGAACGACCGGTCGGTCCCGAGCTACGTCGTGGTGCAGTACATCACCTTCCTCGTCGGCAACCTCGGCACCGCGGTGGCCGCCGTCTACGCCGCCGTGCAGGTGGCCGGTCTCCGGGAACGCCGACGTTGAGCGGGCCGGTCCCCCTCGCCGTCGTAGCCCGTTCCTAGCCTGGAGGGCATGGACGCCGGCCCGCTGAGGGGGCACACCACGGCGGTCGACGAGCCGGCCGCCGGCCTCACGCCGGCCCAGCGCCGGGTCGTCGTCGAGCTCATGGCCCAGGGGCGGCAGCGGCCCCGGTTCGCCGCCGACGTGGCCGAAGGCCTCCGCCGGCAGCTGGAGGACTCGCTCGGCCCCCTGCTCGGCGCCGACCTCCCGAGCGCCGAGGCGCTGTGGCTCACCAAGAGCGCCCTCGGCCAGGTCCACGCCTGCGAGGCCCACCACCTGGCCGAGAGGGGCGAGTCGTTCCAGTGGAACGCCCGCACCGCCCGCGGCACCGTCGCCCACCGGGCCCTCGAGCTCTCGGTGTCCACGCGCGGCCGGCTGCCGCCCCTCGATCTGGTCGACCGGGCCATCGCCAGCCTGGGGGCCGACCATCCCCGGGGCACGCTCCGGCCGTGGCTGTCGGGGGCGTCCGACCTCGACGTGGCCGACCTGCGGTCCGGGGCCAACGAGGTCGTCACCAAGTTCCTGGAGTGCTGGCCCCCGCTCAAGCCTGCCTGGTCCCCCCGGACTGAGACCGCCATCGGGGCCCCCCTGTGCGGCGACCAGGTGATGCTGTGGGGCAAGGTCGACCTGGTGCTGGGCCAGGCCCGCGGGGACGAGGCCCGCGCCCTGGTGGTCGACCTGAAGACGGGCCGGCCCTATCCCTCGCATCTCGACGACCTGCGCTTCTACGCGCTGGTCCAGGCCCTGCGGGTGGGCGTCCCCCCGTTCCGGGTGGCGAGCTACTACCTCGACACCGCCAGCTTCCACGTCGAGGACGTCACCGTCGACACGCTGGCCTTGGCCGTACGGCGCACGGTCGACGGCGTCCGCAAGCTGGTCGAGCTGCGTGCCGGGCGGGCGCCCGCCATCACCCCGGGCCCCGCCTGCTCGTGGTGCCGGCTGGCCCAATCGTGCGACGGCGCCCGCCGCTGGCGCGAGGCGGACGTCGACGACGAAGGGGGCTGACGCTCAGCGGCGCTGGCCGCGCTGCTGTCGCCAGCGCTCGATGCGCTCCTCCTGGGAGAGGGCCGCTGTCGGCGGAGCCGCCGCAGGGGCCGCGGGGGCCGCTCTGGCCGGCGCGCCGGCGGCTCCCGCCCCGGGGAGCAGGGCGAGCAGGGCACCCAGCGCCAGCCCGTAGACCGCGAAGGTCGCCGCGTACCACCGGGGCGGGAAGCCCTTGTCGACGACGAGCGGGAAGAGCACGGGCAGCACGAAGTACTGCAGCAGCGCCCAGCCGGTGAGGCCGAACAGCAGCCCGGCGGCGGCGATGCGCACGCGTTGGCCCGCTCGCACGAGAAGGGCGAAGACCACGCCCAGGACGACGGTGAGCACCACGAGCACCAGGACCCCGACCACGAAGGGCACGAGCTTGAACTCGAGGATGTCGGCGAGCGCCGACCGGCCCATCACCATGCTGGCCAGCACCCGAGGGGGCGAGAACCACGGGAGGTCGAGGAAAAGAGGCGCCACGATCATGGCGAAGGCGCCCATGACCAGCCCGGCGGCCGCGCCGGCCAGGAGCCCCTCGGGCAGCCGCCGGCTGCGCTGCCGCCCCGCCCCTGCGGCCACCGTGGCGGCGGCGAGGACGACGGTGCCCGCCAGCGCGTAGTACAGCGTCGTCCCGCCGGGCAGGCCGTCGCCGTCGCCGTCGGCCGTCACCTTCCAGATCACGCCCGACTTGGGCTCGACCTTGAGGCCCTCGTCGCTGGGCCGGGCCACGCTCCAGTCGGTGATGTACATGGCGCCGTCGGGCCCGAAGGTGACGTCCGACGGGTGCTCGAGACCACCGGTGCTGTGCTGCGACGACCGCCCTGAGACCTTGTTGTGGATGAAGTCCGACATCCGGCCGTCTCTGATGTCGACTCTGACGACCTCGACGCCCCGGGGCTTGGCCACCGTCCCGGTGCCCGGCGTCATGTCGCCGAAGAGGGCGATGTAAGCGGTGCTGGGCGGTCCCCAGCGGTTCGAGGGCGAGAAGGCGAAGCCGTTGGTGGCAGCGTGGGGGTCGAACTCGGCCACCGCCCGGGGGCGGGGCCCGCCCGGGTGGTTGGCGATGAGGAACTGCGGCTGGGGCTCGTACTTCGGCTTGAACCGGGAGTCGGTGACGGGGACGCCGCCACAGGTGAAGTCGGGCCACCCGTACCAGGCGCCCTGCTGTACCCGGTAGAAGCAGTCAGGAGCGTTCTCGATCGGGCGGGTGCCGCGGGCGTCGAAGCCGTGGTCGGTCACGTACAGGGAGCCGTCCGGGCCCATCTCCAGCCCGTAGGGGTTGCGCAGCCCCCATGCCACCATCTCGAGGTTCGAACCGTCGGGACGGGCCCGGAGGACGGCGCCGTTGCAGCGGACGTCGCCCCTGATCGTCGTTCCGGGGGGCTGGGTGGTGCCGAACGCCGAGTAGGGGCTGGTGCGCACCCGGCTGGGCCCGTCGTCGAAGACGTTGTCGGACTCAAAGGTCTGGTCGCGAAGGGTGACGTCCTGGCACGGCACGTCGTGGAGCTGGCGCAGGTCCTGCCGGGGCAACCAGCCGAACAGCTGGTTGTCCGGCCCCACGACCGCCGAGTTGGTCACCGTCCCGATGCTCAGGTACATGAAGCCGTCGGCGAACACCAGCTGGTTCGCCTGGTGGTCGCCCTGGCCGGGGAGCCCGGTGACCACCGGCCGCAGCCGGCCTCCGGGCTCGATGGTCGACACCGTCCCCGCATGCACCACGTAGACCCTGCCCTCGTGGAAGGCGACGGCCGTGACCGGCTGCTCCCTGCCGAACGCCGCTCCGTCGGCCAGGACGGTCTTGGTGCCGTCAGGCTCCACCCTGGTGACCCGTGACTCGCCTCCCCCGAGGTAGCCCGACTCGGCGACGAGGATCCGGCCCCGGTCATCGAAAGCGACCATGGTCGGGGCGTCCAGCCCCTCGACCACCGCTTCGATCCTGTACCCGTCGGGCACGGAGATGTCGCCCGTCCGGATGGGTCGGGCAGCCGCCGGGCTGGCGGCCGCCAGGGACAAGAGCACGGCGAAGCCGAACGGCCAGAGCGTGCGACGCACGGCACCTCCTACGGACGAAGTGGTTCATCTTAAGGCCCGTTGAAGTGCGTTCGGGTCGGCCCGACCCGGCGTCGCAGTTGGCACTTCGCCGGTCCCGGCGGCTACCCGTGGAAGGTCGCCTCGGACCGCCAGCGCCGAGACGAGAACATGAGCTCCGCGACAAGAAGGGGCCGCCAGGGCGGCCCCTTCCTACCGACGCTCAGCGGTGCAACCGGCGGTGATCGCGGCCTAGTACTCCTCGCCGCTGCTACCGAGCACGGCCATGAGGAAGAAGAAGCCAACGACAATCCCGACGATGCCGAGCACGAGTGCCGTGGTTGACGCCTTCCTGGCGCCTTCGGCGTTCCCGGCGCTCCACCGCGCGCTCACCTGGTGCGAGAAGTACATCGCGATGCCTCCGACCAGGAACGAGAACAGGAACGAGATGATCGTCAGCGGCCAGTAGGCAGACGGCTTGGTCGATGCCGCCACGCTGGGCGGCGCGTACCCGGCCTGCCATCCCTGCGGCGGCGGGGGCGGGGGCGGGTAGCGAGTCCCACCTCCTGCCGTGCCGGTTGCTCGTGCCCCATGGTTCTGCCTCGCCGACGGAGCGGCCATGTAATCAGCCATCGCTTTCTCTCCTTTGTAGTTTCACCCCATTGGTCATGAGATCGGGTCCTCCAGGACGGCGCCCGAATCCGAGGCCCACTCGGTCCAGTCGCCGTCGAACCAGCGCAGCTGGTGCCGCCCCGACGGGTCCGCGTACCACCCAGGGGGCACCATGCGGCCGGCGTCATCTGGGGCCGAGCGGTCGTCGTACGCCTCGTCGTCTTCGGTCACCTCGAGGAGTGCCTGCACATCGCGTGCGACCGCATGGAAGAGGTCCTCTCGCCGCTCCAGCGCGAGGAGGAGCTTGCGCGCTCCCTCGCGCTCGGTGGGTCGGTCGAGCGCGGGGCGCAGGCGGGCGACGACGGCAAGCTGCTCGTCGAGGCTGAGCGAGGTGGCGTACACCCGCGCCGAGAGGTCCGAAAGATAGGAGATGGGCACGGGCGGCGGCGTCGGCAGCGGCTCCGGCAGGACACGCGGCGCCGGCAAGGCGGCCAGCGCGCCCGCCAGTTCGAACGCGGCCATGGGGCCCGGTGCCGAGTAGTCGACGAAGTGGAGCCGGGCCAGATCCGGCGGCAGGAGCTCCACCACGACGGCCTTGATGATGACTGGCAGGATCGGCTTCCCGAGGGCGCGGCTGTAGTCCCGCTCCGCCGCCGCGGCGGGGGACTCGATGAGCGCTGGCGACACCGCGACCAGCACTGCGTCGCACTGGCGAATCTGGCTGAGGATCTCGTCCCACCAGTCCTGGCCTCCGGTCAGCCGCCTGTCGACCCAGACTCGGTGCCCGAGAACCTCGATGCCGTCGACCAGCGTGTTGATCGCATCGCCGTCGGCGCTGGTGTAGGAGATGAACAGCCGTAGCCCCGCCTCCTTCGCCGCCGGCGAGGGCGCGGGCTGGCTCGGTCGGTCACCTCGCGCCGCGGCGGCCGCCTGCGCTCCGACCGTGGCGCGAGCCCGCTCGCTCCGCCGCCGTTCGTCTTGGCGGGCCTCGAGGGACGGGACGGGCGAGTGCTCAACTGTCCGGCCCACTGGTTCTCACCTCCCGGTCGAGCCAGCTGTCCGAGTCCGCCTGCAAACGGAGGGATGAGCCGTACAGGCTCGCCCCGTCGGGCGTGACTCCGTGAGCGACGGCAGGAGCCGTCAACACAGCACTGACGCGGCGCGCTACCGCCCTGGCCTCGTCGGATACGGCGGACTCACCACGGCGGTGCACCCACGGTGACCGGTGACGATCGACGGCGTCCCTTTCGACGGCCGCGGCGACGTCCCGGTCCCGGTCGACAACTTCCTGCATGTCTCCGAGAGCCCGGCCAGATGCCCTCTGATACGGGTTCTTCGGAAAAGTTCTCTTCGGCCGCCGGCGGCGAGCCGCTCGATTCCCTGAGCGCCGGCGACCGGACGATCGGATGTCGGTGCGGGCGCGGCGCGCAGGCGGTCTCGAGGCCGAGGTGAACCTCAGCTCACCGCGACCGGTATGGCGGACCCCCTCGAGAGCCTGCCTCGCCGAACGCCGGTCGGACGCGGGCGAGGTGGTCGGTGACCGCCTCGACGAGGGGCACGAGGCGGGCCCGGTCGGGGACGACCGGTGAGGCTACGCCCTCCTCGACGGCCCCCTCCGCACACACGGGCCCGACGCAGCCGGCGACGATGGGGCCGTTCAGCGCCGCCCGCAGCTCGTCGGCCCGGCCCGACCGGCTGGCGATGGCGAACAGGTTGTGGACCGCCGGCGCGGTCGTGAAGGTGACGGCGGCCAGGCGGTGGTCGCAGGCGGCGTCGATCAGCGCTTCGGCGGGGGCGGTGTCGGCAGGTAGCCGGGAAGAGTAGGCGTCGACTTCGACGACCGAGGCGCCCGCTTCCTCGAGGCGGCCGGCCGTCTTGGGCATCGGATGCCCGTGTGACTGCAACACGACGCGGCGACCGTCGAGCGGCTCTTGGAGCACGCGCACCACGAGCTCCTCCCACCGCTCGTCGGGCGCCCGGTACCACTCGGCCAGCCCGGCAGCGGTGTTGGCCGAGGCCGCCTTGGCGCCCCGGTTGGCGACCTTGGCCGTGGCGAGCGCGGCGACCAGCGCGTCTCGGGCGCCCCAACCGTCGGCCGCCGCGAACCACGTGCGCATGCCGAAGCCGGTCGAGGCCAGGAGGTAGTCGGGGGGCCGCTCGATCACCGCGAACGTCGCCGCCCGCAGCGCCTCGTCGCCGGACGAAGAGGACTCGATCCGGAGGGTGGGCCCGTGCAGGGTGTCGGCGCCCCGGCGACGGAAGAGGTCGGCCTGCTCGGCCGCCCGCCGCTCGGCGGTGATGCCGATGGTCAGCCCGCGGAGCGGTCCGTCCTCCACGCCCGGCATCTTCCCACGTCGCCCCTCCGAACCGGCGGTGGATGCGTCGGTCCCAGCGCCAGAAACCACCGCCGGTTCGTCAAGGCGCGGCCGCCTCCCAGAGCGCCCACATCTCGTCGGGGCCGAGCGACGCCAGGTCGACGCCCTTGTCGGCGGCCAGGCGCTCGACCGCCTGGAACCGGCGGCGGAACGCCCCGCTCACACCCCGCAACGAAGCCTCGGGGTCGACGCCCGCCCGGCGGGCCAGATCGACCACTGAGAACAGGAGCCGCCCGACCTCCTCGTGTCCCGGCGTCGCCCGCGCCCGGGCCATGTCGTCCTCGACCGTCTCCGGGGGCTCGAGGCCGACCGACGCCGCCTTGCGCTGCACCTTGTGGGCGTAGAGGAGCGACGGCAGGTCGCCGGCGATGCCGTCCATGAGGCTGGTGTGGCCCTTCTCGGCCTTCTTCAGCTGCTCCCAGTTGCGCACGACCTGTCCGGCCGTCTCCGCCTCGACCGTGCCGAAGACGTGGGGGTGGCGGCCGACCAGCTTGTCGTGGACCGTGCGGGCCACGTCGGCGAGGGTGAAGGCGCCCTCCTCGGCCCCGAGGGTGGCGTGGAAGACCACCTGGAAGAGCAGGTCGCCCAGCTCCTCCTCGAGGTGGGCGAATCCGTCCGCACCGGCCCGGTCGAGGTCCTCGATCGCCTCCAGCACCTCGTAGGTCTCCTCGAGGAGGTGGCGGGTGAGCGTCTGGTGGGTCTGCTCCCGGTCCCACGGGCAACGCCGGCGGAGGGTGCGGACCAGCTCGGCGAACCGGGCGACCTCCCGCGCCACCGGCGCCGCCAGCTCCGGCACGTACAGCGAGGTCAGGTGGTCGGGCTCGACCTCGCGGTCGAGCTCGGCCCAGGCGACGGTGCGGACCGACTCGTCCGGCAGGCCCAGGTGGTGGAGGACGACGGCGTCGGCGACCGGCGGGCCGCCGTCGGTGTCGTCGGCGGCCAGCTTGATCTCGGAGAGCGCCGCCCGCGAGTCGCACTGGCCAACCAGCAGCGGTCCCCGCTCCCCCGCCGCCTCCACTGCGAACCGGTGGCCGTCCACCAGTCGCACGCCCGCCGCCACGGGATCGACGCCCAGCCGCGCCCACGCCAGGTCGAGGAACGACAGGGCGGGGAGCAGCTCGACGTCCACCCTCGTGTCGGCGAGCAGCAGCTCGACCGTCCGCTCGGCCACGACCGGCGAGCCGGGGACGAGGTAGAGGACCTCGCCGCCGGCACCGGCGTCCTCGACCAGGGCGTCGACGATGCCCGCGTAGACCTCGTCGAGGTTCGCCGCCGACTCGTACAGGTGGTCGAACGTGCGCGCCCCGGGGACCGCCGAGGCCGACGGGTGGCGGGCGGTGCGCAGCCAGCGCCGGGGGATGCGTTCGAGGGCGGAGGTGGTGGCGGCGGTGAAGAGGCCGGGTCCGGCGGGCCCGAGGCCGGCGACGACGACCCGCGGCACGGTGGAGGCTAGGGCCCCGGAGCAGGTGCGGGTGCAGGGGCGGGTGCCGGCTCAGGGTGCTGATGCGGCTGCTGCTGGTCGCCGGCGGTCGGCGCCGCCGGCGCGGTCGTGGGCGCCTGCGGCGGGACGACCTGGGAGTCGCCGCCCTTCTTCTCGAACCGCCCGTACTGGGGGTTCACATCGACCTCAGCCTTCTCGATGACGCCGTTGAACCAGTTGGCCAGCTTCTCCTGCCCGGCGGCGACGGCCTTGTCCCGGGCGGCGGCGGCGACCTGGTCGTAGGGCGGCACGTCGCGGGACTTGACGAGGATCAGGTGGAAGCCGTACTGCGTCTGCACAGGTGGACCCACCTGGCCCACCGGCTGGGTGAACATGGCCTGAGCGAACTCGGCCACCAGCTGGTTGTCCCGGGTGAAGCACCCCAGCTCCCCACCCTGGGGGGCGCTGCCCGAGTCCCTCGACACCTGCTTGGCCACCTCGGCGAAAGGCTCCCCGGCGTCGAGGCGACCCTTCACCTGGTCGCCCTCCTCCTTGGTGGCCACCAGGATGTGGTTGACGCAGGCCTGGGCGAACTCGTCCGGGTGCGAGTCGTAGTACGCCTTGGCCGCCTGGTCGGGGGGGCCCTGCTCGAGCAGGACGAACGACAGCACGGTGACCTCGGCGGCCCGGCGGGCGAGGGTCTCCTGGTACTCGGGGTCGAAGCCGTTGAGGATCTCCTCGCCGCCCATCCTCTGGGCCGCCGACTGTCGCCCGGCGTCGAGGTCGGCCCTGGTGAGGGTGATCTTGCGGCGCTCGAGGTCCTGGTGCACGAGCTCGTACACGATCTGCTGGGTGAGGACGCGGGCGGTGAAGGCGGCGTCGAACACGCCGCTGCTGCGCACCTGCACCTGCGACTCGATGTACTTGAGGTACTGGTCGTTGGCGGCGATGTCCCGCAGCTCCTCCTCCAGCTCGGCCTTGGAGATGCGGGTGCCGTCGACCGTGGCGGCGTAGGAGCTGACCGAGCCGCAGCCGGCGGCGAGCAGGGCGAAGGCAGCCGTGACGGAAACCAGGGCGAGCAGGGAGGACCGGGGGGATCTCATCGTGCTGCCGATGCTACCGAGGCCGGTGTCTCGGCCGGCAGCAGCTCCTCCAGCAGCATGGTGACGGCCTCCAGCGCATCGGCGCCCCGGCGCAGCGGCACCACCAGCTGGGACAGCTCCTCCTTGTAGACGGCGTCCCGAGAGATGCGCTGGAGGCGGATGCGTTGGCTCGTGCGCAGCTCGATCGGCGCCAGGCGGATCGTGTCCCGGGCGACCGTCACCTCCCGCACGCCGGTGCGGGCGCAGTCGGCCCGCAGGCGGGCGACCCGCAGGAGGGCCTCGGCCGGCGGCGGCGGGGGGCCGAAGCGGTCGAGCCACTCGGCGGCGATGTCGTCAACCTCCGCCTGGGTGGTGACGACGGCCAGCCGCCGGTAGGCCTCGAGGCGCTGCTCCTCGCGGGCCACGTAGTCGGTGGGCAGGTTGGCGTCGACCGGGAGGTCGAGCTTGATCTCCGCCGGCGGGCGGAGCTCCTCGCCCTTCACCTCGGCCACCGCCTCCGCCACCATCTGCACGTACAGGTCGTATCCCACCGCGGCGATGTGGCCCGACTGTGTCGCCCCCAGCAGGTTGCCGGCGCCGCGGATCTCGAGGTCGCGCATGGCGATCTTGAACCCCGACCCCAGCTCGGTGTGCTCGCCGATCGTCTTGAGCCGCTCGTAGGCCTCCTCGGTGAGCTTCCGCTCCGGGGGGAAGAAGAGGTAGGCGTACGCCCGCTGGCCGGCCCGCCCGACCCGGCCGCGGAGCTGGTGCAGCTGGCCCAGTCCCATGGCGTCGGCCCGGTCGACGACGAGCGTGTTCACGGTGGGCATGTCGATGCCCGACTCGATGATCGTCGTGCAGACGAGGACGTCGTAGCCGCCCTCCCAGAAGTCGAGCACGACCCGTTCCAGCTGGCCCTCGTCCATCTGGCCGTGGGCGACGGCGATGCGCGCCTCGGGGACCATCTCGTGGAGGCGGGCGGCCACCCCGGCGATGTCGGCCACCCGGTTGTGCACGAAGAAGACCTGCCCCTCCCGCAGCAGCTCCCGGCGGATGGCCTCGGCCACCGGCCGCTCGTCGTACTCGCCCACGTAGGTGAGGATCGGCTGGCGCTCGGGCGGAGCGGTGTTGAGGATCGTGAGGTCGCGTATGCCGGTGAGGCTCATCTCCAGGGTCCGCGGGATGGGCGTGGCGGTGAGGGTGAGGACGTCGACGTTGGTGCGCAGGCGCTTGATCGCCTCCTTGTGGGTGACGCCGAAGCGCTGCTCCTCGTCCACGACCAGGAGTCCGAGGTCGCGGAAACGGACGTCCGCCGAGAGGAGGCGGTGGGTGCCGATGACGACGTCGACGGAGCCTTCGGCGAGCCCGTCGACCACGCGCTTCGCCTGCCCCGGGGTCAGGAAGCGGGACAGGACCTCGACGGTCACGGGGTACCCGGCGAAGCGCTCGGAGAAGGTCTGGAAGTGCTGCTGGGCCAGGAGGGTGGTGGGGACGAGCACGGCCGTCTGCTTGCCGTCCTGGGCGGCCTTGAAGGCGGCCCGCACCGCGATCTCGGTCTTGCCGAACCCGACGTCACCGCAGACGAGGCGGTCCATGGGCGTGTCGCGCTCCATGTCGGCCTTGACGTCGGCGACGGCCTTGGCCTGGTCGGGGGTGAGGGTGTAGGGGAAGGCCTCCTCCAGCTCGTGCTGCCACGGGGCGTCGGGAGGGAAGGCGTGACCGGTCGTCGCGATGCGCGCCCGGTACAGGGCGACCAGCTCCTCGGCGATCTCCTTGACCGCCGCCTTGACCCGGGCCTTGGTCCGCTGCCAGTCGGCGCCGCCCAGCCGGCTGACCGTGGGCGTGTCACCGCCGGTGTAGTGGCGGACGGCGTCGATCTGGTCGGAGGGGACGTAGAGCTTGTCGCCCCCGCGGTATTCGAGCAGGAGGTAGTCGCGTTCGGCGCCGCCGATGGCCCGCTTGACCATGCCGCCGTACCGGGCCACGCCGTGCTGGTGGTGGACGACGTAGTCGCCGGGCTGGAGGTCGTCGAAGAACGCCTGGGCGTCGGTACGGCGAGGGCGGGGGCGGCGGTGGGGGCGGCGGCGGCCGGTGACATCGCTCTCGACGAGGACGGCGAGGTGGAGCTCGGGGAGGACGAACCCCCGCTCGAGCGGCTGGACCTCGACCCAGCCGTTGGACCGGTCCGGCGGGCCCTGGCCGTCCTCGAGGACGGGAAAGGAGACGCCCTGCTCGGCCAGGAGACCGGCCAGGCGGGCGGCCGACCCCTTGCCGTCGGCGGCCACGACCACGGTGAACTTGCGCTGCAGCAGGTCGGCGACCTGGCGTGCGAGGCGCTCGGGATCGCCGAGGACGGGGTCCCAACCGGTCGCCTGGACGACCGGGGTGTCGGGGCTGTCGGCGGCGGGGACCACCGTCCAGACGGGCGCCCGGATGTGGGCGAGGAGGCGGTCGAAGGGCAGGTGGAGGCGGGGGAAGGCGCCGCCCTTGGCCGAGGCGCCCCAGGTCTGGGCCAGGGTGGCGGCCAGCGCCGCCTCCTCGTCGGCCAGCTCGCCCGCCCGGTCGCGCATGCGGCGGGGCTCCACGAGGAGCACCTGGGCGTGGGGGCGGAGGAGGTCGACGATGGTGCGCTCCTCGTCGACCAGCCAGGGGAGCCACGACTCCATGCCGTCGAAGGTCAGCCCTTCGGCCAGGCGCTCCCACTGGTCGCGTCCCCAGGGCTCGGTCCCGATCAGCTCGGCGGCCCGGGCGCGGACCTCGTCGGTCGGCAGCACCTCGCGGCAGGGGAAGATCTCGACGCACTCGACTGAGTCGGTGGCCCGCTGGTCGTTGACCGAGAACTCGGTGAGGCGGTCGACCTCGTCCCCCCAGAGGTCGATCCTCACGGGGGCATCGGAGGTGGACGGGAAGACGTCGACGATCGATCCCCGGCGGGCGACCTCGCCCCGGTGCTCGACGACGTACTCACGGCGGTAGCCGGCTCGGGTCAGTCGCTCCACCAGGTCGACGGGGTCGACCACGCCGCCCTTGCGGACGACCACCGGCTCGACGTCCTCCACGTGGGGGCCCAGGCGCTGGAGGAGGGCGCGCACGGGGGCCACGAGGATGCGGGGAGCCCGGGACGGGTCGTGCAGGCGCCAGAGGGCCCGCAGGCGGCGGCCCATGGTCTCGACGCCGGGGCTGACCCGCTCGAACGGGAGGGTCTCCCAGGCGGGGAGCAGGTCGACGGCGTCGGGCTCGAGGAAGGCGCGGAGGTCGTGCGCCAGGCGCTCGGCGTCGGCGGTGGTGGGGACGGCGACGACGAGGGGGTGGCGGCCGGAGAGGTGGGTGAGGCCGGCGACGGTGAAGGCGCGGGCGGGGTCGGGAACGGCGACGACCGTCGAGGCACTCCCGACGAGCGCGGGAAGGGCGGGGTGGTGACGGAGGAGGGGCGGGAGGTCCCGGAGGGTCACCTTGCGAGAGTACCGGTGCCCCTGGCGGTACCCAGGAGGGACTCAGGTGTCAGGTGTCCGTGTCGGGTGTCGGCGGGCGGGCGGCCAGGCGGGAAGGCGGCCCGCCCTGCCGACATCAGCTGCCCAGCTCGGCCAGTCGCTGGTCGATGGTGTCCCGGAGCCGCCGCAGCTCGGCGACCTCGGTCTGGGCGTCCGTGGGGGCGTCGCCGCAGCACTCGCAGCCGCAGCCACACCCTTCCTGTGCCGCGGTCACGGTGGTCATGGTGCCGCACCCGCAACCGCACTGGTTCAGCGTCTGAGTGTCCATGGACTCATGGTAGAACCCGGCCCTTAGGGCCAGGTCAACCCCCTCCCCGTCGAATTGGGTGACGAAAGCGGTTGAAATCCAGCCGCTGCGCGCGCCAGTTCGTCTTGTCGTAACCCGCTGGCACGCTCGCGGCCATGAACACCGACGAGCGCATCCAGATGCTCGCCGCCACCCAGCACGGGGTGGTGGCCCGTCGACAGCTTCGAGAGCTCGGGGTCAGCCGCCAAGCGATCCGTTCGCGGGTCGCCAAGGGCATCCTCCTACCGCACGGGCCGCAGGCGCTCATCCTGGCCGGGTCCCCGCCGACCTGGCAGCAGGAGCTCATGGTCGCCCTGGTCGATGCCGGTCCGGGTGCCGCCGTCTCCCACGAGTCGGCGGCCGCCCTGCTCGGCCTGCCCGGCTACTGGCCGGGGCCGGTTGAGATCTCGCGCCAACGGGACGCCCAGCGCGGGGTACCGATGGTGGGGCAAGTCCACGAGTCGCGCTGCTTGCCTGCGCACCATGTGACCGTGATCGATGGCCTACGGGTCACGACCCTGCCCCGAACGCTCTTCGACCTGGCCGGCGTCCGCGGTGCCCGGTTCGAGCGCACGAAGCGCGCGGTCGAGAACGCGGTCAGCAGCAATCCGGCCGTCCTGACCGGCCTGCGCCGGATGCTCGACGAGCTGGCCGCCCGCGGCCGACCCGGAATCGCCGATATGCGCGAGATCCTCCAGGGATGGCCGCCGGGCTACGTCCCACCGGCGTCCGGTCTGGAGGCACGGGCCATCGCCCTCCTCGAAGAAGCGGGGATCGTCGCCGATCGCCAGGTCGACCTGGGGGGCGAGAACTGGATCGGGCGGGTCGACCTGCGGATCACCGGGGCACCGGTCGTCGTCGAGGTCGACAGCGTGGTGCACCACACCTCGCCGTCCGACCGAGAGCGCGATCAGCGGCGGGACGCGCAGCTGGCCGAGCTCGGACTGACGGTCGTCCGGATCACCGAGGAAGACGTCTTCGTCCGTCCGTGGGTCGTGCCCCTGCGAGTAGCGGAGGCCATCGCCGCCGCCCGTCAGCCCGTTCCGGCGCGCTGAGAGCGCGAAATCCAACCACTTTCGTCACCCAATTCGCCAGGGCCCGCGAGGCGGGGGTCAGTTGAAGCGGTTCATGGCGGCGGCGGGGCCCTCGGCGAGGATGAGCTCGACGGCCTCGGCGGCCTCCTCGATGGCGACGTCGAGGTCGACCTGCTCCGCCTTCGACGGCCGGCGCAGCACGTAGTCCGCCCCCTCCATGCGCCCCGGCGGCTTGCCGATGCCGATGCGCACGCGCACGAAGGCGCCCGAGTGCAGGTGGCTGCGCAGCGACTCGAGGCCGTTGTGGCCGGCCGTGCCGCCCCCCTCCTTGATCTTCACCCTGGCCGGGGGCAGGTCCAGCTCGTCGTGCACCACCACCAGCTTGGACAGGTTGTCGGCGATCCCGTACCGCCGCACCAGGCGGGCCACCGACTCGCCCGAAAGGTTCATGAACGTCTGCGGGAACGCCAGCACCATCAGCCTGCCGTCCACCCGCGGCTCGGCCACCAGGGCCCGCTCCTTGCCCTTCCGCAGCGGCGTACCGTGGCGGCCCGCCAGCAGGCCCACCACCTCTGCCCCGATGTTGTGCCGGGTCCCCTCGTAGCTCGGGCCGGGGTTGCCGAGGCCGACGACCACCAGGTCGGCGGCGGCGCCAGTCCGCTCTCGGAGCAGCTCTTACGCCCCCTGGCCTCCGCCGGCCTCGTCGCCGCCAGCCGTCGCGCCCGCGCCCGCCGCGCCCGCCGCCGCACCCGCGCCCGCCGCCGCGCCCTCGGCCGCCACCTCCTCGGCCGGGACACCGGCCGCCTCCGCCTCCTCGGCCTCGACCGCCTCGATCTCCGCCGCCACCCGGGACGCCTGCCCGGCCACCACCGGCTCCTCGGGGTCGAGGTCGGTCGTCGCCCCCGACGGCAGCGACAGGTCGCCCACCCGGATGACGTCGCCGATGTCGAGCCCGGAGATGTCCACCTCGACGGCGGTGGGGATGTTCGCCGGCGTGGCGTGCACCGTCAGGGTAAACAGCTGCTGCTCGACCAGGCCGTCCGCCCGCTGGACCTTCTCGGGCTCGCCCACCAGGTGCACGGGCACGTCCGCCGACACGACCTCGTCGCGGCGCACGATCACGAAGTCGACGTGGGCGACCGTCCCCCGCACCGGATCGCGCTGCAGCTGGCGGGCCATGGCCAGGTGCTTCGTCCCCCCGATATCGAGGTTGAGCAGAGCGTTCACGCCCCCTTCCTGGCTCAGCGCCAGCCGCAGCGACCGCCCGTCCACCGCCACCGCCTGAGGATCGATGCCGTGGCCGTACAGGACGGCGGGGACCTTCCCGGCGGCGCGCAGGCGCCGGGCCGCAGCGCTGCCCGTGGGCCGGCCGGGCTCGGCGGCAAGGGCTACGTCTTCCATGTCGCGCGTCCTCCTGGGGCGGTGCGTGGGGAGCGCCCCCAGCCTACCGGGCCGACGCGAACCTCAGGTCTGGTTCGCGCCGCCGAAGATCTCCGACACCGACGTGTCCTCGAACACCGCGTCCAAGGCGTCGGCGATGATCTTGGCGACCGACAGCACCTCGATCTTGTCGATGCGGCGGTCGTCCTCGAGCGGGAGGGTGTCGGTGATCACCACCTTGGAGATCACCGAGTTCTTGAGACGGTCGATGGCCGGGTCGGACAGCACTCCGTGGGTCGCCATGGCGTGCACCTCCACCGCCTCGTGCTCGACCAGCTGCTCGGCCGCCGCGCACATCGTGCCGGCGGTGTCGATCATGTCGTCGATGAGCACGCAGACCCGACCCTCGACCTTCCCCACCACGTCGAGGGCCATCACCTGGTTGGCCAGGCCCCGCGGCCGCCGCTTGTGGACGATGGCCAGGTCGGCGTGCAGGTGCTGGCTGAAGCGCTCGGCCACCTTCACCCGCCCGGCGTCGGGCGACACGATCACCACGTCGCTGCCGAAGTTCTGGCGGACGTAGTCGGTCAGCACGGGCATGGCCGTGAGGTGATCGAAGGGGACGTCGAAGAAGCCCTGGATCTGCCCCGAGTGCAGGTCGACACTGACCACCCGGTCGACGCCGGCGGTGGTGAGCATGTTGGCCAGCAGCTTCGCCGTGATCGGCTCACGCCCCGACGCCTTCCGGTCCTGGCGGGCGTAGCCGTAGAACGGGCAGACGGCGGTGATGCGCTTGGCCGACGCCCGCCGGGCGGCGTCGATCATGATGAGCTGCTCCATGATCGCCTCGTTGACCGGCCGCGCATGGGTCTGGACGATGAAGACGTCGGAGCCGCGGATGGACTCACCGAAACGGCAGTGCACCTCCCCGTTGGCGAACTCGGCCAGGTTGTGCTCGCCCAGCTGGACGTCCAGGTGACGGGCGATGGCCTCCGCCAGCGGCAGGTTGGACCGGCCGGCGAACAGCTCCAGCCGCCTCTTGGGGATGAACTCCATGGGCCTACACGCTCTCGTCGTCGCCCGCAGTTGCAGTGTAGAACGGGCCGGTGGTGAACCCCTCGGGCACGTGACTCCCCTGGGCGAGGAAGGCGAAGGGGCCGACGGCGGCGTCGGGGCCGATCTCGGCGTCGTAGCCGACGGTGGTCTCGATGCGCGCCCCCTCGCCCACCGCGCAGTCGACCAGGCGGACGTCGGGCCCGAGGACGGCTCCCGCCCCGACGACGGTGCGCCCCTGCAGCATCACGTTGGGCTGGAGGACGACGTCGGCCGCCAGCTGGGCGTGGGCGTCGACGACGGTGCGGGCGGGATCGACCATCGTCACGCCCACCTTCATCCACTCGCTGTTGATGCGCCGGCGCAGCTCCGCCTCCGCCACCGCCAGCTGGAACCGGTCGTTGACCCCGACCGTCTCCATGGGGTCCTCGGCCGTCAGGGCCGACACCCGGTGGCCGGCTTCGGCCAGAACGCCGATCACGTCGGTGAGGTGGTACTCGCCCTGGGCGTTCTCCGGGCTCAGGCGGCGGAGGGCGGGCGCCAGCAGGCTGCGGCGGAAGCAGTAGATCGAGGTCGCCACCTCGGCGATCTCCCGCTCCGCCTCGGTTGCGTCGCGCTCCTCGACCAGGCGGCGCACCCGACTGTCCTTGCTCCGTAGCACCCGCCCATAGCCGGTGGCGTCGGGGAGGCGGGCGGTGAGCACCGTCGCGGCGGCGTCCGTGCGGCGGTGCTCCTCGACCAGCTCGTGCAGCGTCTCGGGCGTGATCAACGGGGTGTCGCCGGGCAGGACCACGATGTCGCCGTCGTCGAGATCGTCGTCGGGGAACGCAGTGAGGGCGACGGAGACGGCGTCGCCGGTGCCCCGGCCGACGTGCTGCTCGACGAAGTCGATCGCCAGGTCGGGGGGCGCCTCCTCGTGCAGCGTCTTGGTGACCCGCTCGGCGCCGTGGCCCACGACCACGACGGCCCGGTCGACGTACACCAGCGAGAGGGCGTCGAGAACATGCAGCAGCATCGCCCGCCCGCAGAGCGGATGGAGCGACTTGGGGAGCGTCGACTTCATTCGCGTTCCCGCACCCGCCGCCATCACCACAGCAGAGAGGGGACGCAGCCTCACGCCCTACTTTCTACCCCTTCGTGCGCTCGGGGGTCAGGACTCGAACCTGAACCGGACAGCTCCAAAGGCTGCCGTGCTGCCAATTACACCACCCCCGAATTTCTCGGGAGGGGGGCAGGCCCCCCT